>URKX01000001.1 GCA_900548545.1 uncultured Oscillospiraceae bacterium
TAAATAAGGTTTCAACTCTACTTAATTTTATGATTACCCCATAGGATGAGGGCGCTGCCATTTGGCGGCGCCCTTGTTCTATGTTCTGGTGCCGCTGCTGGGGATGGGAAAATTTTTTTTGCGGCAGCGAAAACTTCCCGGATAATCCCAAAAAACTGGCAAATACTACCCTTTGAAAAAACAAGCCGCCGGGGGTCCTTCCGGCGTGACAGAGTTATGGGAGGAATGGTATGAAAGCCACAGGAATTGTCCGCAGGATCGACGACCTGGGCCGGGTGGTCATCCCTAAGGAGATCCGCCGCACCCTGAAGATCCGGGAAGGGATGCCCATGGAGATTTTTACCGATGTGTCCGGCGAGGTGATCTTGAAAAAATACTCCCCCGTGGGGGAAATGGCGGCCTTGGCCCAAGCCTACGCCGAAGCGCTGGTGGCCCTCACCGGTTTGGCCGCCGCCGTGTGCGACGGCGAGCAGGTCATCGCCTTGGCGGGGCCGTCCAAGCGGGAGGCGCTCCACAAGGGGATCTCCCCCCAGCTTGAAGAACTGGTCCAGGGAAGACGGAAATTCATCACCAACGGGGAGAACACAGTGCTGCTTTCCCAGGGACTGGCCACCGCGGCTTTGGCCGTGCATCCGGTGGTGGCCAACGGTGACCCCATGGGGGCAGTGATGCTGCTGAAAGGGGACAAAGGCCCCCAAAAACCCAGCGGCGAGGTTTTGGAAAGCCTGCGGGCGGCGGGGATGTTCCTCTCCCGGCAGCTGGAAGTGTGAGGCAGAAGCCCCAAAGCCTTGAGAAACCTGGGAAAAAGCCTTGATTTTCCTAAAGTTTGGTGCTATAATCACTAAGGTATAGGTAGGATGATGAAAGAGTGGGGCGACCCGCTCTTTTGTTTGCTTATAGTGGAAAAGCAAAAAATGTCGGCCCCCGGGCCGGGAAAGGTGGCAGCGTATGAGCCCCGCACCAAAGAAAAAAGGAAACGTGGCCCAGCGTGTCTGGGAGCTGGCGGAACCCTTGGCGAAGGACTTGGGCCTCTCCCTGTGGGACGTGCAGTTTGTCAAGGAGGGAGCCGATTGGTTCCTGCGGCTGTTTATCGACAAAGAGGGGGGTGTCACCATTGACGACTGCGTGGATATGACCCATGCGGTGAACCCTGTGCTGGACCGGGAAGACCCCATTTCCCAAGAGTACCTGCTGGAGGTGTCCTCCCCTGGGCTGGAGCGCAAGCTCACCCGGCCGGAACACTTTGCCCGGTACCTGGGGAAACCCGTGCGGGCCAGGCTGATCCGCCCCTTGGAAACAGGGGAGAGGGAGCTTTGCGGCATTTTGCTGCGGGCCCAAGAGGACGGCCAGCTGGAGATCCAGCTGGATGAGGACACCAGCGTCACCTTGGAGAAGAAAGAATGCTCCTCCATCCACTCGGTGGACGAGGACTTCACGTTAGAAGAAACAGAGAGATAAAGGAGCGAAACTCATGGCAAAGAAGAAGGAACCGGAAAAGCAGGGCAACGAGGAGCTGTTCCTGGCCCTAAACCTGCTGGAAAAGGAAAAGGGCATCCCGGTGGAGTTCATGCTGGATAAGATCAAAAAGGCCATTTCCACCGCCTGCAAAAACAACTACGGCAACGAGGACGTGGACATCGACGTGAACCCCGAAAAGGGCGTGTTCAACGTGTACCTGCGCAAGGAGATCGTGGAAGAGGTGGAGGACCCCAACCGCCAGTACCTGCTGGATAAGGCCAAGCAGGTGGACCCCACCGCCTGCGTGGGCCGGTTTGTGCGCATCAAGCTGGACACCAAGCAGTTCGGCCGTGTGGCTGCCCAGACCGCCCGGAACATCATCCGCCAGGGCATCCGCGACAGCGAGCGGGGCCAGATGATGCAGGAGTTCCAGAGTAAGCACCAGGAGCTGGTCAGCGGCCTGGTGGAGCGCATCGACCCCCGCACCGGCGCCATCTCCCTGAAGATCGGCAAGGCGGAGGCTGTGCTGCCCAAGAACGAGCAGATCGGCGGGGAGAATGTGAAAGAGGGCGACTACATAAAGGTGTATGTAGTGGACGTCCGGGAAACCGAAAAAGGCCCCAAGGCCATCATCTCCCGCACCCATCCCGACCTGGTGAAGCGGATGTTCGAAACGGAAGTGCCCGAGATCTACGACGGCACCGTGGAGATCAAGGCCGTGGCCCGGGAGGCCGGTTCCCGCACCAAGCTGGCTGTCATGAGCCACAACCCCGACGTGGACGCCGTGGGCGCCTGCATCGGCACCCGGGGCAGCCGAGTGTCGGAGATCGTGGACGAGCTGGGCGGCGAGAAGATCGACATTGTGGAGTTCAGCGACGAGCCTGAGAAGTTCATCGCGGCGGCCCTGTCCCCGGCCAGCGTGCTGTCTGTAGAGGTGACGGAGGACGGTTCCCGCTCCTGCAAGGTGACCGTGCCCGATAACCAGCTGTCGCTGGCCATTGGCAACAAGGGCCAGAACGCCCGCTTGGCCGCCAAGCTTACGGGCTGGAAGATTGATATTAAGCCGGAAAGCGGCTTTTACGGCGAGGAACAGTAACCCACGCCTGCCGTTTGGAAGGGAGGAGAAGCAATGCACCCCAAAAAAACGCCCCTGCGGATGTGCGCGGGCTGCGGCGAGATGAAGCCGAAAAAAGAGCTGGTGCGGGTGGTGAAAGCCCCCCAGAAAGAGGACGGAACCGGCGCCCCCCTGCCGCCGGAGATCTCCCTGGACCCCACAGGGAAGAAGCCCGGCCGGGGCGCCTATCTGTGCCGGGACGCCCAGTGCCTGAAGCAGGCCCAGAAGTCCCGGCGGCTGGAGCGCGCCTTCTCCTGCAAGATCCCCCCGGAGGTATACGCCAAGCTGGAGGAGGAGATCCAAAAGGCGCGGGAAGAGGCCGAAAAACAGGCAGCCCCCGCGGGGCCTGTGGACGAACAGGGCCGGCCCATCATCGTGATCGAGGATGGGGAAGAGCCCCTTCCCAAAAGGAGGGGAAGCGGCCATGGATAAGCTGTTGTCTATGCTGGGGTTGGCCCGGCGGGCCGGGAAGGTGGAGCCCGGGTTCGACGCGGCGGTGAGCGCCGCCCGTGGGAGAAAAGCCGCCGTGCTGCTGTGTGCCCAAGATATGTCGGAAAAGACGGTGAAGAACCTTCGCTATGAGGGGGACCGGGCGGGGATTGAAACCCTGGGTCTGCCCTTCGGTATGGAAGAGCTGGGCCATGCCTGCGGCCTGCGGGCCGGGGTGATGGCCGTGACAGATCAGGGGTTCGCCAAGGCCATAAAGGGACTGGTGGAAGCCGTGACGGAAGATAAGGAGGAACAAGCCCATGATGATTAAATACAGAGTGCGGGAAGTGGCCAAGGACCTGGACATCCCCAACAAGGATGTCATCGACACCCTGGCCAAGTATTTCCCCGAGCCGAAAAAATACATGACTGCCCTGAATGAAGAGGAGCTGGACGTGGTTTTTGAAACCTTCACCCAGCAGCGGAACATGGACAGCTTGGACGCCTATTTCGCCCAGCGGGGGCAGCAGGAAGCTTCGGTGAAGAAGCCCCAGGAGCCCGCCGCCCGCGAGGGGAAGCCCCAGAAACAGGCAAGCGCCCCTGCCGCCAAGGGAGGGGAGCGCCCCCAGCCCGCCAAGCAGCCGGCTGCCCAGGCCCAGGAGCCCGCCCAGCGGCCTGCCGAGGCGGAGGCCCCCAAGCAGCCCACCCGCCGGGTGGTGGATACCCGTTCCTCCAACGTGAATATCGATAAGTACAACGAGAAATACGACCAGCTGGCCGACCAGAAAGTGAAGACCCGCACCGACAACGTGGTGACCAAGCAGAAATTCCCCAGCCGGAACCAGCAGAAGCGGGGCCAGCGCCGGGGCAAGCGGGAGACCGAGGCCGAGCGTTTGAACCGCATCGCCCGGGAGCGCCAGGCCAAGCACATGACCATCCAGGTGCCCGAGGAGATCACTGTGGGCGAGTTCGCCCTGCGGCTGAAGGTCACCGCTCCGGAGGTTATCAAAAAGCTGATGGGCCTGGGGGTGTTTGCCGCTATCAACGACACCATCGACTTTGACACCGCCGTGCTGGTGGCCGACGAATTCCACACCAAGGTGGAAAAAGAAGAAGTGGTTACCATCGAAGAGCGGATCATAGACGACAGCGAGGACGATGAGGCCAATTTGGTGCCCCGCGCCCCTGTGGTGGTGGTCATGGGCCATGTGGACCACGGCAAGACTTCCATCCTGGACGCGATCCGCCACGCCAATGTTACCGAGGGCGAGGCTGGCGGCATCACCCAGCACATCGGCGCATACCGGGTCGCTGTGGACGGCCGGGAGATCACCTTCCTGGACACCCCCGGCCACGCCGCCTTTACCACCATGCGCGCCCGGGGCGCCCAGGTGACGGATATCGCCGTGCTGGTGGTGGCCGCTGACGACGGTATTATGCCCCAGACCGTGGAAGCTATCAACCACGCCAAAGCCGCGGGTGTGTCCATCATTGTGGCCATCAACAAGATGGATAAGATGGCGGCCAACCCCGACCGTGTGAAAGAGCAGCTCACCGAGTATGAGCTGGTGCCGGAAGAGTGGGGCGGCGACACCCCCTGCATCCCCGTGTCTGCCCACACCAAGCAGGGCATTGGCGACCTGCTGGAGATGATCCTGCTCACCGCCGACATGATGGAGCTGAAGGCCAACCCCGACCGGGCCGCTAAGGGCACTGTCATTGAGGCCCGGCTTGACAAGGGCATGGGCCCTGTGGCCACCGTGCTGGTGCAGAACGGCACCCTCCACGCCGGGGACACCATTGTGGCCGGCACCACTGTGGGCCGTGTGCGCTCTATGATGGACGACAAGGGCCGCAAGGTACAGGAAGCCGGCCCCAGCGTGCCTGTGGAGATCACCGGCTTGGGCGACGTGCCCGTGGGCGGCGATATCTTCAACGCCGTGTCCGACGAGCGCCTGGCCCGGGAGCTGGTGGAGCAGCGGATCACCGAGCGGAAGGAAGAGCAGTTCAACTCCCAGACCAAGGTCACCCTGGACAATCTGTTTGAGCAGATGAAAGAGGGCGACATGAAGGAGCTGAAGATCATTGTCAAGGCCGACGTGCAGGGCTCTGTGGAGGCTGTGCGCCAGTCCTTGGAGAAACTCTCCAACGAGGAAGTGCGGGTGCACATCATCCACGGCGCCGTGGGCGCCGTCAGCGAGAGCGACGTTATGCTGGCCAACGCCTCCAACGCCATCATCGTGGGCTTCAACGTCCGCCCCGACCCCGTGGCCGAGGAGAACGCCAAGCGGGACGGTGTGGATATGCGGCTGTACCGCATCATTTACGACTGCATCGAAGAGATCGAAAGCGCCATGAAGGGTATGCTGGCGCCCAAGTACCGGGAAGTGGCCCTGGGCAAGGCCGAGTGCCGCGAAACCTACAAGATCTCCAACGTGGGCATGGTCATCGGCGGCCACGTTATCGCCGGCAAGATCACCCGCAACGCCCAGGTTCGCGTGGTGCGGGACGGCATCATTGTGGCCGACGACAAGGTGGCCTCCCTGCGGCGCTTTAAGGACGACGTGAAGGAAGTGGCCGACGGCTACGACTGCGGCATCACCCTGGAGAAATTCTCCGACATCAAGCAGGGGGACATTTTGGAAGCCTACGAGATGGAGGAGTATCGGGATTAAGTCCGTGCCCGGACAGGGCAGGCCGCCCTTCTGCGTTCCGCAGGGGCGGGGCCAAGCCGCCGCGGGCTGGACGGGGTTCCCAACTTTCTGGCGGCAACGGGAGGGTTCTTCCCCTTCCCAGGAACACGATCCATCGCGGACTGCGAGGTTCCATTTCCCTGCAATGGGAGCGAGGAACGAGCGAAAACGCGAATTAAAAGTTCTTTGCCACCTTTCTTGCAAGAAAGGTGGGGGAAAGGAGGCAGCCAAATGCCTAGCTTTAAATTGGGCCGCACCACCGAGGACATCCATCGGGAGCTGTCGGCCATCCTCCGGGAGGTGAAGGACCCCCGGGTGAAAGACTGCCTGCTCAGCGTGGTGCGGGCAGAAGTGACAAACGACCTGTCTTACTGCACGGTGTACGTCAGCACCATGGAAGGCCTGTCCCGCACCAAAGAGGCGGTGCAGGGGCTGAAATCCGCTGCCGGGTTCATCCGCCGGGAGCTGGGCCGCCGCCTTTCCCTGCGGCACGTGCCCCAGCTGATCTTCAAGGCCACCGACTCCATTGAGTACGGCACCCACATTTCCAAGCTGCTCCACGACCTGGAGCCGGAGGGGGAGCCTTCTCAGGAGGCCGCCTCCCAGGAAGAGGAGGAGTGAGCCATGCTGACCTGCCCGGAAACAGCCGCCCTGCTGCGGCAGTGGGACCAGATCTTGGTGATGAGCCACGCCTCCCCCGACGGGGACACTTTGGGATCCGCGTCGGCGCTGCTGCGGGGGCTTTCCAGCCTGGGGAAGCAGGTGGATTTTCTCTGCGCCGACCCGGTGCCGGAGAAATTCTCCTACCTGTTCGCGGGGCTGCCCCTGGGGGGCTTTGAGCCTGCCCATGTGATGACCGTGGACGTGGCGGACAAAGCCCTGCTGGGCAAGGCCCCCCAGGAGCTGGTGGCCCGGGTGGAACTGGCCATTGACCACCACGGCACCCATGTCCCCTTTGCGCCCCAGCGGTGGGTGGAGGCGGACTCCGCCGCCACGGTGGAGCTGATCTACGCCCTGCTGGGGGAGCTGGGGGTGGACCTGGACCGGGCCATGGCGGACTGCCTGTATACAGGCCTTGCCACGGACACCGGGTGCTTCCGCTACCGGAACGTCACCCCCCGGACCCACCGCATTGCGGCGGACCTGCTGGAGCTGGGCGCCCAAAGTGGGGATATCAACCAGCGGATGTTTGAGAGCAAGTCCCGGGGCCAGGTGGAGGCCGAGCGCATTGCCATGGACAGCCTGGCCTTTTCCAGCCAGGGCTTGGTGGCCATTTTGGAAGTGCCCTATAGCCTCTTCGCCCGGACAGGCGTGGAGGAAAACGACCTGGACGGCATCGCCTCCCTCCCCCGGGAGATCCAAGGGGTGGTGCTGGGCGTCACCCTCAAGGAGAAAGCCGACGGCAAGGTGAAGGTTTCCGTGCGGGCCAATCCCCCGGCGGACGCTTCCCAGCTGTGCAGCCGTCTTGGCGGCGGCGGCCATCAGGGGGCCGCGGGATGCTCCCTGGGCCAGGTGACTTTGGAGCAGGCCCGCCAAACCATGGAGCAGGCGTGCGCCCAGTATGTAAAAGAATTGGGACTATTGTAACTGTCACGCAGGGGCGGCCGGTGGGCGTGTCCCTGCGTTGCCATATAGACAAGGAGGAGTCAGCATGGACGAAAAGAAGATTTGGGAGATCACCCGGCAGGGGCGGGACTTTTTAAAATCCCGGGACACCATGGAGATGGAGCGCAATGGCCTGGAGGGCTATCAGACCGACCAAGAGCTGAAGCGCCCCCAGCCGCCCCTGGTGAAGGCCCCCATGGCCGGCAACCCCATCGACCTGCCCCGGGATTTTGAAAACCTGGGCATGGAGGACAACCTGGTGCAGCTGCTGCTGAAACGGAAGAGCAGCCGGGTGTACACCCAGGAGGACATGAGCCTGCTGCAGCTGTCCTTCCTGCTGTGGGGCACCCAGGGCGTGAAGGATATCCGGGGGAAGAGCTACGCCACCCTGCGCACCGTCCCCGCCGGCGGGGCACGGCATCCCTTTGAAACCTACCTGCTGGTGCGGCAGGTGGAGGGCCTGGTGCCCGGGATGTACCACTACCTGCCCATGACCCACCAGCTGGAGCTGCTCTCCGCCCAGGAGGATCCCCAGGCCCTGCTGGACTTCGCGGAGGAAAGCCTGTGCGGCCAGCGCTGGGCGGCCAAGGCCAACGTGGTGTTTTATTGGGGCTTTGTGCCCTACCGCAGCGAGTGGCGGTACGGGATCTTTGCCCACAAGCTGATTATGGCCGACATGGGCCACGTGGGGGAGAACCTGTACTTAGCCTGCGCCGCGCTGGGCCTTGGCACCTGCGGCATCGGCGCCTACGACCAGGCGTTGTGCGACAAGGCCTTCCAGCTGGACGGGGAAGAGGAGTACACGGTCTACACCCAGACCGTGGGCACTGTCAAAGCCGGGGACGAGGGCAAAGAGAAGGCCTTCTACAGCTTTGTGGAGGAGCAGGGGCTGTAAACGCCCTGGGGAGGTCTGCATGAATGGCATCATCATCTTGGACAAGCCCAGCGGGTTCACCTCCTTTGACGCGGTGGCTGTGCTGCGGGGGCTTTCCCATCAGAAAAAAATAGGCCACACCGGTACCCTGGACCCCATGGCCACCGGGGTGCTGCCCATCCTGCTGGGACGGGCGGCCAAGGCCCTGAACTTCCTGCCGGACACCGGCAAGGAGTATGTGGCCTCCTTCCGGCTGGGGGAGCGCCGGGATACCGGGGATATCACCGGGGAAGTGGTGGAGCGATCCCCCGCCCCTGTGGCCTTGGAGGCCCTGGAGGCGGCCCTGCCCCGGTTCCGGGGGGAGATCCTCCAGGTGCCGCCCATGTACTCGGCGGTTTCTGTGGGGGGGAAGCGGCTGTATGAGCTGGCCCGCAAGGGCCTGGAGGTGGACCGCCCTGCCCGGCCGGTGACCATCTCCCGGCTGGAGCTGCTCTCCTACGACCTCCAAACAAAAGAGGGCAGCCTGCGGGTGGGCTGCTCCAAAGGCACCTACATCCGGGCGCTCATTGAAGACCTGGCCCGGGCGGCGGGTTCCTGCGGCACCATGACTGCCCTGCGGCGCACCAGCGCCTGTGGCTTTTCCCAGGAGGACGCCCACTCCCTGGAGGCGCTGAAAGCCCTGGCGGCAGAGGGCCGTCTGGAAGAGGCCCTGCTGCCGGTGGAGGGGCTGTTTGCCCTGTATCCGGCGGTGCGTGTCAGCCCCGCCCAGGCCACCCGGTTCCAAAACGGGGGTGGGCTGGACCTTGCCCGGCTGCGGGGCGTCCCGGAAGGGGGCCTGTGCCGGGTGAAAAGCCCCCAGGGCCTGTTTTTGGGCCTGGGGCAAGTGGACCGCGCCCGCGGGGAAATGAAGTTTGTGAAATCCTTTTTGGAAGGGGAAGGCTGATGATGAAGACCATCCACACCGTGGAAGAGCTGGAAGCCCTGGAGCGGCAAGCCCCCAGCTCCCTTGCCCTGGGCGCCTTTGACGGGCTGCACCGGGGCCACATGGCGGTGATCCACGCGGCCTGCGCCCCGGGCAAAGGCGGGGAGGTGCTGTCGCCGGCGGTGTTCACCTTCCGGTCCAGCCCCTCGGGGAACAGCGCGGTGCTCACCGGCCGGGACAAAGAGCGCATTTTGGCCCATTCCGGGGTGGAAACCCTCTATTCCCTGGAGTTTCAGGAGGTGCGGGACTGGGAGGCGGAGGCCTTTGTCCGCCGGGTGCTGTTCCAGCGGTGCAACGCCCGCCGGCTGTGCTGCGGCCAGGATTTCCGGTTTGGACGGGGCGCCCGGGGGGACGTGGCCCTGCTGCGGCAGCTCTGCTGCCAGGCCGGGGTGGAACTGTATGTGGTGCCCCCGGTCACCGACAGCGGGGAAAAAGTCAGCTCCACCCGCATCCGCAAGGCGGTGGAAGAGGGGGACATCCCCATGGCCAACCGGCTGCTGGGGAGGCCTTTCGGCTTTTCCCTGGAGGTGATCCACGGAAACCACATCGGCACAGGGCTTGGCACCCCCACCATCAACCAGGCCATCCCGGAGGGGTTTGTGCTGCCCCGGTTCGGGGTGTACGCCAGCTGGTGCCGTGTGGGCGGCCAGTATTTTTACGGGGTCACCAACGTGGGGCTGAAACCCACCGTGGGCTCGGACCGGGTGCTGGCGGAAACCTGGCTGCCGGAGTTCTCCGGCGACCTGTACGGCAAGCGGGTGCGGGTGTTTTTGCTGGAATTTTTGCGGCCCGAAAAGAAGTTTGCTTCCCTGGAGGAATTAAAGGCTGCCATCCAGGAAAACGCCCGCCAGGCCAAGGCCGTGACAAGGCGGATTTCCCCGCCCTATTTCCCCAAAAGCACTTTACAAAGCCCCCCTTCTATGATAAAATAATTAAGCTGCCCGTCCCTCGGATAGGGGAACCACCAACCCTTACCTGTGGGCCGGGTGAATCAATCAAGCGGCAATGGCCGCGGAAAAGGTGGAATATCCATGACTAAAACTGAAAAGACCGAAATCATTAAGAAGTATGCCCGCCACGAGGGCGACACTGGTTCCCCTGAGGTGCAGATCGCTGTGCTGACCAAGCGCATCAACGACTTGACCGAGCACCTGCGCCAGAACAAAAAGGACCATCACTCCCGCCGGGGCCTGCTGAAGATGGTCGGCCAAAGACGGAACCTCCTCAACTACCTGACCAAGATCGACATCGAGCGTTACCGCTCCATCATTGCCGAGCTGGGCATCCGTAAGTAAAAGAAAAGCAGCGGGCTGTGACTGTGGGCCTTTGGGCCGGCGGCCACAGCCTTTCGCTCTTTTTTAGGGGCGGAACTGTTTACCAAGCAAACCAGCCGGAAACAATCCCGGCCGGCTTGTTTCCTTGTTAAACAGGGCCGCCTTTCGAATAACCGCCCTGGCGGGCCGCTGTGGGGCTGCCGGGGAGAAAGGAACGTGTGTCATGTTTGAGAATTTTAAAGTGTTCGAAACAGAGCTGGCGGGCCGCCCCCTGGTGGTGGAAACCGGGAAAATGGCCCAGCTGGCCAACGGTGAGTGCTTGGTGCGCTATGGGGACACCGTTGTCCATGTGGCGGTTACCGCCGCCGCGAAGCCCCGGGACGGCATCGATTTCTTCCCCCTCTCGGTGGACTACGAGGAAAAACTCTATTCCGTGGGCAAGATCCCCGGTTCTTTCTTGAAGAGGGAGGGCCGCCCCAGTGAAAAGGCCACCCTCACCTGCCGGATGATCGACCGGCCTATCCGCCCCCTGTTCCCCAAGGATATGCGCAACGATGTGTCCATCGTGTGCACCGTCATGTCCGTGGAGCAGGATAACTCCCCGGAGATCGCCGCCCTGATCGGCACCTCCATCGCCCTGTCCATCTCCGACGTGCCCTGGGACGGCCCCATTTCCGGCGTTTCCGTGGGCCTGGTGGACGGCGAGTTTGTCATCAACCCCACTTCCGCCCAGCGGAAGGTTTCCCAAATGGCCGTCACCGTGGCCTCCACCGACGAGCGCATTGCCATGATCGAGGCCGGCGCCAACGAGGTGTCCGACGAGGATATGTACAACGGCATCATGGCCGGCCACGAAGCCAACCAGAAGGTCATTGAGTTTATCAAGGGCATCCAGAAGGAGATCGGCAAGGAGAAGTTCTCCTACCCCTCCAACAAGCCCGAGCCCGGGATGTTCGAGGCCATCCGGGACTACGCCGAGGATGCTGTCCGGGCCGCCCTGGACACCGACGACAAGAACGTGCGGGACGAGCGCCTGAAGCCCGTGTATGAGGACGTCCATGAGCACTTCGCGGAGGAGTACCCCGACGCGGAAGCCAAGATCGACGAGTGCCTGTACCTGACCCAGAAGTACGTGGTGCGCCGCTGGCTGTTGGACGAGCAGAAGCGTGTGGACGGCCGCGGTATGGACGAGATGCGCCCCCTGGCCGCGGAAGTGGGCCTGCTGCCCCGCGTCCACGGTTCCGGTATGTTCACCCGCGGCCAGACCCAGGTGCTCACGGTGGCCACTTTGGGCTCCATGCGGGACAACCAGCTGCTGGACGGCATTGACGAAGAGGAGAACAAGCGGTATATCCACCACTACAACTTCCCCTCCTACTCCGTGGGCGAAACCAAGCCCAGCCGGGGCCCCGGCCGCCGGGAGATCGGCCACGGCGCTTTGGCCGAGCGCGCCCTGGTGCCTGTGATCCCCAGCGTGGAGGAGTTCCCCTACACCCTGCGGCTGGTCAGCGAAGTGCTGTCCTCCAACGGCTCCACCTCCCAGGCTTCCATCTGCGGCTCTACCCTGGCCCTGATGGACGCCGGTGTGCCCATCAAGGCCCCTGTGGCCGGCATCTCCTGCGGCCTGATCACCGAGGGCGACCGCTGGATGACCATGGTGGACATCCAGGGCATTGAGGACTTCTTCGGCGACATGGACTTTAAGGTGGGCGGCACCAAGAAGGGTATCACCGCCATCCAGATGGACCTGAAGATCCACGGCCTGACCCCCGCCATGGTGAAGGAGGCCCTGGAGAAGACCCACAAGGCCCGGAACTATATCATTGATGAAATCATTCTGAAGGCCATCCCCGAAGTGCGGCCTCAGCTTTCCAAGTACGCCCCCAAGATGCTGTCCACCGTGATCCCCGTGGACAAGATCCGGGAGGTCATCGGCAGCGGCGGCAAGGTGATCCAGAAGATCTGCGCCGAGTGCGAAGTGAAAATGGATGTGGAAGAGGACGGCCATGTGTTCATCTCCGGCCTGGATCTGGAGAAGTGCCAGCGGGCCTTGGACATTGTGGACACCATTGTCAACGATCCCGAGCCCGGCTCTTACTACAACGGCCGTGTCACCCGGCTGATGGACTTTGGCGCCTTTGTGGAGATCGCCCCCGGCAAGGAAGGCCTGGTGCACATCTCCCGCCTGGACATCAAGCGCACCGAGAAGGTCACCGACGTGGTGAACGTGGGGGATATCGTCAAGGTGAAAGTGCTGGAGATCGACGACAAGGGCCGGCTGAACCTTTCCCGCCGGGACGCCCTCATCGACCTGGACGGCGCCGTGCCGGAGAACGACATCTCTTCCGAAAGCCGCCCGCCCCGCCGGGAGCATGGGGACCGTGACCGCAGCCGCGACCGCCGTCCCAGAAGGGACCATCACGAACACTGATCCCCTGGTTTCAGGGTTGGAAACATGACAAAAGGGCCAGCGGTGGCTCCAGCGGAAAAGCTGGGCCCCGCTGGCCCTGGCTGGTTTTGTGGGCCGCTGGGGGCCACGAAACTTTCCCAGGGGACCGGCTCTTTTTCTGTGCAACCTTTCCATTGCTTTTTACCAGTTTACTGTGGTAACATACAAATTACATGAACCCTTTTGAAAGGAGCGTTTCCATGACCATTCAAGCGGGCTCCCAGCAGGCGGAAGATCCAAGGGGCTTTCAGGCTGGGAGTGTTTCCCACGCCCCGGCCCAGCGGAAAGCCATCATCGCCATGAGCGGCGGGGTGGATTCCTCTGTGGCGGCCCTGCTGTGCCAGCGGCAGGGGTTCGACTGTATGGGCGTCACTTTAAAACTGTATGACAACCAGGACGCGGGCCTGGGGGAGGCGTCCTTCCCTGGGGAGAAGACCTGCTGCTCGGTGGACGACGTGGCCGACGCCCGCAGCGTGGCCTTCCGGCTGGGGATGCCCTTTTATGTGTTCAACTTCAAGGAGGCTTTCCGCCGGGAGGTGATGGACCGGTTTGCCGCCGCCTACCAGCATGGGGAAACCCCCAACCCCTGTGTGGACTGCAACCGGTATATCAAGTTTGAGAAGCTCATGCGCCGGGGGGAGGAGATCGGCTATCCCTATGTGGCCACAGGCCACTACGCCCGGGTGGAACAGGACGAGGCCACGGGCCGCTGGCTGCTGAAAAAGGGCCTGGACGAGAACAAGGACCAGAGCTATATGCTCTACTCCCTGACCCAGTGGGAGCTTTCCCGGCTGCTGCTGCCCCTGGGGGGGCTGACCAAAGACCAGACCCGGGCCTTGGCCGAGGAGAACGGCTTTATCAACGCCCGCAAGCGGGACAGCCAGGACATCTGCTTTGTGCCCGACGGGGACTACGCTGCCTTTATCCGCCGCTGGACCGGCCAGGAGTTCCCTCCCGGGGAGTTCGTGGGCACCCACGGGGAGGTGTATGGCACCCATAAGGGGATCATCCACTACACCGTGGGCCAGCGCAAGGGCCTGGGGCTTTCCTTCCCCCAGCCCATGTTCGTCAAGGAGATCGACACGGAAAAGAACCAGGTGGTGCTGGCCAAAGCCGAGGAGCTGTTCTCCCAGGAGGTCACCGCCCGGGACATCAACTTGATCTCCGTGGGGAGCATCCCCCAGCCCATGGAGGTGAAAGCCCGGGTGCGCTACCGCCAGAAGGAGCAGCCTGCCACCGTGGTGCAGACAGGCCCCGACGAGCTGAAAGTGGTGTTCCACCAGCCCCAGCGGGCCATCACCCCCGGCCAGGCCCTGGTGCTCTACCAGGGGGACACCGTGGTGGGCGGCGGAAAGATTGTGGGAAATTAAAGAGAAAGGGACGGGGCCGGGCCCCGAGGTCACTATGGAACTGAAAGATGCAGAGATCCTTGTGGTGAAGGTGGGAACCTCCACCCTCACCTATGAAAACGGGAAAGTCAACCTGCGGCGGCTGGAAGAGCTGTGCCGCACCCTGGCGGATTTGCAGAACGCCGGGCGCAAGCTGGTGCTGGTTTCCTCCGGCGCCATCGGCGTGGGCATGGGCAAGCTGGGGCTTCCCAGCCGCCCGGAGGAAACAGAGAAAAAGCAGGCGCTGGCAGCCATTGGCCAGTGCGAGCTGATGTTTTTATACGACAAGTTTTTTGGGGAGTACAACCACACCGTGGCCCAGGTGCTGCTCACCGCAGACGTGGTGGACTTCCCCCGGGGACGGGAAAACGTCCAGAACACCTTCCGGGAGCTGCTGTCCATGGGGGTCATCCCGGTGGTCAACGAAAACGACACTGTGGAAACCCAGGAGCTGGAAGGCAAGAACTTCGGCGATAACGACACCTTGTCCGCGGTGGTGGCAGGGCTGTGCGGCGCCCAGGGGTTGGTGATCCTCACCGACATCGACGGCCTGTACACCGGCGACCCCCGGAAAGATCCCAGCGCCCGGCGCATCCCCCGGGTGGAGGAGATCACCCAGGAGGTGGAGGCATTGGCCGGCGGGGCTGGCTCCAACCGGGGCACCGGGGGCATGGCCACCAAGCTGAAGGCCGCCAAACTGGCTACAAGCCAGGGTATCTCCATGGCCATCCTCTCCGGCAGCGACCTGCCCGGCCTCTACCGCCTGATGGAGGGGGAGAGCGTGGGCACTCTGTTCCCGGCATGACTCCCTGCCGGATAGCCAACCATTCTGTTGAAAAAGGAGGAATCCCTATGACCATCACCGAAATGGGCGCACGGGCCAAAGAGGCCGCCCGGGTCCTTGCCACCGCAGGGGCCTTGAAAGAGGCCGCCTTGCTCCACGCTGCCCACGCCCTTTGGAGCCGCCGGGAGGAGATCCTGGCAGCCAATGCCCAAGATCTGGAAGCCGGGAAAGGGGCAGGCTTGTCCCAGGCGCTGTTAGACCGGCTGGCCCTGACGGAGGGCCGCATCCAGGACATGAAGACCGCCGTGGAGGAAGTGGCCAAAGCCGCTGACCCGGTGGGCCGCGCCCTGTCCGGGGAAACCCGCCCCAACGGCCTGCGGATCGAAAAGGTCGCCGTGCCCCTGGGGGTCATCGGCATCATCTACGAGGCCCGGCCCAACGTCACCAGCGACGCCGCCGCCCTGTGCTTGAAGGCGGGCAACGCGGTGATCCTCCGGGGCGGGAAAGAGGCCATCCGCTCCAACAAGGCCGTGGCCGGGGTGCTGCGGGACGCCTTGGAGGAGGCGGGCCTGCCTGCGGACTGCGTCCAGCTGGTGGAGGATACCAGCCGCCAGTCTGCCCAGGAGCTGATGGGCCTGACCCAGTACCTGGATGTGCTCATCCCCCGGGGCGGTGCCGGGCTGATCCGCTCGGTGAAGGAGAACGCCCGGGTGCCGGTGATCGAAACCGGGGTGGGCAACTGCCACGTGTATGTGGACGCTTCCGCGGACCTGGACATGGCCGCGGAGATCATCTACAACGCCAAGTGTTCCCGGCCCTCGGTGTGCAACGCCATTGAAACCATTTTGGTGCACCAGGACGCGGCGAAGGCGGCCCTGCCCAAGATCAAGGCCCGGCTGGACGAAAAGCAGGTGGAACTGCGGGGCTGTGACCGGGCAAGGGCCATCCTGCCGGGGATCACCCCCGCTGTGGAAGAGGACTGGGCCACCGAGTACCTGGACTACATCCTGGCGGTGAAGGTGGTGGGCTCCCTGGAGGAGGCCCTGGGCCACATCGCCCGGTATTCCACCGGCCACAGCGAGTGCATCGTCACCCAGGACTACACCGCTGCCCAGCGGTTTTTAAATGAGGTGGACGCCGCCGCCGTGTATGTAAATGCCTCCACCCGGTTTACAGATGGAGGCCAGTTTGGCTTGGGCGCGGAGATCGGCATCTCCACCCAGAAGCTTCACGCCCGGGGCCCCATGGGCCTGGAGCAGCTGGTGAGCTATAAATTCCTCATCCGGGGCAGCGGCCAGGTGCGGTAAACCGTGATGTTCGGCCGGTTTGTGCCTAAAGCAGCAAAAACATCAGGGCAAACAGCAGCTCGTTGTTTTTTTCGTCCCCGCTGAGCAGGAGCAGCAGCGCCAAAATGATGGTGCGCTCCTTGTCTTTGAAAAAGGCGTTCAGCAGGCTGCCCTCCTCCTGGGGGGCAGGGGCTTGTGAAGGCTGCCCCTGGGAAGGCTGCACCGGCACCTGGTTTTGGGGCTGGGGAACCTGCTTTGGCTGGGGAGGCGGGTCGACCTGCTGTTTCCGGGGCTGGGGGATGTGGGCCCGGGCCTGCATTTCCCGGGCCCTGCGGGCGGCTTCCTCCCGCAGCTTGTTCATGTCCAAGTCTTGTGCCATGGGGGCACCTCCCTACAGCAGCCCGGACAACAGCCCGGAAAATACGCCGCTCTCTTTCAGCAAGGGGAGCAGCCGCAGCATTTGCAAGATCTGGATGGCTTCGTCCACCTTTTTCTGCCGGGACTCCCCCAAAAGGGGGCGCAGGGCCCGCAGCAGCCGGGTGGCGTCATCCTCCCGGTTGGCCTGGGAGAGCAGCGGCCCCAGCCGGGTCATCAGGGAGAGGGCCTGGGGGGTGATGCCCCCCAAAGAAGGCCCGGTTTCCTGGGGGGCGTTCCCCCCGGAAAGCGCCCCCAGCAGGGAGCTGAGATCCGGGGTGGAAGGGGCTGGGGGGGCCGCTTTTTGGGCAGGCTCCTCCTGGCCGCTGCCCAGGGATTGGAGCATCCCTTGGATCTGCCCCATGGCCTGGGGGTCTGACAGGATCTTTTGGAGCTGCTGGCTCAAGTCGTCCATGGGGTCCGCCCCTTTCTACAAAGGTTTATTTGCCCTGGTTCCCAAACATCTGGAACAGCTTTTGGGCCTGGGGCGTGGACAGCAGCTTTTTGGCCGCTTCCGGGTCAGAGAGCACTTTTTGCAGGGCAGCGGCGTCTTGGCCGCTGGAGCCCGCCGCCAGGGAGGAGAGGTCCCCCCGCTGGGCGGCGGCTTTCAAGGCCTGGGGCGTGGTGCCCATGCGCTGGGCCGCCACTTTTAACAGGGATTCCAACTGGTTTTGGTTGGGTGCTTGACTCATGATTTGCGTACCCCCTTTCGCGGTGGGATGGCCAGTCACAGGACCGGCTCTATTCCCATAGTATGCGGCAAAGGGGAAAAAATGCCCCGGACAGCGGGGCGGGGAGATGTATTTTGGAAAGGAAGGATCTGATACAATGCGAATTTTAGTGGTATCCGATTCCCACGGCAACGATGCCAACCTGTGCCGGGCCATTTTGGCCCAGCCCACAGCGGAAGTGGTCGTCCACCTGGGGGATGGGGAAGAGGAGTTGCAGCGGGCCAAGCGCTCGTTCCCGGAGAAGATGTTTTTGGCGGTGCGGGGCAACTGCGACATGGCCTCGTCCCTGCCGCCGGTGGGGGAATATGAGGCCCAGGGGGTGCGGATCTTCTACACCCACGGCCATTTGTACGGGGTGAAGTCGGGGCAGTATACCATTGTGTGCGCTGCCCGGGAAAAGAAGGCCCAAGTGCTTTTGTACGGCCACACCCACCAGGCTTTCACCGGCTATGAGGACGGGCTTTACATGATGAACCCCGGCTCTTTGAACAGCTGGGAGCCCACCTACGGCACTTTGGATATCACCCCCCAAGGGATTGTGACCAATGTGGTAAAACTGCCTTGAGGCCCCTTGTTTCGAGTTGACAGGGCAACCCAAAAATGGTAATCTTACAGATAGAAAACCTACAAAAAAATGGGCGCCCCCATGCTGCTTCGGCGCTCTCAACAGAAGGGAAGGTTTCCATATGACGGAATACGAAAGATGGCTGCAACAGCCTTTGGATGACCCCGACCTCACGGAAGAGCTGCGCTCCATCCAGGGCAACGAGGAAGAGATCAACGACCGCTTTTACATGGACCTGGAGTTCGGCACCGCAGGCCTGCGCGGCGTGATCGGCGCGGGGATCAATCGGATGAACGTGTACACCGTGCGCAAGGCGACCCAGGGCCTTTCCAACTACCTGTTAAAACACGCCCAGGGCAAGCCCCAATCTGTGGCCATTGCCTACGACAGCCGCAACAAAGGCGTGCTGTTCTCCCAGCAGTCGGCGGCTGTGTTGGCTGCCAACGGCATCAAAGCCTATCTCTATCCCCAGCTGATGCCCACCCCCTCCCTGTCTTACGCGGTGCGGCACCTGCATTGCGACGCGGGCATCTGCGTCACCGCCAGCCACAACCCCGCCAAGTACAACGGCTACAAGGCTTACGGCAGCGACGGCTGCCAGGTCACCGCGGAAATGGCCGACGGCATCACCCAGGAGATCAAGTCCCTGGACATTTTCACCGATGTGAAGAAGATGGACTTTGAAGAGGGCATCCAGCAGGGGCTGATCGAGTATATCGGCGAGGAAACAGTGGACGCCTTCCTGGACGATGTGTACAAGGTGAGCCTCATCGACGACGCCAGCAACCTGAAGCTGGTGTACACCCCCTTAAACGGCGCCGGGAAGATGTGTGTCACCCGCATCTTGGAACGCGTTGGCATCCAGGACGTCACCGTAGTGCCCGAGCAGGCCGAGCCTGACGGCAACTTCCCCACCTGCCCCTATCCCAACCCCGAGTTCCGGGAGGCCCTGCAAAAGGGCCTGGAGCTGTGCGAGAAGGTCCAGCCCGACCTGCTGCTGGCCACCGACCCCGACAGCGACCGTGTGGGCATTGCCGTGAACCAGAATGGGGAGTTTGTGCTGATGAGCGGCAACGAAGTGGGTGTGCTGCTGCTGAACTTCATTGCCAAGGTGAAGCAGGAGCAGGGCAAGCTGCCCGCCCATCCTGTGGCGGTGACCACCATTGTTTCCACGGATATGGTGGATCCTGTGGCCCAGCATTACGGCGTGGAGCTGCGCCGCTGCCTGACGGGCTTTAAGTACATCGGTGATATCATTGCCGACCTGGAGCAGAAAGAGGGCAGCGACGAGAGCTTCCTGCTGGGCTTTGAAGAGAGCTATGGCTACCTGCCCGGGGGCTATGTCCGGGACAAAGACGCCGTGGCCGCCAGTATGCTCATCTGCCAGATGGCTTCTTACTACAAGCGCCAGGGCAAGACCCTGGTGGACGTGATGAACGACCTGTATGAGGACTATGGTTACTATCAGAACGTCACCTTGAACTTTGCCTTCGAGGGGGAGGACGGCATGAAGACCATGGCCCGGATCATGACCACCCTGCGGGAGCAGCCCCCTGCGGAGATCGCAGGCACCAAGGTCATCGGCCGCAGCGACTACCTGCTGTCCCGTTCCTATGGGGACAAGGAGGGCGTCATCGACCTGCCCAAGTCTAACGTGCTGGAGTACCGTTTGGGGAATGGCTGCAAGTTCATTGTCCGTCCCTCCGGCACCGAGCCCAAGATCAAGATCTACCTCTCCGGTAAGGGTGCCACCAAGGAAGAGTCCCTCCGGGAGATCGAAAAGATGAAGGCCGCCGTCCCCGGTGTTTTGGGGATGTAAGGGCAGCGCCTTCGCCATACAGCACAGCAAAAAAGGACATCCATGGTTTCCCCTTGGGTGTCCTTTTTGTGTGGAAAAAGTGGGGTTGCGGGGCCCTTTGAGGCCCGTGCGCCGGCCTTGCGATACCGTAGAAGGCCGGGGGGAAGAAGGGCGTTACCGGCCATTTTGGCGGGCGTCGCGGACCACTTTCCGGTAGGCGGGGATCAGGAAGCAGTCAGCCAGGATCCAGGCGGCGGGGCTGGCAAAGCAGGCCATGAGGAAACCGAAGCGGGGCACCAGAAACAGGCCGAACGTGCCCCGGGCAACCATTTCAAAGACCCCGGCAAACACCGCCACCTTGCTGTAGCCCATGCCCTGGATCAGCAGGCGGAATACGTTCACCCCGGCCAGGGGGATGAAAAACGCCGCCTGGATAACGATGAATTGATAGGCCTGGTCGATGATGAGGGTTTCGCTGCTGTCCACAAAGAGCAGGGTCAAGGGGCGGCCGAAGAGGGCCAGCACCGCCAGGGCCAGCAGGGAGTAGACGCTGCCAATGGTCATGCCGGCCCGCAGCCCGGGGAAGATCCGGTCCACCCGGCGGGCGCCGACGTTCTGGCCCCCGTAGGTGGACATGGCGGCGCCCAGGGCGTCAAAGACGCTGCCGAACAGCTGGTACAGCTTGTTTGCGGCGGTGACAGCCGCCACTACCGCGGACCCCAGCCCGTTGACGGAGGCCTGCAGCAAGATGCTGCCAATGGCGGTGATGGAAAATTGCAGCCCCATGGGCAGGCCCATGGACAGCAGCCGCCGGGCGTATTCCGGGCGGAAGTGAAGGTCGTCCCGGGTGACATGGAGAAGGGGGAACTTCTTGCAGATGAAGGCCAGGCAGGCAAGGCCGGAGATCCCCTGGGAGATCACCGTGGCCCAGGCGGCTCCCGCCACCCCCATGGGGATGACCAGGATCAAAAAGAGGTCCAGGCCGATGTTCAGCAGGGAGGAGAGCACCAAAAACACCACCGGGGTGCGGCTGTCCCCCAGGGCCCGCAAAAGGCTGGCCAGGATGTTGTACAGCACAACGGTGGGAATGCCCAAAAAGATCACCACAATGTAGTGGTAGGCGTCGTCAATGATGTCGGCGGGGGTGTCCATCCATTCCAAGATGGGGCGGCACAGGGCCACCGTCAGCAGGGTGACCAGCAGGGTAAAGCCCACCGCCAGCCACAGGATGTTCCCCACAAAGCGGCGCAGGTCCTTGTAGTCTTTGGCGCCGTAGCTTTGGGACACGGGGATGGAGAACCCGGAGCAGATCCCCAGGCAGAAGCCAAGGATCAAAAAGTTGATGGAGCCGGTGGAGCCCACGGCGGCCAGGGGCCCTGTGCCCAAAAAGCGGCCCACGATGATGGTGTCCACCATGGAGTAGAATTGCTGAAACAGGTTGCCGAACATCAGGGGCACGGCAAAGCCTAAAACCAGCTTCATAGGGGAGCCGGCGGTCATGTCTTTGGTCATGGGAACACCCTCCTTGGGAGATGGAAAATGAGGAACGTAACGCATCTTACACCATGGCTTCCCAAAGCGCAATGGGATTTTCCCAATTTGCGGGGCATTTTAAAAATTTCAGCGTTTTTCGCAAAACCAGGGGGGCGTTCCCGCCGCTTTTTCAGAAAAGAAAACCGTGCCCCGGTTTCCCGGGACACGGTGGTTAGGCTGCTTGTTTATTTTTCCAGCTTGTACACGGCAGAACCGTGGGGCGGCAGCACTGCGGCCACACGGCCTTCCAGAACGCCGGCGTCCTGGCTGGCCCACAGGTCCCGGGCGGCATGGGGGCCGGAGAGCCCCAGTTCCTCCCAGCAGGCGGACACCTCCCGCTGCTGATCGCTCAAATTGAACAGCGCTACATAGGTCCCGCCGTCCCGGGTGTCCGCACTGCGCCAGGCGCAGGTTTCCCCGGTGCGGTATACCTGGTGGGCGCCCTCCCCGAACCGGTGCATTCCCAGGATCTCCCGGTTGGTGAGCAGCTTCAGGGTGAACTGGTCGTTGTCCCGCATCTCGCTGCTGATCATCAGCGGCGACCGGAAGATGCACCACAGGCTCATCATGGTGACCTGCTCTGTTTCCGTCAGCTGGGTCCAGTCGCTGACCTCCTCAAATTTCCGCTTGTTCAGCCGCAGCCGCCCCAGGGGCAGCATATCGCAGTCCGGCCAGCAGCCGGGGGACACCTGCCGCTCCCACACCTCGCAGCGCTCGAACATGGGCAGCAGCAGCTCCCAGCGGTCCCAGAAGTCATCGGTTACCCGCCACATATTGGCGTTTTGCCGCAGGTGCCAGGCCTTTTCAATCACCGCCGGCCCCGGGGACAGGCTGAGCACCATGTCACGGCCGCAGTGGTCGATGGCCTTGCGGATCAGCTCGATCTCCTTCTCCGCGGAGTAGGGGTTGTCCGGGTAGGCGTTGGTGTTGCAGATGTCGTCCACCTTGACAAAGTCCACCCCCCAGGAGGCGTACAGCTCAAAAATGGAGTCGTAATAGGCTTGGGCGCCCTCCCGGGCGGCGTCTACCCCGTACATATCCGTGTTCCACCAGCAGATGGACCGGTTGGAAGCGATTTTGTCGCAGGTGGTGTTGGCGCCCTTCACCGGCAGGTGCTGGTGCACCGCCAGCCGGGGCACGCCCCGCATGATGTGGATGCCGAACTTCAGCCCCATGCTGTGGATCTTCTCCGCAATGGGGCCAAAGCCCTTGCCCCCCGCTGCCGAGGGGAACCGCTCCGCCGCAGGGAGCTGCCGGCCGTATTCGTCCATGGTGATCCAGGCAAAGGGCACGTAGTCCGAGGGGACATAGTCCAGCAGCGGCTGCTGCCCGGCGTTGGGCTCGCTCCACTGGATGTCGCACACCACGTACTCCCAGCCAAATTCCTTCAAATGGTCCGCCATATAGCGGGCGTTGCCCAACAGCTGTTCCTCGTTCACCGAGGGCCCGTAGACATCCCAGCTGTTCCACCCCATGGGCGGGGTGAGGGCCACTGCGTTTTTATCTTTCATGGGAAATACCTCCAAATAATAAGAATGATCCATGGGGGAAGGCCGTGCCTTACACAGACTCCCGTTCCACAAGGCCCCAGCTGAGCACCGCACTCTGTTCCTCCCGGCCCTCCATCATGCCGATGAGCTTCCGGGCGGCGCAGGCCCCCAGGCTCTCTTTGGGGTGGTCGAAGGAAGTCAGCCCCACGCTGGCAAGCTCCCCCAGCTGGCTGTTGTCAAAGCTGATCAGGGCCACGTCCTGGGGCAC
This sequence comes from uncultured Oscillospiraceae bacterium, assembly GCA_900548545.1. Lineage (GTDB taxonomy): Bacteria > Bacillota > Clostridia > Oscillospirales > Acutalibacteraceae > Acutalibacter. Next base: position 23,136 of record URKX01000001.1, read on the forward strand.
CCGGATCCCCCGGGAGAGCAGGGCCTTTTCCAGTTTCACCGCCACCTCGTCGTTGTAGCACACCACGGCGGTGCAGGAGGACAGCTGGTCCAGCACCAGGGAGATGCCGTATTGGTCGGTGAGCAGCGTGTCCCGGCTTTCCGAGGTGAACCACACCACCCACTGGTCCTGGAGGGGCAGCCCGTGGGCAAGCAGGCCCCGGGTGTAGCCGTCGTACCGGCCCAGGCCCTGCATATCATCGCCTTTAAAGATGCCGCCGATCTTCCAGTGGCCCCGGGCCGCCAGGTACTCCACGGCCTCAAAGCCCCCTTGCCGGTCGTCCATGGTCACGGATACGCTTCCCGGCAGGGCAGGGTAATACCCGTTGAAAAACACCACCGGGATGTCCATTTCCCGCAGCTTTTCATACAGGGGCAAATTGGGGTTGGGCAGGGCGCTTTTGGTGCCTTCCACAATGAGGCCGTCCACTTTTTTGCTGAGGTACTCCTCCAACAGGCGGCGTTCGTTGTCCACCCGGTTCTTGGTGGCGGAAAGCAGGGGGAAGAACCCCTCCTCGGAAAGTTCCCCTTCAATGCCCCGGAGGATGGAGGGGAAGATGTACTCGCTGATGTAAGTTGCGATCACGCCCACGTTCCAGCTGCGTTTGGGCCGCGGCACAGGCCGGTGGACGTAGGTGCCGCTGCCCTGCCGCCGCTGGATCAGGTGCTCCTGCTCCAGCAGGGCCAGGGCTTGGCGGACCGTTTGGCGGCTCATGGAGAATTCCTGGGCCATTTCGTTTTCCCCGGGAAGGCGCTGGCCGTTTTGGTAGACCCCTTGGAAAATATCTTTTTTCAGCTGTTCAAACAGCTGGTAATACTTAGCCTTTTCTTTCATGGACGATCCTCTCCTCTCAGAAGCGGAGAACCCCCGCTCCCTTTGGCGGGAATTGACGGTATTCTTTCCAAATTGCATTTACATTTTAAGAAAGATTTATAAAAATGTCAAGGCGAATGAGGGCAGGCGGCGCCAGGATTTCCTGTGAAAAATTGGATAGTTTAACGAACGGCCCCTTCCCACAGGGTTTCCAAGATCTTTTGGTGGAAGCCCGGGCAGGCTTTTTTCAGGGAAACCGGCCGCCCGCTGGGGCCGATGAAGCAGTGCTGGGTGCGGCCCGCGCAGCGGAGCGCCCCCGTGGCCTTGTCCCGCACTTGGTAGGAAAAGGCGATCCGGGTGCCGGTGTAGTCCTCAATGGCGGTTTCGATCTCCACCGTTTCCCCAAAGCGGGTCATGGAGCGGTATTCCGCCTGGACGTTCAGCACCGGGCTCATTACCCCCAGGGCCTCCATCTGGGCGTAGCCAAAGCCAAAACAGTCCATCAGGAAGGTGCGGGCCTCTTCAAACCAGCAGATGTAGTTGGAGTGATGGACACAGTCCATTTTGTCGGTTTCATAGTAATGCACAGTGTGGGTGTAGAACACAGGCTCCATAAAATGGTCTTCCCTTCGGTGTTTTTGTCCATTATAGCACAGCCGGGGAAAAACGGAAGCCGCTGGGGAAGATTTCCCCGCCAGGCGGGTTTTTCCAAAGGTTTGGGATGGGATGAATGTTGATTTTTTTGACGAAAAATGATAGTATGATTTTATACAGCCCCTCAAGAATCGGATCGCGATACAAAGATAAGAAAAGTTCTTAAAAATTGAAAGGGATTTTAGAAGTTTCTAGGATTTTTGATAAAGGCGCCCCAGAAAGGGCAGGGAATAGCCCCTTTTTGGCCGGGAAAAATCCCTTTGTTCCCCCAGACGGAAAGGATGAGCGAACACATATGAAAATTGGCTTGGACGTAGGCTCTACCACCCTGAAGTGCATGGTTTACGACCGGCACGGCCGGCCGGTGTATCAGGAGTACGAGCGGCACTATTCCCAAATCGCTGAAAAAGCTTCGGGGATGCTTGCCCGCATCCAGGAGAAGTTCCCCCAGGAAAAACGGGCCAGCCTGTGCGTGTCGGGTTCGGCGGGCATGGGCCTGGCGGAAGATCTGGACATCCCCTTTGTCCAGGAGGTGTACGCCACCCGGACAGCCGTGAAGAAGTACATACCCGACGCCGATGTGGTCATCGAGCTGGGCGGCGAGGACGCCAAGATCCTGTTCCTCACCGGCTCTATGGAAGTGCGGATGAACGGCTCCTGCGCCGGCGGCACCGGGGCCTTCATCGACCAGATGGCCACCCTGCTGTCCATTACCCCTACCGAATTAAACGACATTGCCGGGCAGAGCCAGCGGTCTTACAGCATCGCCTCCCGGTGCGGCGTGTTTGCCAAGAGCGATATCCAGGCCCTTTTGAACCAGGGCGCCCAAAAGGATGACATTGCCGCCAGCATCCTCACCGCCGTGGTGAACCAGACCATCGCCGGCCTGGCCCAGGGCCGGGAGATCGAGGGCAAGGTGGTGTACCTGGGCGGCCCGCTGACCTTCTTCTCCCAGCTGCGGGCCGCCTTTGACCGGATCTTGGGCGTGGAGGGCGTGTGCCCGGAAAACTCCCTGTACTATGTGGCCGCGGGCGCGGCCCTGGCCGGCACTGGGGAGGAGTTCGGCTTGGCTGAGATCACCCAGCGCATTGCCAACTACAGCTCCAGCCACCATTACCAGAGCAGCGCGGCCCTGTTCTACGACCAGGAGGAGTACCAGGAGTTTGTGGAGCGCCACCAGAAGGATTCCATCCCCACCGACGCCCCCTTGGGGGAGGACAAGGCAGCCTACGTGGGCATCGACGCCGGCTCCACCACCGTGAAGGCCGTGGCCATCAACTCCCAGGAGGAGATCATCTACTCCCGGTATTTGCCCAACTCCGGCAACCCGGTGCCCCTGGCCCGGGATTTCCTCACGGACCTGTACGAGAAGTTCCCCGGCATCCAGATCCGCTCCTCCGCCTCCACCGGCTACGGCGAGGAGATCATCAAAAACGCCTTTGGCCTGGATATGGGCGTGGTGGAAACCATTGCCCACTTCACCGCTGCCAAGAAGTTCGAGCCCCAGGTGGACTTCATCATCGACATCGGCGGCCAGGACATCAAGTGCTTTAAAATCAAAAACGGCACCATCGACAACATCTTCTTGAACGAGGCTTGTTCCTCCGGCTGCGGCAGCTTTTTGCAGACCTTCGCCGGGGCTTTGGGCTACCAGATGGCGGACTTCGCCAAGCTGGGCCTCTTTGCCGACAGCCCCGTGGACCTGGGTTCCCGGTGCACCGTGTTTATGAATTCCTCTGTCAAGCAGGCCCAGAAGGACGGCGCCTCCATCGAGAACATTTCCGCGGGCCTGTCCATGAGCGTGGTGAAAAACGCCCTGTACAAGGTCATCCGCGTCACCGACGCCAAAAGCCTGGGGGACCATATTGTGGTCCAGGGCGGCACTTTCTTGAACGACGCGGTGCTGCGGGCCTTTGAGAAGGAGATCGGCAAGAACGTGACCCGGCCTTCCGTGTCCGGCCTGATGGGCGCCTATGGCGCCGCCCTGTACGCCAAGGAAAAAGGCCGGGGGGAGAGCTCCATCATCGGGCTGGAAGGGCTGAAAAACTTCACCCACGAGGTGAAGGCCATCACCTGCAACGGCTGCGAGAACCACTGCCGCCTGACGGTGAACACCTTCGCAAACGGCGCCCGGTACATCGCCGGCAACCGCTGCGACAAGCCCTTGAAAAAGAGCGCTCCCACTGCCCAGTACAACTTGTACGACTACAAGAAGCAGCTTCTGGAATCCTACCAGCCCTGCGAAGGCCCCCGGGGCACCATCGGCATCCCCATGGGCCTGAATATGTTCGAGCTGTACCCCTTCTGGTACACCTTCTTCCGGAAGCTGGGCTTTGGAGTGGTCCATTCCCCGGCCTCCGACCGGAAACTGTACTTTAAGGGCCAACACACCATCCCCTCGGATACGGTGTGCTACCCCGCCAAGCTGATGCACGGCCACATTGAGGCCCTGTTGGAGAGGAAGCCCGACGCCATCTTCTACCCCTGCATGAGCTACAACCTGGATGAGCACCTGGGCGACAACCATTACAACTGCCCGGTGGTGGCCTATTACCCCGAGGTGTTGGACGCCAACATCACCGCCTTGGAGGACACCACCTTTATCTACGACTACGTGGGCCTGCACCGGCGGAAGGACTTCCCCGGGAAGATGACCAACATCCTGGCCCGTTACTTTGACCCCATCCCGGAGAAGGAAGTGAAAGCCGCTTCCGACGCCGCCTATGAGGAATATTACGCCCACATGGAGCGTATCCACAAAAAGGGGCAGGAGTACCTGGCCCTGGCCAAGGAAAAGGACTTGCCGGTGATCGTGCTGTCCGGCCGTCCCTACCATCTGGACCCGGAGATCAACCACGGTATTGACAAGCTGATCTGCGAGTGCGGCGCCGTGGTGGTGACCGAGGACTCCGTCAGCGAGCTGGAACACAAATTCCCCACCCATGTGCTGAACCAGTGGACTTACCACGCCCGGCTGTACGCCGCCGCCAAATTTGTGGCGGACTCCGGCGACAAGCGGATCAACCTGGTGCAGATGGTGTCCTTCGGCTGCGGCGTGGACGCCATCACCGGCGACGAGGTCCGCTCCATTCTGGAGGAGGGCGACCGGATCTACACCCAGATCAAGATCGACGAGATCACCAACCTGGGCGCGGTGCGCATCCGTTTGCGCAGCCTTTTTGCCGCCCTGGGCTTGGGCAGCGAGGCAACGCCCAACTGAGCCGCAGAAAGGAGACTCTCCCTATGTCAGACAACCAGAACCGGGTGGAATTTACCCGGGAAATGAAAAAAGATTACACTATCCTCACGCCCAATATGGCGCCCATCCACTTTGAGCTGGTGAAAAACGTGCTGGAGAGCTTTGGGTTCCACGTGGAGCTGCTGCGCACCACCGGCCGGGAGATCGTGGACGAGGGCCTGAAATATGTCCATAACGACACTTGCTATCCGGCGCTGCTCTCCATTGGGCAGCTGATGCACGCCCTGCACAGCGGCAAGTACGACCTGCACAAGGTGGCCCTCATCATGACCCAGACCGGCGGCGGGTGCCGGGCCTCCAACTACATCCACCTGCTGCGGAAGGCCCTGAAAAAGGACGGCCTGGAGTTTATCCCCGTGATCTCCGTGAACTTGTCGGGGTTGGAGTCCAACCCCGGGTTCAAGATCACCTTGCCCATGATCCGCCGGGCCATTGCCGCCCTGACCTACGGCGACCTGTTGATGCTTCTCAAAAACCAGACCAAGCCCTACGAGGCCACCCCCGGGGAGAGCGACGCCCTGGTGGACAGCTGGATCCGGAAGCTCACCAAACTGTTTGAGGAGGGCAAGGCCTTCTCCCAGCGGGAAGTGCGGGAATATTTCGACCAGATCGCCCAGTCCTTTGCGGACATCCAGCGCCGGGACGCGGAGAAGATCAAAGTGGGCGTGGTGGGCGAGATCTATGTGAAATACTCCCCTCTGGCCAACAACGGCCTGGAGCAGTTCCTGTTTGAGCAGGGCTGCGAGGTGATGGTGCCGGGCATCCTGGCCTTTATGATCTTCAAGGTGGATAACCGGCTGGAGGACATCCAGCTTTACGGCGGGAGCCAGGCCAAGCGCCAGGTGTGCACCTTGCTGAAATGGTATTTCACCAAATATGAGACCGACCTGATCGCCGCCGTGAAGAAGTTCCCCCAGTTCACCGCGCCTTCCCCCTATTCCCACTTGAAAGCCCTGGCCGGGAAGGTTATCGGCTACGGCTGTAAAATGGGCGAGGGGTGGCTGCTCACCGCCGAAGCCATGGAGCTGGTGGAAAGCGGTTATGGCAACGTGGTGTGCGCCCAGCCCTTCGGCTGCCTGCCCAACCACATTGTGGGCAAGGGCATGATCCGCAAGGTGAAGCGGCTCTATCCCCAGGCCAATATTGTCCCCATCGACTATGACCCTTCGGCTACCCAGGTGAACCAGGAAAACCGCATCAAGCTGATGCTGGCTGTGGCCAAAGAGCAGCAGCGGGACCGGGAAGAAGCGGCTCAGGCTGGTTCCTCAGCCCCGGCGCCGGCCAAGGCGTAAGGCCAGCCGGCAGGAAAGAGCCCCAGCAGGGGCGCCCCTGCGCCGGACGCCGGCAGCGGGGGGAGAAACTATCTTTTGGGAAGCCCCCTTTGGGGGAAAAGGAGAGGAAGTCAGAAATGGCACAGCGGAAAGTGATTTTAAGCGCCGACAGCACCTGCGATTTGGGCGAGGAGCTGAAGGCACGGTACGACGTACAGTATTACCCTTTCCACATCATTCTGGAAGGGAAACAGTACCAGGACAACGTGGACATCCATGTCCAGGAAATCTACCAAGCCTATTACGACCGGAAGGCCCTGCCCGCCACGGCGGCCATCAATGTGGCAGAGTATGTGGAGTATTTCAAGCCCTGGGTGGACCAGGGGTACGATGTGATCCACTTCTGTTTGGGTGGGGCGCTTTCCAGTTCCTACCGCAACAGCGTGTTGGCTGCCCGGGAGCTGGGGGGCCATGTGTTCCCCATTGACAGCTGCAACCTGTCCACCGGCATTGCCCTGCAGATCATCGAGGCTGGGGAGCGCATCCAAGCCGGGATGCCCGCGGCGGAGATCGCGAAGGCTATGGAGGGGATCATCCCCCACTGCCACGCGAGCTTCATCCTGGACACCCTGGAGTTTATGAAGGCCGGCGGCCGGTGCTCCGCGGTGGTGGCTTTTGGCGCCAATTTGCTGTCTTTAAAGCCCTGCATCGAGGTGGACAACGCCGACGGTTCCATGCACGTGGGGAAAAAATACCGGGGCACCCTGAAAAAAGTGCTTCCCCAGTATGTGAAGGACAAGCTTTCCCAGTACCCCCGCATCAAGCGGGACCACCTGTTTATCACCTATTCCACCATCGACCCCTCTTATGTGGAGCTGGTGCGCAAAGCCGTGGAGCAGGAAATGGACTTCCGGGAGATCCATGTGACCACCGCCAGCTGCACCATCGCCAGCCACTGCGGGCCCAACACCCTGGGCATCCTGTTTGAAACGGAATAATCCCATGAAAAACCGCCCTCCCTTTTTGGGAGAGCGGTCCTTTTTTGAATTTGGAAAAAATAAAGTCAGAATAACAGTTCCGCCGCGCCTAAAATGCCCGCGTCCTGCCCACACTGGGCAAAGAGGAACTCCACCGGTTCCTCCGTGTGGCAGAAGGAGTGAAACGCTTTGCGCACCCGGTCAAACAGCAGGGGGCCCATCTTTGTCAGCCCGCCTCCAAACACAAAGCAGTCGATGTTCAGGGTCATATACAGGTTGAACACCCACACCCCCAGGTAGAGGCCCATCTGGTCCAGGGCGCGCAGGGCCATGGGATCCCCGGCCCGGGCGGCCTGCTCGATGTGCCGGGCGTCAATTTTCTCGGGGGAGCCGGCCAGGTCCACCATTAAGGTGGGTTCCCCCTGGGCAATCCACTGGCGGATGTGCTGGACGATCATCCCGCCGGAGGAGTAGGACTGGGCGCAGCCCTGGTTGCCGCAGCCGCAGGGAAGCCCCTGTCCCGGGGTGAGGACGGTGTGGCCGCTCTCGCCGGCAAAGCCGTTGCTGCCCCGGAACAGCTGGCCGTGAATGATGATGGCTGAGGAAAGGCCGGTGCTCACCGGGCAGTAGAGCATATGGGGCCGGCCCACCCCGGCCCCCTGGCGGGATTCCGCCAAGGCCGCGCAGTGGGCGTCGTTGTCCACTTCCACAGCCACCCCGGGGAGGAGCTGCTGCAAAAAGGCTTTCACCCCAAAGCCGTTGAGGTTGGGCAGGGCGGCGCACAGCACCACAGACCCTTCCGGGTACCGCACCAAAGAGGGCACCCCCACCCCCACGCCTTTCAGGTTTTCCCAGGGAAGGGAAAGTCCCTCCATCAGCTGCCGCAGGGTATCTACCGTTTGCCGGAAAAAGTCCTGGGCAGACAGGGCGGGGTCCGAAGGGTATTTCGCCTTCCCCAGCAGGGTTTTGTCTTCGCCGAAAACGCCCAGGGCCACCTTGGTCCCTCCAACATCAATGCCAGCGGTGTAGTCCATGGTTTTGTCCACCATCCTTCCTTTTGTCTTATGATACGGGCTTTTGCGGGAAAATACAACCCCCAGGCCGGCTTTTTTCCAAAAGGGAATGGAAAAGGGCGTGTATTCCGGTTTAGGGGACTGTCCCATTGACGGGCGCCGGGGGAAAATGGTATCATTACTTTTCGTAAATGGTTCAAAATAAAATCATTTTTCCGTTGTTTTCTTTGGAAAAGGGAAACGCCGGAAGAGGAGGTGCCGCGGATGGAAGTTTGGATATTGGCGAATACCCGGGCGGGGAAACACAAGGCCCGGCAGGAGGGGGAAAGCGTCCGGCGGGTGTTCGCCTTGGGAGGCGCCCGTGTGCGGATGGCCTATACCGGCTCGCTGGAGGAGGCGGAGGGCTTTTTGCGGCGGGCGGCGGCCCAAAAGCCGGACTTGCTGGTGTGCTGCGGCGGGGACGGCACCTTGAGCCACGCCGTGGGCTTTTTGGGGGAGCTGGGCGCCCCCATGCCCCTGGGGTTTGTGCCTATGGGCACCACCAACGACTTTGCCAATTCCCTGGGGATGCCCAAGGAGCCTGCCCGGGCAGCGGAGCAGATCCTCCACGGGGAAAGCCACCGGCTGGACCTGGGCAGCTTTGAGGGGCGGCGGTTTTTGTATGTGGCCTCCTTTGGGGCCTTTACCCAGTCCTCTTACAAGGCGCCCCCCCAGGTGAAGGCCACCCTGGGCCACCTGGCCTATGTGTTGGAAGGCGCCAGGGAATTGCCTTTTTTGCAAGCCATCCCCCTGGAGGCAGAGGTAGATGGGGACCTGGTCCAAGGGGAGTTCCTCTTTGGGGCGGTGAGCAACGCCACCTCTCTGGGCGGGGTGATGAAGCTTTCCCCGGAACAGGTCCAGCTGGACGACGGCTTTTTAGAGCTGACCTTGATCCGCAAGCCCCAAACCCCTGTGGAACTGGGGCAGATTGTCCAACTGCTGCGCCATGGAAGCCAGGACGGCTCCCTGGTGATACGCCGGCCCGTGACCCGGTGCGTGTTCCGCGGCCAGGAAAGCTTTGACTGGTCCCTGGATGGGGAATGCGTCCCCGGGGGCGGCCAGGTGGGCATGGAGGTCCTGCCCCAGGCGTTGGAGCTGGTGTACTGAGCCCGGGGGAGCCGCGCCCTTTCCCCAGCAAAAAACCGGGCCTGCCGCAACAGGCAGCAGGCCCGGTTTCCCAGGAGGCTTTAAGCCTCCTTTTTTTGGTAGAAGGCCAGGTTGCTTTGGCCGGAGGGCCATCCCAGCTTCCTGGCCAGGTGGGAAACCAGCCCGCACAGCAGGAAGGATACCCCCATGGCCAGGCAGGCGTACAGGGGTCCGTTGGGGGTGGTGAACCCGGATGCCGCCGCGGGCAGGAAGGCGGTGAGGAAGCCCCCCAGCATCCCGGCCCAGGCCCCGGCCCGGTTCAGCTTCTTCCAATAGAGGGTCAGCACATAGGGCGCCAGGAAGGAGCCGGACAGGATCCCCCAGGAGTAGGACATCATCTCCAAGATGGGGGTGGGGTAGTTGGCGATGAGGTAGCTCAAGACCACAAAGGCCAGGCATAAAAACCGGGTGACCGTGGCCAGGGTCCGCTCCCCCAGGCCCTTGAGCCAGCTGGCCTTGATGAGGTCCATGGACACGGTGGAGCAGGCGGTGAGGGTAATGCTGGACAGGGTGGACACCGAGGCGGAGATCAGCAGCACCAGGATGACGCCGATGAGCAGGTTGGGCAGCCCGGCGGTGTTGAGCATGATGGGCACCAGGAAGTCGGTGCCGCCCTCCGGCATGGTTTCCCCGAAAAACAGGTGGGAGAAGGAGCCGATGAAATAGCCGCCGCCCGCCACCAGCAGGGAGAAGAAGGTGGAGATGACCACACCCCGGCGGACTTCCCGCTTGTCCCGGATGCCGTAGTATTTGTGCACCATCTGGGGCAGGCCCCAGGTGCCAAAGCTGGTCATCAGGATGGTGGAGACCAGCGCCACCGCCGAGGAACCGGACAGGGGCATCATCTCGTGGGCTTTCATATAGTCCGCCATCCGGGAGAGGCCGGTGGTGAGGCCCCCCACCTGGGAGGAACGCACCACCAGCACGATCAGCGCTGCCACACCCACCATCATCACAAAGCCCTGGACAAAATCGGCCTTCAGGGTGGCCATATAGCCCCCCAGCACCAGCACCAGGGCCGAGGCAATGGCGATGATGATCATGCAGACCTGCTCGTCGATGTTCAAGATCACCGAGCACACGCTGGTCAGCCCCTTGTACACCGAGGCGGAGTAGGGGATGAGGAACAGGAAGATCACCACCGTGGCAAACAGCCGCATCCCCGGGCTTTGGAAACGCTTCTCAAACAGCTGGGGCATGGATTTGATGTCGTGGCGGCGGGTCAGGTCCCGGGTGCGGTTGGCCAGCACCAGCCAGGCCAGCAGCGTGCCGAACACCGCGTTGCCCAGGCCCACCAGGCCGCTCCACAGGCCGTAGTTCCAGCCGGAGCCGCCGGAATAGCCGATGAACATCACCGCGGAAAAGTACGCTGTGCCGTAAGAGAGGGCCGAGATCCAAGCCCCGGCGCTGCGTCCGCCTACGGTGAAGCCCGCCATGTCTGTGCCTTTGCGGGAATACCAAATGCCGATCCCCAGCATAAACAGGGCGTATACCCCAATGACTACCCAAATGGTCGCTTCCTTGCTCAATGCTGCCACATCCTTTAGCTGTCGCTTTTTTTATCACTTATACGCTTTAAAGTTGACACGCTTTAAAGTGATGAAATTTTAACACAAAAGCGGGAAAAAGGCAAGCCTGAATCCGCGAAAATTCCCCCGGTTTACAGCGTTTTCCCTCCCAGGGCGGCCGGCAGGCGCACCTTCATAGAATATTCACCTCTTTTTCTTGCTTTTGCCACAGTTAGCGGGTACAATAAAATTACATTGGGGGAAAGCACCCAGGGAGAGAGAACTTTCGGAAAAAGGGAGGGCCTGTTTTATGGCGTCTGGAAAGATCCTGATTGTGGACGACGATACCAATATTTGCGAGCTGCTGCGGCTCTATATAGAAAAGGAAGGCTTTGAAGCATCTATTGCCAACGATGGGGAAGCCGGTTTGAGGATGTTCGATACCGTAAACCCTGACTTGATCCTGCTGGACATCATGCTTCCCGGTTTGGACGGATGGCAGGTGTGCCGGGAGATCCGGAAAAAATCCGATTGCCCCATCATCATGCTCACCGCCAAGGGCGAGGTGTTCGACAAGGTGCTGGGATTGGAACTGGGGGCCGACGACTATGTGGTGAAGCCCTTTGAAACAAAAGAGGTGGTCGCCCGGATCAACGCCGTGCTGCGCCGCAGCGGCAAGCACAGCGAGGACAAGGGCGAAAACAAGGTGGTTACCTATGAAAACCTGTCCATCAACCTGACTAACTACGAGCTGAAGGTAAATGGCGTCCAGGTGGACACGCCCCCCAAGGAGATGGAGCTGATCTATCACCTGGCGTCCAACCCCAACCGGGTGTTCACCCGGGACCAGCTGCTGGACGAGGTGTGGGGCTTTGACTACTACGGCGACAGCCGCACGGTGGATGTCCACGTAAAGCGGCTGCGGGAAAAGCTGGAAGGCGCGTCGGACAAGTGGGCCCTGAAGACCGTGTGGGGCGTGGGATATAAATTTGAGGTAAAAGAATGAGCAGCTTTTAGTGGCTGAGAAAGGCGAGCCATGCAAAAGAGTATTTTTACAAGGGTGTTGAGCCTGACCATGGGGATCGTGGTGCTCAGCTTTATCCTGCTGGGCGGGGTGATGATGGCCTTTTTCGGCCAGTATTGGCAGACGGAAAAGAAAGAGCTGCTCACCCAAAACGCCAACTCCATTTCCAAGATGTCCAGCGTGTTCCTGGCCCGTTCCGGCGAGGGCAACTACACCCTGGAAACTTCGGTGCTCAAGGGGTTTATCGACGCCTATTCCGCCAGCATTGACGCGGATATCTTCATCACTGACCTGGAGGGGAACGTCCTGCTGGGAAACTATCCCAACAGCAACCTGTCCGCCCCCCAGGCGGTGCCCCGGCAGATTGTCACGCAAGCCTCCCAGGGGCAGTATGAAGGCCGGGGCACCTTTGGCGGGCTGTACCAAAAACAGTTTTACATCATCGGCGTGCCCATGTATGCCGGCAGCGAAAAAGAGGTTTGTGTGGGGGTGGTGTTCGCCTCCACCAGCGTCAGCTCGGTAAACGCCTTCCAGGGGGAGGCGCTGCAGATGTTCCTGGTGGCTGCCGCCGCGGCCCTGGGTGTCACCTTCTGTGTGGTGGGCGCCTTTGCTTACCGGCTGGTGAAGCCTATGCGGCAGATGTCCGCCGCGGCCCGCAGCTTTGGCGGCGGGGACTTTTCCGTGCGGGTGCCGGTGACCAGCGCCGATGAGCTGGGCCAGCTGGCCATCTCCTTTAACAACATGGCCAATTCCCTGTCCAACTCCGAGGGGACCCGCAGGAGCTTTATCGCCAACGTGTCCCACGAGCTGAAGACCCCCATGACCACCATTGCCGGGTTTGTCGACGGCATTTTAGACGGCACCATCCCCCCCGAGCAGCAGGGAAAATACCTGCACATCGTGTCTGACGAGGTGAAACGCCTGTCGAGGCTTGTGAAGTCCATGCTGGACCTGTCCCGGATCGACAGCGGGGAGATGAAGCTGCACCCCACCCAGTTTGACATCACCCAGACCTTGGTGACCACCCTGCTGACCTTCGAGCAGAAGATCGACGAGAAAGGGATCGAGATCCGGGGGCTGGAGGAAACCTCCCCGCAAATGGTGCTGGGCGACCAGGACCTGCTGCACCAGGTGGTGTATAACCTCATTGAAAACGCGGTAAAATTTACAAATCAGGATGGCTACATCAAGGTTCAGGTCACAGACGGCATCGACCGCACCACCGTGGTGATTGAGAACAGTGGCCCCGGCATCGCCCCGGAGGAACTGCCCATGATCTTTGAGCGGTTCTACAAAACGGACAAGTCCCGCAGCCGGGATAAGAACGGCATGGGCCTGGGGCTGTACATTGTGCGGACTATCTTGAAACTACACGGGGGGGATATCAGCGTTTCGTCGGTGATGGGGGAATTCTGCCGGTTCGAGTTTACCATCCCGAAACCCCAGGAGGCCCCTAAGCTGAAGGACACGGGCTCTTTTAAGCTGAAAGAAGCTCCCTCCCGTGGGAAAGAGAAGAAAGAGCTGCGCCACGAGATGGCGGAGCCTGAAAGGAGCAAGGACGATGACAGACCACCAGAAGAATGACTTTCCAGGGGCCCAGGCGCCCGCGGGGGAAACGCCCTCTCAGCCTGCGATAGAAGAGGCCCGGGAGATGTCCCCTGGACAGGGTGCCCCGGAGGCGGCCGGGGAAGAAGCCTTGCCCTCCCAGCAGGCGGAAGCGGCGCCCCAAGGGGAGCCCTCCCAACCGGCAGAACCCCCGGTGCCCGACACGGCCGAGCCGGAATACCCCCGGCAGGAGGCTTCCCAGCCGGCGCCCCCGCCCCAGCAGCCTTGGCCGGGGGGCTTCCCCGGCTATGGAGGGGCCTATCCGCCGCCCCAAGGGCAGTGGGCCCAAGGGTACTATCCCCAGCAGCCTTGGTATGGGCCGGCTTATGGACAGGCGCCCGCCCCCTATGGGCCGGTGCGGCCGCCCCGGAAAAAGATGTCCCGGGGGCTGAAGGTGTTTTTGTGGATTGCCTCTGCCCTGACTGCCGGGGCGATCCTGGGCTTTGCTGGCTTTGTGGTGAGCTGGGCTGTGGCGGGACCCCAGATCCAGGCGCCGGTGGTGGACACCTTGCCCGACGAGGGCCGGCAAGATGAGCCTGAGGCTCCCATCCAGGAGGAAGAACCTCAGCTAGACCTGCCGGATGTGGATGTGACCCCCAATGAGGAGGGTGTTGTCATCCACCAAAAGCCCCAGGGGGACGCCCTGGACGCCCAAGCAGTGTATGACAAGGTGGTGAAATCCACCGTGGCTATCACCGTGTCCTACACAGGGGAGGGCACGGACAGTTCCGGCACGGGGATCATCGCCACCTCGGATGGGTACATCATCACCAACGCCCATGTGGTGCTGAATACCAAAAGCGTGCTGGTGACGGTGACCACCTATGACGGCCAGCAGTACGACGCGGTGGTGGTGGGCATGGACCGCACCACGGACCTGGCCGTCATTAAGACAAACGATTATGGCTTTGCCCCGGCGGAATTTGGCGACGCGGGGGAGCTTTCTATCGGGGAATGGGTGCTGGCCATCGGGAACCCCGGAGGCGAGCGGTTTGCCAGTTCCCTGACCCGGGGCATTGTTTCCGGCCTGGACCGCGCTGTGGAACGTTACAGTGAAAACGGCATGACTTTCATCCAGACCGATGCAGCCATCAACCCGGGCAACTCCGGCGGGCCGCTGGTGAATCTGTACGGCCAGGTGGTGGGGATCAACTCCTCGAAGATTGTCACCGATGGCTACGAGGGCATGGGGTTTGCCATCCCGGTGAGCAAGGCCAAGGACATCATCGACCAGCTGCTTTCCGGCGGCTATGTGGAGGGCCGTGTGCGCTTGGGCATCAGCGGCTATGACCTGGGGGACGAGGCCGCCTTCTATGGGCTGCCCAGAGGCTTTATGATCGCATCCATCGACGAGGACAGCTCTTTTGCCGGCACCGAGGCCCAGGTGGAGGACATCATCATCGCCATTGACGGGGAAACCGTGGAAGAGCTGCAGGATATCTCCAACCTGCTGCTGCGGTACAGCCCCGGCGACCAGGTGACCGTCACCTTGTACCGGCGCTCTGCCCATGACTTCAGCGAAGGGGAGGAGATCGAAGTGACGATTACCCTGCTGGAAGACAAGGGGGAAACACAGAAGTAATGGCAAAGGACAAACTGGAAAAGACAAACGCCCTGCGGCTGTTGGACCGGATGAGGATCCCTTACGAGGCCTATACCTATCCTTGCGAGGAGTTTACCGACGGCCTGGAGGTGGCCCGGCAGTTGGGTTTGAACCCGGCGGATGTGTGCAAAACCCTGGTCACCGTGGGGAAAAACGGCGGCCACTATGTGTTTGTGTTGCCGGTAAACCAGGAGCTGGACCGGAAAAAAGCCGCCTCCCTGGTGGGGGAGAAATCCCTGGAAATGCTCCCTGTGAAAGGTTTGCTTTCTGCCACCGGGTATATCCGGGGCGGCTGCACGGCCTTGGGGATGAAAAAACGGTTCCCTACAGTGGTGGACCAGAGCGTCCGGGAGAAGGAGGCCATCTATGTAAGCGGCGGCAAGCGGGGCTTGCAGCTGAAGCTGGCCCCGGCGGACTTGGTGAAAGCGGCCAGCGCCATGTGGGGCGACGTGATCGTGAAAGGCTGAACGCCAGAGGGCCCAGGCAGGGGAAGGGGCCCTTCCAAATGGCATGGAAAAAGGACACCCGGGCGGGAAAGCTCAGGTGCCCTTTTTTTAGCTGCGAAGAAAGGGCGCCCCGGTTTGGCCGGGGCGCCCTGTTGGTTTTATGAAGAAGGTTTATTCGGCGTTTTCCGCCTTGGATTCCTCGATCACCTTCTGCGCCACGTTCTGAGGGGCTTCCTCATAGCGCTCGAACTCAAAGGTGAAGCTGCCGCGGCCCTGGGTGACCTGGCGGATGAAGGTGGTGAAGTCGTGCATCTCGGCCATGGGGACTTCTGCCTCCACGGTCTGGCGGCCCTCGCCTGCGGGCTCCATGCCCAGCACGCGGCCGCGGCGCTTGTTCACCTCGCCCATCACGTCGCCCATGTTGCCGTCGGGCACCGTGGCCTTCAGGTGGCCAATGGGCTCCAAAAGCACGGGGTTCGCCTGGGGCATACCGGCCTTGTAGGCCAGGGTGGCTGCCATCTTAAAGGACATTTCCGAGGAGTCCACCGGGTGGTAGCTGCCGTCGTACAGCACAGCGGACAGGCCCACTACAGGATACCCGGCCAGGGGCCCCTTCAGGATGCACTCCCGCAGGCCCTTTTCCACCGCGGGGAAGAAGCCCTTGGGCACGGAGCCGCCCACCACGCGCTCGCCAAACTCCAGGCCGTCGCTGTCGCAGGGGGAGAACTCGATCCACACGTCGCCGAACTGGCCGTGGCCGCCGGTCTGCTTCTTGTGACGGCCCTGGACCTGCACGGTTTTGCGGATGGTTTCACGGTAGGGCACCTTGGGCTTTTTCAAGGTGATATCCACGCCAAACTTGCTCTTCAGCTTGGAAACAGCCACATCCAGGTGCTGCTCGCCCAAGCCGCTGATGATCATTTCGTGGGTTTCGTTGTTGGTGGAGAACCGCAGGGTGGGGTCCTCTTCGGAGAGCCGCATCATGCCCTGGGCGATCTTGTCTTCCTCGCCCTTCTTGGCGGGGACAATGGCCATGCTCAAAGTGGGGTTGGGATACTCCACGCCTTCCAGGGTGACTTTCCGGGTGGGGGAGCACAGGGTGTCGCCGGTGTTGGTGGCGGACAGCTTGGGAATGGCGCCAATGTCGCCGGCCCCGATGTATTTCACATCCACCTGCTTCTTGCCCACCATCATCACGGTCTTGCCGATGCGCTCGGTGGCGCCGGTGCGCATATTCACCAGCTGGGAGTCGGTGGACAGCTTGCCGGAAACCACTTTCACATAGGACAGCTTGCCGATGAAGGGGTCTGCCACAGTCTTGAAGACGATGGCCGCTGCTGCGCCGTCCTCGTTGACAGCCAGCTCTGCCGGGTTGCCGTCCACGTCCAGGCCCACTTCGGCGGCCTTCTCCTCTGCGGAGGGGGCCAGCCAGCAGAGGCCGTCCAGGAACTGCTCCATGCCCCGCATCAGCAGCGCATCGCCGCAGAACACCGGGGTGATGGTGCCGGCCTTCACGCCTTTGCTCACGCCCACGATGACTTCCTCAGGGGTGAAGGGCTCGCCGGCAAAATATTTCTCAAAGAGCTCGTCGTCGGTTTCGGCAACGGCTTCGTAAATAGCGGTGCGCAGGCCTTCCAGACGGTCGCCCATGTCCGGCATGGGGACAGCCACCGGTTTGCCGCCGGAGTAATCGTAGGCCTTGTACTCCAACAGGTTGATGTAGATGTTTGCCTGGCCGTCCTGGATGAAGGGCACCACCACAGGGCACACCGAGGGGCCAAAACTGGCTTTCAGGTCTTCAAACACCCGATAGAACCGGGCGCTCTCGTCGCACAGGCCGTTGACAAAGAAGATCTTGGCAAGGCCCTGGCGCTCGGCGGCCGCAAAAGCCTTTTCCGTGCCCACGGCTACGCCGTCCCGGCCGGAAACCACCACCAGAACCGTGTCCGCGGCCCGCATGGCTTCGCAGGTGCCGCCCTCAAAGTCGAACAGTCCGGGGGCGTCCAGCAGGTTGATCTTTTTATTTTTCCATTCCAGAGGGGCCACCGCCGCGGAAATGGAAGCCTTCCGGCGGATCTCCTCGGGATCGTAGTCGCACACAGTGTTGCCGTCGCCCACTTTGCCCCGGCGGTCAGAAACCCCAGAGAGGTACAGCATGGCCTCCGCCAAGGAGGTCTTGCCCGCGCCGCCATGGCCGGTCACCGCCAGGTTGATGATATTTTTAGCCTGATATTGGTTCATAACAAACGAAGCTCCTTCCACTGCAAAAATAGCGGCCTTTACCGCGTTGCCTAGCAATTCCCTGTTTTGTACAAGTTTTGTGTCACAAGGCATAGCTAATTATATATCAATCTCCGAAAGAATACAATGGGAAATCAAAAATACTATGAATTAACCGTTATATGGGAAGCTTTTTTGTTAGAAGTGCCTAAAAGATACCGGGCTGTTCCCAGGTGGAAAAGGCTGTACCAAGTGGAAAAAAGGGGAAAAGAAACGGGCGCGGGGGATTCCCGCGCCCGGAAGATGGTTCAATGATATGAGAAAAGGTATTTACCTGCGCAGCTTGGGCAGCAGGAGGGTCACTGCCAGCCAGAACAGCTGGAACAGGAACAGCACCAGGGAAGAGAGCTGCCCCATGGCGCCGAAGCAGGCCAGGAAAGCCACCAGTACAAAGCAAAGCACCATGGCTGCGTTCTGGATGGCCACCACCAAGCCGATGGTGCGCTTTTCCTCCACACAGGCGGAGATGACGCTCATCATGGATTCCATGCGGCCCTTGGTGGCCACCAGGGCGTCGGCCCGGGGGATCTGGGATTTGACCAGCTTGCGGTACTCGTCGCCCAAGCGGCTGTCCAGCACGCCCACAGAGGCGGCGTCGATGCCAAACAGCCGGTTGACCAGCTGGGGCGTCACGTTGGGGTCGGTGGTGCGCACGATGATGCTGATGCCGCTGTCCTCCAGCCGCTGCAGCTCGTTTTTCCGGCGGCGGTCGGCGGTGTAGGTCAGAACCAGCAGGGCAGCCACTTCGCTGTCCACCCCAATGTACACCACTTGCTGGTTGCCGGAGGCGTACTGGGCTTCCTCTTCCCGGGGCGGCACTTGCAGCCTGTGATTGATCAGCAGCGAGCGGTCGCCGATGAGGATGGTTTTGCCGTCCACCTTGCCCACAATGCCGCCTCCGTCCTCATAGGAGAAGTCTTGCACCTGGGGCAGGGCGTCCTCGTTTTCGCTGATGACCTGGTCGAACACGCCGGACAGGGGGCCGCCCACCTCGTTCATTAGGGCGGAGGCGGCCATCACGGCGTCCTCGGCAGCGGCACGGCCGCCGAAGGTGCGGATGCCGTTGAGCACCACGGTGCCCCGGGGGAACAGGTCCTCAGCGTCCACCATGACGGCGTTGACGTTGCCCAGCTGCTCCACGCCCTCATAGCCCACCACCATGGCGCCGGCGCGGCGGGCCGTGCGGCACAGGCGGCTGATGGGCAGGTTCACCGACAGCATATTGGATACCGCCACGCTGGCACAGCAAGCGGCTGCCAAGGCGCTGACAGCAGTGGGTACGCTCTTGGTGATCAGCAGGGAGGCGATGCACAGCACCAGGCTGGCGATCAGGCCGATGGGGGCCATCAGCTGGGAGGCAGACTCCGAGGGGTCGGGCTTGTAAGAGAGTTCCAAGAACCGCTTTAAGAACCCGGCGCGGCACTGGTAGGCGATCACGGGGGATTCGGAGACGCAGTCCTTGGCCATCTTCAAAGCGGTGTTGTGGTCCTCAAAGAGGCGCACGCTGTACTTTTCCTCCCGGGAGGTGACAAACCGGAAATTGGAGTGGATACGGCGGATCATGGTCAGCTTGCCTGCGGCGTTCAGGAACAGCGTGGCAGCCAGGATCACCGCGTACAGGTGAAGTTCCCCGTTGATCAGGTCGTCCTGGAAGAAGGCGGCAGCCACTGCCTGGACAGCCACCGCCACAGCCGCCACAGCCGCGGCGGAGTCGGAGCTGGCGTTAAAGGAGAGCAGGGCTTTCAAGCCGTTGATGATGGTGCGGTAACAGATCCCCACTGCCACAGCCAGGAACACCAGGGTCAGCACCACGTACACTACCGGCAGGGAGCCGGGGTCGGCCACGCTGCCAAACTGGGCTCCAAAAATCACGTTTACCAGGGCCAGCAGCACCGTGCACACGCCGGTGATCATCATCCGCAGGGTCAGCTCCCGCATTTCGCCCCGCAGCTCGTGGGAAATGGACTTGGCGTCCTCGGGGCCGGTGTAGTCGTCGATGGACTCCCCGGTGTCCGCATCGGGGATGGGGGGCTCCTCCGGGGCGGGATTTTCCAGTTTCTTGTTGCGCACCCGGCGTTTGGGGGCGTTTTTCCGCTCTTGGCGTTCAGCCGCCTGCCGCAGCTCCTCCGATTCAGAGAGCAGGGCGCTTTGCAGCACTTCCGCGTGGATGATGTGGGTGGGCACGCTCCGGGGCCGGTACTGGTAAATGCTGGCCACCTGGGGAGGCTCTGCGACCGGCCGGTTGAGCACCACGGTCTTTTCCTCCGCAGGGGCCTGTGTGGGAGCCGGTGCGGCGGGCGCCTGGGGGATAGGCATGGCCTGGGTGGGGGCTTCTGCCGCAAGGGCGGCCGGGACAGGTGCTTCCGGAACGGGCGCCTGCTGGGCCATGGGCCCCTCTGCCGGGGCGGTCTCTTCCACAGGGGCTTGGGGGATGGTTTCTTCCGGTGTGCCGGGCGCCCGGGAGGCCAGGTCCTCAAAGGAAAGCTGCTGCTCCGCCGGCTGGGCATCCGGCGCCGGGGCGGCTTCCCGGGGCTGCCCTTTGGGCTGGTACAGCCGGATGGGCTCCTCCACAGCGGGCTCTTCCTGGGGCGGGAGTTCCTCCACAGGCTGGGGTGCCTCCGCTGGGGCGGGCGGTTCCACAGGGGCGGGGACCTCCGCCGGGGCCTCTTGGGGCGGAAGCTGTTCCACGGGTTCCAGGGGGGTGTCGGACCCCAACACCCGACGGATAGCCTCCTCGGAAACGGGGGGCTGCTGGCCCACCCGCTGGAGCTCCACTGTATCGTTGAGCACGTTCAGCTTGATCTCCATGGTCTGGTGGTCGGAGGATTCCAGCATGGCTTTTTGCAGGCCGGACACCTGCTTGTTGCCCTCCACGCCAATGCCGTGCTGGCGGGCGTAGGGGTCGGCTGCAAAGGAGGTCACCGGCATGGGGGCCACCACGCCGAACTCGTCGGCGATCTGTTCCTCGTCCACCCCGGCGGTCTGGACCGCTTCCGCCACCCGGCGTCGGCGTTCCTTCTGCAGCCGCTGGAAGTTCTGTTCCACCTCGTCGTCAATGGCCTTTTTGGAGTCATCAAACAGGGCTTTATAGGTTTCTTCCTCGCTGGTCAGCTCCCCTGCCGGGTCGTAGCCCTTGCGGTACTCGTCGATGGGCTTCAGCTGGATGCCGTAATACAGGTCGTCCTCGTTTTCGTCAAAGTCAGGCACCCGCTTTTTCCGGCCAAACAGCCCCCGGCGCTTCTTTTTCTTGTCCTTTTTACCGGAAGCCTCTTTCTCCACTTCCCGGCGGTCCTCCTCCCGCAGGGGGAGTTCCACCGTGCCCGTGGCATAGGCGTTCAGGTCGGCCTGGGCCTCTTGCCTGGGCTTTGCCGGCTGCTGCCCTTGAGGCTGGGCAGCCTGGGGCTGCTGCTTGGGAGGCTGCGCCTGTTGGGGTTGGGCGGGCTGGCCTGCCGGGCGCTGGGGGGGCCTTGCCCCGGGCTGGCGGGGCTGCCTTTCCTGCGCAAGGTCTTTCCGGGCGGCCTGCTGGGCGGCTTCCACCTCCCGTTTGGCCCGCTCTTCCGCCAGGATATCCTCCAGGGTAAATTCCTTGTTGTCCTGTGACATAGGCTGAAAATCCTCCTTTTACGGATTGACCGCTTTCAAGCCGCTGCGCTGGCGGGAAACCTCATAGCAGAGGATGCCAGCCGCCACCGATGCGTTCAGCGAGTTTATGTTTCCTTTTAATGGCAGGGATACCACAAAGTCGGCCTTTTCCTTGACCAACCGGCCCACGCCCTTGCCTTCGGAGCCGATGACCAGGGCCACCGGGCCGGTGAAGTCCGTCTGGCACCAGGGGGCGCCGTCCATGTCGGCGGCGTAGACCCACAGGCCCCGCTGTTTTAGTTCCTCCAGCAGGGAGGCCAGGTTGTTTACACGGGCCACCGGCAGGTGTTCCACCGCTCCGGCGGAGGCTTTCCCCACCGCGTAGGTCAAGCCTACGCTGCGCCGTTTGGGGACGATCACCCCGTGGGCCCCGGCACATTCCGCCGTGCGGATCACCGCGCCCAGGTTGTGGGGGTCCTCCAGTTCGTCGCAGATGACAAAGAAGGGGGGCTCGCCCCGCTCCTGTGCCCGCTGGAACAGGTCTTCCACTGTGGCGTATTCCTTCACTGCGGCCACTGCCACCACCCCTTGGTGGTTGGCCCCGCCGCACAGGTGTTCCAATTTTTTGGGGTCCGCCTCTTTGATGGCGGCCCCGGCCTCTTTGGCTTTGGCGATCAGCGCCTGCAGCCCGCCGGGGCGTTCGCCCCGCTGGACGTAAAGGCTGTCAATGGCCCGTCCGGCTTTGAGCGCCTCGGTTACCGCGTTGCGTCCGGCGATGATGTCTGTGCCCCGGGGGGCTTCCCGGCGATTGTTTGGGTGTTTTTCCATGGTGAGTCCTCTTTCTGCGGCCCGGCCCACTGGCGGGGCCCCGGGTATTCTCCCGGCGATAGACATACTTTGCTGACATTATAGCACAGTTCCTTGGAAATCTCAAATAAAAATGCGGGGAAAATGGGGCTTTTCCCAGGAGGGGCCGGCCCAGGAGGGGAGTCCTCTTTTTTCGGGAGGTTTTTCCAAACAATGCAAAAAAATTCTTTTTTGTATGCTTCCGCAAAGGCGTTTTTCCACAGGGCCGCCCGGTGTAACCTGTGTTTCCCACCGGGAATGTGGAAAACTCTGTGGAAACTGTGAAAAACTCTTGTCCCTATGCGGGTTTCAACTTTCCCCCGTTTCCACCAAGGAACTTTTTTATGTAAACAAAAGGCTTTATTTTTCTTTTTTGAAACAAAAAACGTCATTTTTCAAGATTGGAAAATGCCCCAATATACAGAAAAAACGGGGAAGTTGTCTGCTCTATCTTGTGTCAAGTGGAAACGGGAAAAATCTTTTCCCACAAACTGTCCACAGGGATTTAACATACATTTCACCAAGGGAGGTTAGCTGGGCCTTTTCGGGCTTTCCACAAGAAAAGGCTATGCTTTTCCCCGGTTTTGTGGTATACTAGCGGCAAAACAAGGGGGATTCCGGCTTGTTTCCACAAAAAGCCCCTCCCATTGCAGGGGGTTTTTCAAAAAAACCCGGATGAATATTTATACGCGAAATTTGTCGAATAACCATTTTGGAGGTTTTAATATGCGGGAAGATATCTGTTCCATCCCTGTAAACGATGTATTTATGCCCAAAGACGGCTGCCCTTTCTGCCGGATGCGGGATATGCTGGAGGACCGGATGGCTACCTACATCACCGGCGCGGCCATGATGGAGCCTGACGTGCGGGTGGAGACCAACCGGCTGGGCTTTTGCACCGAGCACTTCAACCAGATCCTGGCCCGGGGCAGCCGGCTTTCGGTGGCGCTGATCTTAGAAAGCCTGCTGGCCACGGTGAAGGACGAAGTGTTCCCCCAGGGGAAGGCAGCACCCAAGAAGGTTGCGGCGGCGGTGAAGTCCCGGCAGCAGCACTGTTTTATCTGTGAGAACATTGAAAAAAACACCTCCCACCTGCTGGACAGCACCTTGAAGCTGTGGCAGGCAGACCCGGATTTCCGGGAGCTGTACAGCCAGCAGCCCTATATCTGCCTGCCCCACTACGGCCAGGTGATGGAAGCGGCCATGAAGATGCCCAAGAAGAATTTCCAGGTGTTCCAGCAGGAAACGGACCGGCTGGCCAAAAAGTACCTGGAAGAGTTAAACGGCGACGTGACCCACTTCTGCCGGATGTTCGACTACCGCAATGCCGGCGGGGACTGGGGCAACTCCAAAGATGCCATTGAGCGGGCCATCCAGTATCTCACCGCCCGGGTGCCGGAGGACCGCCAGAAGGCCGATGAAAAGAACCGTGCCTTTTAACAGCCCCTTGGAAGGAGGGACCATGGCTGGCGGCAGGCTGCCCTGCGCCGTCCCCTTTGATTTGGCCCAGACTTTGGATTGCGGACAGGCCTTCCGCTGGCGGGAGGTTTCCCCGGGACGGTGGGAAGGGGCGGCCTTTGGGAAGGTGCTTGCCCTGGAGCAGCAGGGGGAACAGGTTTGGTTCCTCTGCGCCCAGGAGGATTTAGAGGCCACCTGGCAGGCCTATTTCGACCTGGAGGCGGATTACGGCTCCAAGCGGGCGGCCCTTTCCCAAATGAGCCCGGCGCTGAAGGAGGCGGCGGACTTTGCCCCGGGCATCCGCATTTTGCGCCAAGAGCCTTGGGAGGCTTTGTGCTCTTTCATCATTTCCCAGAACAACCACATCCCTCGGATCAAGGGGATCATTGAGCGGCTGTGCGTCCAGCTGGGAGAGCCCATTCCCGGCACAGGGTGGGCGGCCTTCCCGGCCCCGGAGCGCCTGGCTGCCTGCACCCTGGAGGACCTGGCCCCGCTGCGGGCGGGGTTCCGGGCCAAGTACTTGCTGGATGCCGCCAGGAAGGTGGTTTCCGGAGAGGTGGACTTGGAGAAAGTGGCGGCTTCCCCTGTAGAGGAGGGGCGGCAAGAGCTGCAAAAGATCTTTGGGGTGGGGCCGAAAGTGGCGGAATGCGCGCTGCTGTACGGGTTCCATAAGACCCAGTGTTTCCCCCTGGACGTGTGGATGAAGCGGGCCATGGCCACCCTGCTGCCCGGCCGCAGCCCCCAGGAGTTTGGGGAAAACGCGGGCTTGGCCCAGCAGTACCTGTTCCACTACAGCCGTCTGCACCCGGAGCTGTTTGGGGAAAAAGGGTGACGGGTGGGCCCCAGGGGCAAGCTTCCCATGTGCCCCCAGGGCCCTAGGCCAAGGCCCGGATGGTTGCCCATAGCAAAAGGACATCCAAGCGCAGAGCTTGGATGTCCTTTTTTGTGTGTTTACAGTTCCTCTCCCAGAAGCCGCACCAGCAGGGCGTTGGAAACCAGGAACCCCTCCGGCGTGAAAGAGAGGCAGCCCTCCTCCTGCCGCAGCAGCTGGGACGGGCACCGCCGGGCGTTTCCCAGCACCTCTTCAAACAGGGACGTGCCTGCCAAACCAAAGCGGGCCAGGCAGTCCTGACGCCGCAAACCCCGGGTCAGCCGCAGGTTCAGCATGGCAAACTCCCCAAAGTCCCCGCCGGGGCCGTCGTCCACCGGGGCGTTCCCCTGGAGGAACCCTTCCAAATCCCGGGGGTAGTAGAAGCGCCGCCCCCCGAAAAAGGAGTGCGCCCCCGGCCCAAAGCCCAGGTACTCCTCCCCCCGCCAGTACAGCAGGTTGTGACGGCTTTCCCTTCCCGGTCGGGCGAAGTTGCTGATCTCATATTGGGCGTATCCCAGTTTGCCCAGCTCCTCCACCAGGAGCAGGTACTGCTGGGAGGTTTCCTCGTCATCCGGCAGCTGGACTCCCCGGGCGGCAAAGGGCGTGCCCGGCTCCACTTTTAAGATGTAGGAGGAGATGTGCTCCACGCCCAGCCCCGCGGCAAAGGCGATGGAGCCTTTCAGCGTTTCCCAGGAGCCTCCCGGCAGGCCCAGCATCAGGTCCAGGGAGATGTTTGCAAAGCCGGCAGCCCGGGCGTTTTCCACAGCCAGGGCGGCGTCCTGGGGGGAATGGGCACGGCCCAGCAGCCGCAGCTGGGCTGGGTCGGCGGATTGCAGCCCCATGGACAGCCGGTTGAACCCGGCTTCCCGCACCTCTTTAAAAAAGTCCCGATCCACGTGGGTGGGGTTGGCTTCCAGGGTGATCTCCGCTGTGGGGGACAGGGAAAAGCCCTCTTTCACCCCCTGGAGGAGGGCTCCCAGCCGGGCGGCCCCCAAAAGACTGGGGGTCCCCCCGCCAAAGTAGACCGTGGCAAGCTCCCGGTTCCTGAGCTTGTCCCGCCAGGGGGCCAGGGAGGTGAGAACAGCCTGTACATAGGCGTCCATATCCTCCTGGGAATCGGGGAGGGAGTAGAAGTCACAGTAAGGGCATTTGCCGTGGCAGAAGGGGACATGGAAGTAAAAGCCAAGCATGGGATCACCACCAATGGATAAATAGGAAGCGCGGAGTGCGTCCAGGCGCAGCCTGGTCACTCATCCAGCTTCAGCACGGACATAAACGCCTCCTGGGGCACTTCCACCGAGCCCAGCTGGCGCATCCGTTTTTTGCCTTCCTTTTGCTTTTCCAGCAGCTTCTTTTTCCGGGTGATGTCGCCGCCGTAGCACTTGGCCAGCACGTCCTTGCGCAGGGCTTTCACCGTTTCCCGGGCAATGATCTTCCCGCCGATGCAGGCCTGGATAGGTACCTCGAACAGCTGGCGGGGGATCTTCTCCTTGAGCTTTTCCGCCATCTTTCTGGCCCGGGGGTAGGCTTTGTCCGCGTGGATGATGAAGGAGAGGGCGTCCACGATCTCCCCGTTGAGCATGATATCCAGCTTTACCAGCTTGCTGGCCTGGTAGCCCATCAGCTCGTAGTCAAAAGAGGCGTAGCCCCGGGTGCGGGACTTCAGAGCGTCGAAAAAGTCATAGATGATCTCGTTTAAGGGCAGCTCGTAGTGGATGTCCACCCGGTCGGTGTCCAGGTATTTCATGTCCTTGAACACCCCCCGGCGTTCCTGGCACAGCTCCATAATGTTCCCCACGTACTCCGAGGGGGAGTAGATGTGGGCGTTGCAGATGGGCTCCTCGGCGCTCTGAATCAAAGTGGGGTCCGGGTAGTTGGTGGGGTTGTCAATGGTGATGGTGCTGCCGTCAGTGAGATGCAGCTTGTACACCACGCTGGGGGCGGTGGTGATCAGGTCCAGGTCGTACTCCCGCTCCAAACGCTCCTGGATGATCTCCATGTGCAGCAGCCCCAAGAAGCCGCACCGGAAGCCAAAGCCCAAGGCCACGGAGGTTTCCGGCTCGAAGGTGAGGGAGGCGTCGTTTAATTGCAATTTTTCCAGGGCGTCCCGCAGGTCGGTGTAATGGGCGCCGTCGGCGGGGTAGATGCCGCAGAACACCATGGGCTGCACCGCCCGGTACCCCTCCAGGGGCTCGGCGGCGGGGCGGTCCTTCAGGGTGACGGTGTCGCCCACCCGGGCCTGGCGCACGTCCTTGATAGAGGCGGCAATGTAGCCCACCTCCCCGGCGTACAGGGCGTCGGCGGGTTCCAGGGCAGTGGCCCGCAAAAAGCCGCACTCCACCACGGTGAATTCCCCGCCGGTGGCCATCATGCGGATGGTGTCCCCGGGACGCACGGTGCCGTCCTTGATCCGCACGTACACGATAACGCCCCGGTAGGAGTCGTAGTAGGAGTCGAAAATCAGCGCCCGGAGGGGGTCGGCCTCGTTGCCAGCGGGGGCGGGGATGCCGGTGACAATGCGTTCCAGCACCTCTTCCACGTTTTGGCCGGTCTTGGCGGAGATGCGGGGGGCGTCCATGGCGGGAATGCCGATCACGTCCTCGATCTCGTGGCAGACCCGTTCCGGGTCGGCGCTGGGCAGGTCGATCTTGTTTACCACCGGGACGATCTCCAGCCCGGCGTCCACGGCCAGGTAGGTGTTGGCCAGGGTCTGGGCTTCGATGCCCTGGGAGGCGTCCACCACCAGCACCGCCCCCTCGCAGGCGGCCAGGGACCGGGAAACCTCGTAGTTAAAGTCCACGTGTCCGGGGGTGTCGATGAGGTTGAACACATAGTCCTGGCCGTCCGTGGCGGTGTAAACCAGGGTGACAGCATGGGCTTTGATGGTGATGCCCCGCTCCCGTTCCAGGTCCATGTTGTCCAAAAGCTGGTTTTCCATCTCCCGCAGGGGGACGGACTTGGTCAGTTCCAGGATGCGGTCGGCCAGGGTGGACTTGCCGTGGTCGATGTGGGCCACAATGCAGAAATTGCGA
The DNA here is from genome assembly GCA_900548545.1 of uncultured Oscillospiraceae bacterium. Taxonomy (GTDB): domain Bacteria; phylum Bacillota; class Clostridia; order Oscillospirales; family Acutalibacteraceae; genus Acutalibacter. Next base: position 50,602 of record URKX01000001.1, read on the forward strand.
ATATTGCTTTTATCCATTCTATCCATAAGGGGACTCTCCGTTACAAAAAGTATAAAAAGTATATCGCTTTATTATAGCAGAAAATGGAGAAAAAGGAAACCGGGAAGGGGGGAAAAGTTTGCTGAAAACTTTTCGGCGGTTTTGGGGCGAAATTCCCCGTTTTTCTTGCAATCCCGCCCCGGCTTGTGCTACAATAAACCCCAGTATGCGATGTGAAATCGAGAAAGGCGGGTACGCAATGAAAGCTACCGAAAAAACCATGGATACCATCGTCAATCTCTGCAAGACCCGGGGTTTTATCTTCCCCGGCAGCGAGATCTACGGCGGCCTTTCCAACTCTTGGGACTACGGCCCCTTGGGCGTGGAATTTAAAAACAACGTGAAAAAAGCCTGGTGGAAGAAGTTCGTCCAGGAATCCCCCTACAATGTGGGCGTGGACGCCGCCATTTTGATGAACCCCCAGGTGTGGGTGGCCACCGGCCATGTGGGCGGCTTCTCCGACCCCCTCATGGACTGCAAGGACTGCAAGACCCGCCACCGCGCCGACAAGCTCATTGAGGATTTCACCGGCGAGTCCGCCGACGGCTGGGACAACCAGAAAATGACCGGCTTCATCCAGGAAAACCACATCAAGTGCCCCAACTGCGGCAGCGAGAACTTTACTGAGATCCGCCAGTTCAACCTGATGTTCAAAACCTTCCAGGGCGTTACCGAAGATGCCAAAAACGAGATCTACCTGCGCCCCGAAACTGCCCAGGGCATCTTTGTCAACTTCCCCAGCGTGCAGCGCACCACCCGGAAGAAGCTGCCCTTTGGCATTGCCCAGGTGGGCAAGAGCTTTAGAAACGAGATCACCCCCGGCAACTTCACCTTCCGCACCCGGGAGTTCGAGCAGATGGAGCTGGAGTTCTTCTGCAAGCCCGACACCGACCTGGAGTGGTTTGCCTATTGGAAGGAGTTCTGCCGCAACTGGCTTTATAGCCTGGGCATGACGGAAGAAAACCTGCGCTTTAGGGACCACCGCCCCGAGGAGCTGTCCTTCTACTCCAAGGCCACCACCGACGTGGAATACCTGTTCCCCTTTGGCTGGGGCGAGCTGTGGGGCATTGCCGACCGCACCGATTACGACCTGAAGCGCCATCAGGAGCATTCCGGCAAAGACCTGACCTACTTCGACCAGGAAACCAACGAGCACTACGTCCCCTATGTGGTGGAGCCTTCCCTGGGCGCCGACCGCATGGCCCTAGCCTTCCTGTGCGACGCCTACGACGAGGAAGTGGTGGGCCAGGACAAGAACGGCAAGGACGACGTCCGTGTGGTGCTGCGGCTCCATCCCGCCCTGGCGCCCTTCAAGGCCGCGGTGCTGCCCCTGTCCAAAAAGCTGGGGCCCAAGGCCCAGGAAGTCCATCAGATGCTGTCCAAGTACTTTATGGTGGACTACGACGAGGCCGGCTCCATTGGCAAGCGGTACCGCCGCCAGGACGAGATCGGCACGCCTCTGTGCGTCACCATCGATTTCGACACCGTGGGCGACGGGGAGAAAGAGCCCGACAACTGCGTCACCATCCGGGACCGGGACACCATGGAACAGGTGCGCCTGCCCATCGACCAGCTGAAGGCCTACATCGAGGAGAAGATCGCTTTTTAAAGGCAAAAGGGAACAACTGTCTTGAAGAAGGGCGCGCCGGGATCCCGGCGCGCCCTTTGGCGGTTTCTGGGGCGGCAAGGTTTTCCCGGGTTTGCGGGGAAACCCATTGAACAATGGGATGCTTTGTGCTACAATTAACTGATATGAAACGCGATGATCCCACCAGCAGGAGGAAACATATGAAAGAAAAACGCCGTTTTGCGGCTTTGCTGGCAGCGGCGGCTTTGGCCGTCAACCTGGCAGCTGTCCCTGTCCTGGCTACGGAGACTGCTGAACCGGGTTCCCCTTTGACAGGGGTGGTCCAGCCTGATCCCCCGGAGGAGAGCCTGCCCAACCCCGACCCGCCTCCAGAGCAGTCTTCCAGCAGCCCTTCTTCAGAATCCAGCTCTTCTTCACAGCCCCCGGAAGAGAGTTCCAGCACCCCTTCCTCAGAGTCCAGCGCCTCTTCGGAGAGCCCCTCTTCGTCAGAGGGCTCTTCTTCCGAGGAGTCTTGGGGGAGCAGCCAGGAGCCGTCCTCGGAAGAGCCGGAAGACCCCAGCAGCTCCTGGGGAGAGCCTTCGGAGGAACCCTCTGGAACAGAGAGCCAGTGGGAAAGCCAGTCCTCCCAGCAGGACAGCGGCGTGCAGGCGCCCACCTATAACGAGCCGGAAACCATTGCCACCCCCAGGCCGGCAGTGGAACGCCCCTCGGTGTCCCTGAATACCGGCAGCTCCTCTTCCCAAGCGGAGGAGGACTCCGGCCCCAATTATGTCACCTTTGCCATGTTGAACGTCCGGGGCAACTCCATGGCGGCCACCCTGTTTTACAGCGGCTTAGGCTTTATTGCCGTGGGTGTCCTTGGCCTGGTGACGGTGCTTGTGCTGTATATCCGCGGCCGCCGCCGGTATGCTGCCACGGAGCAGATTTTGGAGGAAATCCACCAGGCGGAGACGCGCCAGCGGCCCGGCCCTGCAGCGGCTTCCCAAGAGTTTGACCGGCCCGCGGCTCCCATGGCGCCGCCTGCCCCCGCACCCTATGCATCTTCTCCCAACGCTCTGGTGCCGGAAGAGGCTTCCCTCTACACCGAGGAATTTGCCCTGCCGCCTCAGGACCGGGCCTATGACCCCTATGAGGACGGGGCGTACCAGGAGGAGGACTACGGAGAATCCTATGGCCAGTCCTATGGGCAAGACGGCTATTACGACGATTACGAGGACTATGGCCCCTACCAGGAGGAAGGGTACCAGGAGGGCGACGGCTACCAGGAGCCTTCCTATGAACCCCAGCCCCCCGCCCGGCAGGCAGCGCCCCCGCCGGTGGCCCCCGCGCCCGACTTGGGGGCTACCCGGCAGTTTGACACCGAGGAGATCCTCCGGGAAGCCCTGCGCTACACCGATGAGGATTACCGGGAGGACAACTACGACAGCTACCAGTAACTGGTGAGCAAGGGACCGCCGAAAACCCGTCAAGAACAGCGTTGGCTGTGCCCAGCAAAGCAGGACAGCGAAGAGGGTCTGTTGCAAATGCAGCAGACCCTCTTTTTTGCGCGCAAACGCGGGAAATGGGTTATGTGTTGAACACGGTTTCCGCGCTTTCCGTTTCAAACTGTTTGTTGTACAGGTCGGCGTAGTAGCCGCCCAGGGCCATCAGTTCCTGGTGGGTGCCCCGCTCGATGATCTTCCCGGCCCGGACCACCAGGATCAAGTCCGCTTTGCGGATGGTGGACAGCCGGTGGGCAATGAGGAAGGAGGTCCGCCCGGTGAGCAGGGTGGAGATGGCCTCCTGGACCAGGGCCTCGGTCTTGGTGTCGATGGAGGAGGTAGCTTCGTCCAGCACGAAGATCCGGGGGTTTGCCAGGATGGCCCGGGCAAAGGAGATCAGCTGCTTTTCACCGGTGGACAGCTGGCCGCCGCCTTCTCCCACGTCGCTGTCGTAGCCGTGCTCCATGTGGGTGATAAAGTCGTGGGCGTTGACCATTTTGGCTGCCTCCACCACCTCTTCGTCGGTGGCGTCCAGCCTGCCGTAGCGGATGTTCTCCTTCACCGAGCCGGAGAACAGGTGGGGCGTTTGCAGCACATAGCCGATGTTCGAGTGGAGCCAAAGCTGGCTGCGCTCCCGGTAGTCCTTGCCGTCAATGAGGATGCGGCCCTCTGTGGGCTCGAAGAACCGGCAGCAGAGGTTCACCAGGGTGGATTTCCCCGCGCCGGTTTCCCCCACGATGGCCACGGTGGTGCCTGCGGGCACGTCCAGGTTGAAGTGTTCCAGCACGTTTTCCGTGCCGTCGGGGTAGCGGAAGGTCACGTCGTCAAAGGTGATGTGGCCCACAAGGGGTTCCCAGTTCTCCCGTTTGGGGTCGAAAGCTGTGCCGTATTGGGCGATGACCTCCGGGGTGTCGGTGATTTCCGGCTGCAACTCCAGCAGGGCGGACACCCGCTCAATGTTGGCCTGGGTGGCGATGAAGTTGGAGATGGTCCGGGCCAGGGTCTGCACGGGGTCGGCAATGCCCAGGGCGAAGTTTATGAAGATGGTCAATTCGCCGATGCCAATGGCGCCCCACAGCACCATGTTGCCGCCGCCGGTGATGACAAAGGCCACGGCCAGGGCGGTCAAAAAGCCGATGATGGGCACATACACCGCGTTTAAGAGCACCGCCCGCACGGTGGTGTTCTTCATCCGGGAGGTGACCTCCTGGAAAGCGGCCGTGTTCTTGTCCTCAATCACCAGGGTCTTGGAGGTCTTGGCGCCGGAGATGCCCTCGTTGTAGTGGCGGGTGATCTCGGCGTTGATCCGCCGGGCCTGGCGGTTGATCTTCAAGATCCGTTTTTGGAAGTACAGGGTCAGCAGTGCGATGAAGGGCACCACCACAATGACCAGCAGGGCCAGCTTCCAGTTGATGGAGAGCATCACCGCCATGGAGCCTATAACGTAGGCGGCGCTCCAGAAGATGTCCACCAGGCTCCAGGCAAACACCGAGCCGATCTTGTTGGTGTCGCTCATCACCCGGGCCATGATGGTGCCCACGGGGTTTACATTGTAATAGGAAAAGGACAGGGTTTGCAGGTGGACAAAGAGCTTCTTTTTCAAGTCCCGGCCCAGGTACATCTCCACTTTCAGGGCGATGCGGGCAAACACCATGGTAGAGATCATTTGGGCCAGCACCACGCCCAGGTACATCAGCGCGAACCGGGTGATGCCCTGGCTGGTGTGGGGGGTGACAAAGGCGTCCACCGCATAGCCGGAAAGCAGGGGGTAGGCGATGTCGCATCCGGCGCCCACCAGCATGAAAAAGACCACCACGGCCATCTGTTTGGAATAGGGCTTTAAAAAGGGCAGAAGCTTGCCCCAAACTTTGAGAGAGGCAAACCTGCCTCGAGGGGTCTGTTGTTCCAGTTGTTCTAAATTCATAGGGATACCTCGCTGCGAAATAGGGCCGGGCGGGTCTTGGGCTTAAGTGGCCTCCCCGCCGGCGCTCTGCATATCGTAGATCTTTTTATAGATGCCCTCCTGGGCGATCAGCTCCTGGTGGGTGCCCATCTGGCTCACCCGCCCGTGGTCCAAAACCAAGATCTGGTCGGCGTTCATCAGGGTGGTGATCCGGTGGGCGATCAAAATGGTGGTGCCCTTCACATTTTTCCGGATGGACTGGCGGATCTTCTGGTCGGTTTCCATGTCCACGGCGGAGAGGGAGTCGTCAAACACCTTGATGGGGGTGTCCTGCATCAGCATCCGGGCGATGGCCACCCGCTGCTTCTGCCCGCCGGAAATGGTCACGCCCCGCTCGCCAATGGGGGTGTCGTACCCCTGGGAAAAGTTCACAATGGCGTCGTCGATCACCGCCAGCCGTGCAAAGTGCCGCACGGTTTCCAGGTCGGTGCGGGCGGCGCCGTCGGCGATGCTCTCTTTAAAGCTCTTGGAGAAGAGGAAGGGCTCCTGCAGCACGATGCCGATGTTTTTCCGCAGGTAGGACAAGTCCATGTCCCGGATGTCCACCCCGCCGATGGTGATGGTGCCGTTTTCATGGGGCAGCTCGTAGAGCCGGTCCAGCAGGTACATCAAAGTGGATTTCCCCGAGCCGGTGGCCCCCAAAATGCCAAAGGTGGTGCCCGCCTTGATCACAAAGCTTACGTCGTGGAGCACGCCCCCTTCGCTTTGGCTGTAGCCAAAGTTCACGTGGTCGAACACAATGTCCCCGTCCATGGGGGGCTGCTGGGGATCAGGGCAGTTTTCCTCCTCTTTGGCGTCCAGGATGTCGAACAGCCGGGTGGAGCTGATGGAGGTCTTGCTCAGTTCCGCCAGCAGCCGCCCCAGGTTCCGGGAGGGCCACACCAGCATGGAGTTGTAGGCGGTAAAGGCCAGGAACTCCCCTTCGGTCAGGGCGCCGCGCTCCACAAAGAACACCCCGGCCACAATGATGACCAGCACTTGGAACCCGGCGAAAAAGTCCCCCAGGCCCCAGTTGAAGCCCATCACTTTGCCCAGGCGCACCCACAGGTTGGTGAATTCTTCATTTTTTTCGTTAAAGCGGTCGATCTCATAGCGCTCCCGGCCAAAGGCCCGCACCACCCGCACGCCGGTGAGGTTTTCCTGCACCAGGGCGGTGAGGCGGCCCTCGCTTTCGTCGGCGGCCTGGAACTTCTTCCCGGTGATGACGTAAAAGATCAGGGAGGAGGCCATGACCACCGGCACAAAGCAGCACACGATCAGGGAGAGCTCCACGTTCATGGTGAACATCAGCGCCAAAGACACCAAAATCAGCAGCACGGTGCGCACCACCTCCATCAGCTGGTCGCTGACAAAGTTGCGCACCAGGTCCACGTCCTGGGTGCAGCGCTGGATGATGTCGCCGGTCTGGTGGGAGTTGTGCCAGGCGTAGGGCAGGCGCTGGATGTGGTCGAACAGGGTGTCCCGCACCCGGGCCACCGTGCCCTCGCAGGCCCGGGCCAGGTTCATCCGGGAGGAATAGTTGGAAAGCCCGGCAATGGCCGCAAAGGCCAAGGACACCAAAGCGCAGAGCGCGATGTGCTGCCGCAGGGTTTCGCGGCCGCCCATGGCGTTGATCCAATCTACCAGGAACCCGGGCAGGTTAAAGGGGTTGTCGTTGATCACCGAATCCACGGTGACCCGGATCACCTGGGGGGTCATGTAGTTTGCCACCACCGCCAGGATCACCATCAAAAACGCCAGGACGAATTTTCCCCGGAACCCTTTGGTAAAGGGGAAAAATCGCAGGATGTTTGATTTTTTTGGGATTTGTTGCTCCATAATACACCTCATAGGGGCAAAGCCCCGCACAAAGAACTTTTTGGGCGCTGGGTTTTGGGGGAAAACAAAAAAAGGGCGGCAAGCCCTCGAAAGCTTGCCGCCCTTCGCAGGCCCAAAACGCCGGAGAGGGCCCCGGCTTGGTTTCCAAATTCACCAGAAAGGCCCAAAAGCGCTTCCGGCAGCGGGCACGCTTCACGGCGGCGCGCCCTATGCAATGACGGTTATTATCACTCTACCACAGCAGCGAGGGGAAGTCAACCGGGATTTCCCAGGAAACTGGGAAAATCTTTCGAAAAATGTTTACAATTCACGCCTTGCAATTCTGAGAAACTGGGTTTATAATGCTTTTATACCTAGTTTTGAAAACCATATAAGGCCGGTTCCAGTTTCATAGAGAAAGGGGATCTCAAAATGGAATGTACCATGGGCGCGCTGTCTGACCGGCAGCGTAAAAAAAATTTCCAAATGGAAAAGAGGCAGCGCCTGGGCCTGCCCCGCTACACCTTGGGGGAGGAGATCTTCTCTTCCGTCAGCCACGGGGTATCGGCGCTGTTCGCGGTGGCTGCACTGGTGTTCCTGCTGCTCACCTGCCAAAAAAGCCCCCTGAACCTGGTCAGCGGAGCGGTGTATGGGGGCACCATGGTGCTGCTGTACACTGTGTCCACCCTGTACCATGCCCTGGGGGTAAACCGGGCGAAAGTGGTGTTCCGCTCGCTGGACCACTGCACCATCTTCCTGCTGATCGCGGGTACCTACACCCCCATCACCCTGGTGTGTTTGGGCGGCTGGAAGGGCTGGGCCATGTTCGGTGTGGTGTGGGCTGCCGCAGTGGTGGGGGTTGTGCTCAACGCCATCAGCGTGGAACGTTTTAAAAAAATTTCCATGGCCTGCTACCTGGCCATGGGCTGGGTGGTGGTGCTGGCCATGGGGGACTTCTACCGGGCCGCCAGCCCCCTGACTTTCTGGTGCCTGCTGGGAGGCGGCATCCTCTACACCTTGGGCGCCGGGCTGTACGCCGTGGGGAAGAAGATCCCCTATATCCACTCGGTGTTCCACCTGTTCGTGCTGGGTGGCAGCGTGCTGCACACCGTCAGCGTGTGGGGGATCTTGCGGTAAAGCTTCCCCAAAAGAAAGGCCGTCCCTGGATCGGGGGCGGCTTTTTCCTGTTTTTAGCCTTCAAACAGGGCTTGGGGGGAGGTTTTTGCTGGAATGAACCGGTCCCTTTCCGACTATACTGTACCAAGGAATCCCGTCTGGAAAGGAGCGCGCTATCATGCCAAGCATCTATCTCACCCTGGCCGGCCCCCAGCAGGCCCCTTACCCCAACGGCGGCGACGAGGCCTACTGGATGGGCCAGGTGGCCGGGGCCCTTGTGTCCCATTTGAACCATCGGGGGATCCCCCTGGCTTGGGGACGCCCGGAAAAGCCGGAGGCGCTTTGGCTGGCCTTGTCCTCCCAGGCGGCGCCCCCGGAGCAGGAGGGCCGGAAAAAAGGCCCCCTGGTGCTGTTCCAGGAGGGGGACCCCCAAAGCCAGCGGATGGCGGCCTGCCTGGCAGACCACTTGGCACAGGCCTATCCCCAGCCGGAGTTCCTTCTGCTGGAGGGCCGGCCCCGGATCCCGGAGCTGGAAGGCGCCCCTTGTCCTGGGGCGGCCCTGCGCCTGCTGTACCGGGACAATCCCCAGGACGAGGCATGGATCGTCCGGAACACAGGCCCCGTGGGGAAGGCCCTGGCCCAGGGGCTGGAGGAAGCCTGCCGTGGTTGAGGCTGTTTGCAGCCTGCTGTGGGGCTGGCACGTGCTGGCGGCCATCCTGGCGGCGGGGGCGTTTTTCACCCTGGAAACGGGGTTTTACCAGCTCCGCTGCGCCGGGCGCTGGCTGAAAGCCGCCCTGTGCCGCCCTGCCGGGGAAACGGGGAAGCTCTCCTCCTTCCAGGCGCTGAGCACTGCCCTGGCTGGGTCCATCGGCACGGGGAATATTGTGGGGGTGGCGGCGGCCATCACCGTGGGAGGCCCCGGGGCACTGTTTTGGATGTGGGCTTCCGCCCTGTTGGGCATGATGACCATTTACGCGGAAAACGCCCTGGCCGCACGGTACCGCACGCCGGGAGCTCCCGGGGCGCTGGGGTACATCCGCCGGGCGGGCAAGTGGGGGAAGCCCTTGGCTGCCCTGTACGCCGGGGGCTGCTGTATGGCCTCCTTGGGCATGGGGAATATGGCCCAGACCCACGCGGCGGCCGCGGCCCTAAACAGCCTGGGGGTGGCTCCCTGGGTGGCGGCTGTGTGCCTGGGGGTGTTTGTGTTTGTGGTGGCCCGGGGCGGCCTGACCGTGGGGGCAAAGATCGCCCAGGGCCTGGTGCCCGCCATGACCCTGCTGTTTTTCGGGGCGTCCCTGGGGGTGCTCTGGGTGTTCCGTGAAAACCTCCCGGCGGCCTTCGCCAGCATTTTCCAAGGGGCCTTTTCCTGGAAAGCCGGGGCCGGGGGCACTGCCGGTGCGCTGCTGGCCATGCGGGAAGGGGTTTCCCGAGGGGTGTTCACCAACGAGGCCGGTTTGGGCAGTTCGGCCTTTGCCTACGATGGGGTGGAAGGCCGATCCCCTGAGGAACTGGGCTGCCTGGGGATCTTCCAGGTATTTGCCGACACCATCGTCATGTGTACGGTCACGGGGCTGTGCATTTTGTGCTGCCGCTCCCCCATGCTGGAGGGCGCCGCCCTGACCTTTTACGCCTATGAGGCTGCCTTGGGCCCCTGGGGCGGGAAGGCAGTGTCCCTGTGTACGGCGCTGTTTGCCCTGGCCACCCTCACCGCCTGGAGCTGCTATGGCCGGGAGGGGCTGTGTTACCTCACCGGGGGCAGAGGGAAGGGCGTTTACGCCTTGGCCGCGGCAGTGGCCGCCGGGCTGGGCTGCTTTTTGCCCTTGGGGACTGTATTCCAATTGGGCGACGCCATGAACGGATTGATGGCCCTGCCCAACCTGCTGGCACTGTTTTGCCTGGGGAGCCAGTTGTCTCACAGAGAAAGTTTTCCTCGGAAAATTCTGAAAACTGCTGGTATTTTTCGTGGTTTAATGATAAAATAGCCCTAGCGGAACGCCATGTTTCCCAATTGGAACGGGGACGCGGCAGATCTTGATTCGGCTGGGCGGGAAAACCGGCCTGGCCAGGAAAGGCAGGTACTTTTTTATGAAACTGATCCTTGCAATTGTTAGCAATGACGACAGCGGCGCGGTTTCCTCCGCCATCACCCGCGAGGGTTTTTCTGTTACAAAATTGGCTACCACCGGCGGCTTTTTAATGGCTGGCAACACCACCTTCATCTCCGGCGTGGAAGATGACAAGGTGGATACCGTCATCGGCATCATCGCCAAGTATTCCAGCCGCCGCACCCAGATCGTCCCCAGCACCTCCACCATGGAAGTGGGGATGTACTCCTCCTTCCCCGTGGAAGTCACCGTGGGCGGTTCCACCATCTTTGTGCTGAACGTGGACCGTTTCGAGAAGGTGTGATGGAATTTCCCGGATTTTTGGGCAACGCCCCGGTGAAAGAGGCCCTTTCCCAGGCTTTTTCCGCGGGGCGTTTTCCCCATGCCCTGCTGCTCCAGGGGGAGCCTGGGGTGGGGAAGCGCGCCTTTGCCCGGCTGCTGGCCCAGGCCCTGGTCTGCCGCCACAAGGACCGCGCCCCCTGTGGGGAGTGCCCCTCCTGTGTGCGGGCCAAAGCCGGTTCACATCCCGATATCCGAGTGTTGGAAGGGAGCGGGGCGACCCGCTCCCTTAGTGTTGAACAGGTCAAAGAGCTGACCATGGACGCCTACCGGGCCCCGGAAGAGGCCCAGGTGAGCGTGTATATCCTGCTCATGGGCAGCCGGCCCCTGGAACCTGCCCAGAACAAGCTGTTAAAGCTCATTGAGGAGCCTCCTGCCCACGGGGTGTTCCTGTTGGTGTGCCCCTCCGCCGAGCTGCTTTTGCCCACCATCCGCAGCCGGGTGCAGAGCTTTTTGCTGCTGCCTCCCAGCGAAGAGGAAGCGGCAGCCTACGTGGCGGCCCGGGAGGGGGTGGATCCCCCGCGTGCCCGGGAGCTGGCCGCCCTGTGCCAGGGGAATATTGGCCGGATGCTCCAGGAGCTGGCCGGCGGGGAGGAGGCCCGGGCTTTTTCCATTGCCGCGGCGTTGGCCAAAGGGCTGTTGGAGCCCGGGGAACACGCCATGCTGCTGGCGGCGGCGCCCCTGCTGAAAAACCGGGAATTGTTCCGGGAGGCGCTCACACGGCTGTCCTTCATTTTCCGGGACGCCCTGGTGCTGCGGGCAGGAGGCAGCGCGGTGCTGGGGGGCGCGCCGGAACTGGCGGACAAGCTGGGGGACCTGCCCATGAAGCGGCTGGTACAGCTGCCGCCCTTGGTGGAAGATTGCCGCCAAAAGCTGGACCGAAACGCCAATATGGCGCTGTTGGCCACGGATTTCTGCGTGCGCCTGCGGGAAGCGGTGGGACGGTGACAAGAAAGGAGGAATGCGCATGGCTGAAGTGATCGGCGTGCGGTTTAAGAATACAGGAAAGGTCTATTACTTCGACCCTCAAGGCCAGACGGTGGAAAAAGGCGCCATGGCCATTGTGGAAACGGCCAGGGGGATGGAGTGCGGCGAGGTGGCCCTGGAAAACCGGGAGGTGGCCGATAAAAGCATTGTGCAGCCCCTGCGGAAGCTGATCCGCCTGGCCACCAAAGAAGACCTGAAAAAAGTGGCGGAAAACCACATCAAAGAGAAAAAGGCGTTTAAAGCCTGTGAAAAGAAGATCGCCGAGCGGGGCTTGGAGATGAAGCTGGTGGACGTGGAGTACACCTTTGACAACTCCAAGATCCTGTTTTACTTCACCGCCGACGGCCGGGTGGATTTCCGGGAACTGGTGAAGGATTTGGCCGGGATGTTCCGCACCCGCATCGAGCTGCGGCAGATCGGCGTCCGGGACGAGGCCAAGATGCTGGGGGGCATGGGCATTTGCGGCCGGCCCTTCTGCTGCGGCACGTTCCTGGGGGGATTTACCCCGGTTTCTATTAAAATGGCCAAGGAGCAGGGGCTCTCCCTGAACCCGGTGAAGATCTCCGGCGCCTGCGGGCGGCTGATGTGCTGCCTGAAGTACGAGCAGGAAGCCTACCAGGACCTGCTGAAAAACACCCCCAAGGTGGGGGCTTTGGTGTCCACCCCCGACGGCAAGGGCGTGGTCATCGAGCAGAACCTGTTGACCCGAAAGCTCACCATCCGGCTGGACAAGGACCCGGAAGGCGCCCCCAAGGTGTTCAAAGTGGGGGAGGTAAAGGTGCTGCGGGACGGGAAGATCAAGGTGGGCAAAAAGGAATTGGAAGAGCTGAAAAAGCTGGAGGAAACCTGAAAAGCCCACAGGAGCGGGCTTTTTGGAGGAATCTCCCTGCTGGTGGAAAAACACTTGCATTTTATGCGAAATGTGTTACAATGAGTGTGTAAATTTAAATGGAGGTGTTCCTCATGCCCTATGTCATCAGCGACGAATGTATTGCCTGCGGCGCTTGCGCCAGCGAATGCCCCGTTGGAGCTATCTCCGAGGGCGACGGCAAATATGTGATCGATCCCGATACCTGCATTGATTGCGGCGCTTGCGCCGGCACCTGCCCTGTGGGCGCTCCCCAGGAAGGCTAAGTTTCGGGTCTGAAAAAATTTCAGAAAAGCAGAGCCCGGGGGGACAAGTTCCCTGCGGGCTCTTCTTTTTTGCCTTGGAGGGCGTTTATGGAGGATTGGAACAGCACCACCCATTGGGAACCCCTCACCGGCGGGGCCCGGGTGCTGGTGAGCCGGGAACACACCTTTGGCACCGACGCGGTGCTGCTGGCGGACTTTTCCGCCCCCCGCCCCGGGGAGTTGTGGGCGGACCTGGGCACTGGCTGCGGGGTGATCCCCCTGCTGTGGCACACCCGCACCCAGGCCGGGCACATCACCGGGGTGGAGCTGCAGGAGAAGGCGGCCTGGCAGGCCCAGCGGTCGGTGGAGGGAAACGGCTTTTCCCAGCGGATCGCCATTGCCCGGCAGGACGCCAGGGACCTGTCAAGCCTGTTCCCGGCGGGGAGCCTCCACGGCATGGCCTGCAACCCGCCCTACACCGCGCCGGGGGCGGGCATTGCCAGCGCTGACAGCGCCCGGCGGGGTGCCCGCCAGGGGGACACCTTCACCCTGGAGGACCTGGCGCGGTCGGCCAAGTATGCCCTGCGGTATGGAGGGCGGCTGTGCATCTGCCTGCGGCCCCAGCGGCTGGGGGAGGCGGTGGAGGTGTTCCACAGCTTCCGGCTGGAGCCCAAACGGCTGCGGCTGTGCCAGCAGCGGCCGGGGAAGGCCCCTTTCCTGTTTTTGCTGGAGTGCCGGCTGGGGGGCAAGCCGGGGATGACCGTGGAGCCGGTGCTGTTGTTGGAAGGCCCGGACGGCAGCCCCAGCCAGGAGATCGAAGATATTTACGGCGACTACCGGGACAACCCCCGGCGCCGGAAACCATAGGGAGGACACATGGAATACACCTTGGAACGGGGCGCCCTGTACGTGGTGGGCACGCCCATTGGGAATTTGGGGGATTTTTCCCCCCGCGCCCGGGAAACCTTAGAACAGGCGGACTTTGTGGCCGCAGAGGACACCCGGGTGACCTTGAAGCTGCTGAACCATTTTGGCATCAAAAAGCCGTTGGTCTCTTACTTTGAACATAACAAGCTGGAACACGGGCCGTTGATCGTGGCCCGCTTGCAGCAGGGGGAAACCTGCGCCCTGGTCAGTGACGCGGGGATGCCCGCCATCTCCGACCCGGGGGAAACCCTGGTGGCTGCCTGCGCCCAGGCGGGGGTTCCCGTGTATGTGGTGCCCGGGCCTACGGCGGCCCTGTCGGCCCTGGCCATCAGCGGGCTGCCCACCGGGCGGTTCACTTTTGAGGGATTTGTCAGCGTGAACAAGCGCAGCCGCAGGGAGCACCTGGACGCTTTGGAAGGGGAGCAGCGCACCATGATCTTTTACGAGGCGCCCCACAAGCTGCGGAAGACTTTGTCGGACTTTGCCAAGCTCTTTGGCCCGGACCGGCGGATCGCCCTGTGCCGGGAGCTGACGAAAGTCCACGAGGAGGTGTGGCGCACCACCGTGGGGGAGGCCGCCGCCCACTACCGGGAGAACGAGCCCCGGGGGGAGTTTGTGCTGGTGGTGGAAGGGGCCCAGGCCCCCGCCGCCCCAGATCAGGAGTACACCCTGGAGGACGCGGTGGAAATGGCCCGGTCCTTGGCAGCGGGAGGGCTTTCCGCCAGCGAGGCCGCCAAAGAGGCCGCCAAGGAAACCGGCTTTAAAAAAGGGGAGATCTACCGCCGCATGGGCCAGGCCGGGAACTAGGCGTGAGAAAGGTGTTTGTTAAATTTTAAACATAGGCGCATTTTGCCGTGGACGGTCAGGGGCATCTATGGTATAATAACCGCAGAAAAGACGAACGCGGGCCGCCCCAAGGGGGAGGATCCCCGCCCAGCCCGGCGGTTTCGGCCGCCTGCGCGATGTGCCCGCCGCAGGCGTGGTATAATAGCCGCAAGAAAAACTTGCACCATTTCCCGGGGGTGATTCCCTGGAACCCCATATCCGGAAAGGATGGATACTATGCTGAGAAAAACCAAGATCATCTGTACGCTGGGCCCTGCCACCGAGGACGAAAGCGTCCTGCGCCGGTTGATGCAGGGAGGTATGAACGCAGCCCGCTTCAACTTTTCCCACTGTACTCATGAGGACGCTTCCAAGAAGCTGGAGGCTGTCACCCGCCTGCGGGAAGAACTGGGCCTTCCCATCGCCACGATCCTGGACACCAAGGGCCCGGAGATCCGGGTGAAGACCTTCCAAAACGGGCCGGTCCAGCTGCGGGCCGGCGACACGTTCACCCTCACCACCCGGGAGGTGGAGGGGGACGAGAAAATGGTTTCCATCACCTATCAGGACTTGACCAAAGACCTGAAAGCCGGCGCCCGGGTGCTCATCGACGACGGCCTGGTGGAACTGCGGGCCGAGGAAGTGACCGATACCGACATCGTATGTACGGTGATCAACGGGGGCCAGGTTTCCAACCACAAGGGCATCAACGTGCCGGGCACCCAGCTTTCCATGCCCTTCATCAGCGAACAGGACCGGGCTGACATCATTTTCGGCATTGAACACGGCTTCGATTACATTGCCGCCTCCTTTACCCGCAGCGCCAAGGACATCCTGGCCATCCGGAGCATTTTGAAGGAGTATGACTGCCACTCCATCAACATCATTGCCAAAATCGAGAACATGGAGGGCGTGGACAACATTGACGAGATCCTCCGTGTGGTGGACGGCATCATGGTGGCCCGGGGCGACATGGGCGTGGAGATCCCCCTGGAGGACGTGCCCGTGCTGCAAAAGCAGCTGATCCAGAAGTCCTATTTAGCGGGCAAGCAGGTGGTCACCGCCACCCAGATGCTGGATTCCATGATCAAGAACCCCCGGCCCACCCGGGCGGAGTCCACCGACGTGGCCAACGCCATTTACGACGGCACCAGCTGCATTATGCTCTCCGGGGAAACCGCCGCGGGCAAATACCCGGTGGAGGCTTTGGAAACCATGGTGCGCATCGCGGAAAAGGCGGAGGAGAGCATCAACTATATCAAACGGTTCAACTCCCGGGACAACAGCGACGTGGCCTTTGACGTGACCAACGCCATCTCCCATGCCACCTGCACCACCGCCCATGACTTGGGGGCCAAGGCCATTGTCACCGTGACCAAGGGGGGCGGCACAGCCCGGCAGCTCTCCAAATTCCGGCCCCTGTACCCCATTGTGGGGTGCACCACCCAGGAGCACGTGTGGCGCCAGCTGAACCTCTCTTGGGGCGTGGTGCCCATGCTCATCGACGAGGTGGAGGATACGGACGTGCTCTTCGACCGGGCAGTGGACGCCGCCGAGCGCACCGGCCTGGTCCACAGCGGCGACCTGGTGGTGATCACCGCCGGCGTGCCCCTGGGCATTTCCGGCACCACCAACATGATGAAAGTCCACGTGGTGGGCCATGTGCTGCTCACCGGGGATGGGGTCACCCAGCGGAGCGTTTCCGCCCGGCTGTGCGTGTGCAAGCGGCTTTCCGATATCCCGGGGCGCTTCCGGGATGGGGACATCCTGGTGGTGCCTGAAACCAATAACACCATTGTGGAGTACCTGCGGCGCTGCTCGGGGATCATCACCGAGGAGGGAGGGGCCAACACCCACGCCGCCATTGTGGGCCTGGCCATGGACAAGCCGGTGCTCACCGGTGCCCAGCACGCCACTGAGCTGCTGAAAAGCGGTGCGGTGGTCTGCCTGGACGCCAAAGCCGGCCGGGTTACCGCTTGCTAATGGGCGGGACAGAAACGGGAAAAAGGGCCTGCTGCCTGGTGCAGCGGGCCCTTTTGTCATACCTTTGTCTTAAAATCCTCCAGCCGTTTTTCGTAAGCGGCTTGGACTTCCTTCTCAAAGGCCAGGGTGGGGTTCTCCACCCCCAGCCGGGAGAGCAGGTACTTGGTGAACGGAGGGTTGTTGATCAGCAGCGGCCCCAAGAGATAGGTGCCGAAGAAATTGCGGAAGCGCACCCCTTCAAAGGGGCACTTTTTGTTGAGGCCCATGCCCTTTTCCACCCCAAACAGCTTCAGTTCCCCAGAGCTGGTCTTGGCGGTGGTGAACTGGGACTTGAACCCTGTCACAGGGCCTGCTTCAAAGCTGCCCAAAAACACGCTGTTGTGGCGGTGCATCATGTCCCGCTGGGCGGTGAGGGGGAACAGCCCCAGGCAGGGGATGCGGCTGCCGTCCTCTTTGAGGATGGCCTCCCCGAAAAGCTCCAAAGCGTTGCCTGTGCACAGGAACACCACGTCCTGCTTCACCAGTTCCACGATCCGTTCCGTCCAGGAGGCCAGCTGCTCCAGGACTTGCTCCTGGGCCTGCTCGGTCATGGGCCCCAAGTAAACCATGTCCACCTTTTCCCGGGCAAATTGGGGCGTTTCTCCCAGGGGCGTTTCCGCAAATTCCGCCTGGGGCAGGCATTTGCGCAGGTAATCCATATTGGCCAGGTCGCCGTACAGGTTGCACCGCTCGGGGTATAAGATCTCAATTTTCATGGCTGGGCTCCTCCTTTCCCTCGGTTGTTTCCACAGGGGGAAGGGCCGCCATACGTTCTGCCAGCTGGTCTTTCACCTGGTGGGCCAGGGCCACCGCGTACAGGTCGTAGAGCACAAACACTGTGTCCGGCGAGGCCACGTCCATTTGGGCGGCAGCCTGCCCGGGGTCTTCCTGGTGTAAGAGCTTCTCCGGGGGCAGGCCCGCCATCAGCAGCCGCACGGCGGTGTCCCAGTGACGTGGGCCGGCGGCGGCCACCTGGAGGATGTCCGGGTCGTTTAAAAACTCAAAGTCCGTGTCGTAAAGCCAGGCGTTGTTTTCCACGGAATGGGCGTTGTCGTGGGCGTCGTCCAGCAGCAGGAGCACCGTCTTTTTCCCGGGGGCCTTTTTCACGTTGGCACAGGCCTGGGAACAGGCAATGGGGTTTTGCCCCTTGGCAAGATGGAGCACCAGCCGGCGCCCCCCCACGTTCTCTTCCCAGTAACGGCTTTCCACAATGGAAATGTTCCCCATGCATTGGGCAATGCGCTCTTTCGAAAGGCCGAACTCCCCCAGCAGGGCCACGGCGGAAAGGGCGTTGTACACGTTGATGATGCTGGTGTTGGGGATGGGGAAATCCTGGCCGCTGTCCCGGCCGGAAACCGTCATTTGGTGATGGCGGGCGTCCAGGGCGGTCACCTGGTAGTTGGCTGTGGGGGAGGCAAACCCGCACCGGGGGCAGTGGGCCTGTCCAATGTGGTGATACCGCAGGTAATCCCACTCTAAGGGCGCGCCGCACTGGGGGCAGGAACGCACGTCCCGCACAATGTTGGGGGGCTCTTGCTCCTCCCCGGGCAGGGGGGCAATGCCAAAGAACACCCGGCGGTTTTCCGGTTTCAGGCTGGAGCACAGCAGGTCGTCGGCGTTCAACACCAGCTTGGTGCTGTCGGGGATATAGGTGTTCAAAATGTCCAGGATGAACTCCACGTGGGCGTTGCGCTTGTAAGAGTCCCGGAAGATGTTGGTGCAAAGCAGCAGGTCTGGCTTGATAAAGGGCAAAATCCGGGGGGCGCTGCGCTCGTCCAGCTCAAACACGGCCAAGTCGTTTTTTGGCTTGCCCAACAGGGTGGAGTTGGCGATGAGGCTGGAGGCCACGCCGGTGGCCACATTGGAGCCGGAACGGTTGCAGGTGAACTCGTACCCGCACTGGGTGAGGATGTCCTCCACCAGGTTGGACACGGTGGTTTTCCCGTTGGTGCCGGTAATGCCGATGATGGTTTTGGGGCGGGGCATACGGCCCAGGAAATCCGGGCATAAAATAATGGCCCAGCTCCCGGGCATGGAGGTGCCCTTGCGGCCAATCAGCTTCATCACCCGGGCGGTTGCCTTTGCAAACAACAGCGCGAAGTAGAAGCGGGGGCTTCGTTTCATAGATCTCCTCTTCCTTCCTGGGGCAGGGTCCCGGCAGATAGCCTGCACCCATTTGTCATTTAGAAAATTGTAAATAGTATGTAATAATCTATGCATACTCTAACATAACCTCCCCTTTTTTTCAACCCTTCCCTTGACCTTTCTGCGGGATTGGGATATGATGGACACAGACGATGTGGCATCGTTTTATCAATGATTAGGAGGAGTACCCCATGAAAACTTTGCCTGTTGCCGTGCAAGTTTATTCTGTCCGTGAAGACGCGGAAAAAGACTTCGCCGGCACTATGAAAAAAATTAAAGAGATCGGCTACGATGGCGTGGAGCTGGCCGGGCTGTATGGCCTGACCCCCCAAGAGGTGAAAGCCGCCATTGAGGACGCGGGCCTGGTGGCCCTGTCTGCCCATGTCCCCTTCCAGGATCTGGTGGCGGATATGGAGGGCACCATCCAGCAGTATGTGGAGATCGGCGTGAAATACATTGCCATCCCCTACCTGATGGAAGAGGACCGTCCCGGCACCCCCAAGTTTGAGGGCAACGTGAAGCTGTTTGAAGAGATCGGCAAGGCCTGCAAAGCCCACGGCATCCAGACCCTGTATCACAACCACGACTTCGAGTTTGCGAAAATGCCCGACGGCCGCTACGCCCTGGATTACATTTACGACACCATCCCCGCGGACCTGCTGCAAACCGAGCTGGACACCTGCTGGGTGAAAGTGGCCGGGGAAGACCCCGCCGCCTATGTGCGCAAGTACACCGGACGTTCCCCCCTGGTCCACCTGAAGGACTTCCACAAGGAGGGCAAGCCCGCCAATATGTACAAGCTTATCGGCACCGACGTGAAGGAAGAGGAGAGCCACGGCGTGTTCGAGTTCCGTCCCGTGGGCCACGGCGACCAGGACTTCGGCCCCATTCTGGAGGCTTCCATTGACGCCGGTTCCCAGTGGGTGGTGGTGGAGCAGGACGAGTCCAACGGCCGTCCCCGCATGGAGGCCATCACCCTCAGCCGTGAGTATCTGAAGTCCCAGGGCTGGTAAGCAGCGTGACGCTGCACCCGGGTCGCGATTTCGTGCGCTGCGCTTACTTCCATTGCTTGGAACAGTCAGGTTGCTGTCCGCGGTTTGACCCATTCTGGGTACCGCAAATACCCTCCGCTCTAAAACACAACATGGTGGCTTAGAGCAGAGAATCCCGTTCCTGCGCAGCAGGATGCTGGCCTCTCGGGCCTGCAAGGGATTCTCCCAGAGCCCTGCGTAGCAGGGTTCGGTCCGCGGTTTGGAGCTGGACAGGGTGAGGCTGTGCCCGCACGGGGCAAGCTGCCCGCTGGGTAATATCGTAGGTCAAAAGGCGTGCCCATAGCAGGTGCGCCTTTTTCCACGTAGAAAAAGGAAGAG
This sequence comes from uncultured Oscillospiraceae bacterium, assembly GCA_900548545.1. Taxonomy (GTDB): domain Bacteria; phylum Bacillota; class Clostridia; order Oscillospirales; family Acutalibacteraceae; genus Acutalibacter. The sequence continues at coordinate 70,419 of URKX01000001.1, forward strand.
GGGCGGGAGTTCTCCCGCCCCCATGCTTCTCTGCCAGCAAGCCCGGCTTTATCCTTTTTCATGCCCATTAGACGAAAGGGGTCCGGGTTTGGTTACAGGGATCTGGTGTTTTTATTTTTAAATCAACGCGACATTTTCCAGCATGTTCCCATAACTTCCCGAAAGCCGGTGATGCCCGATTCCAAGGGCGTTCCCGGCTTTTTTGCCTTTTGGGGAAGTTCCCGTATCTTGATGAATCCCGGCGCATCTTGATGGCCGTGAGTAGTAAAACGAGTAGTAAAACGCGTTTTTACTACACCGCGACGCGTCGCATCTCCTCCGCAGCCGTGCAGCCGTCCATATGGGCGTAGTACCCGAGCGTCATCTTGATGTCCTTGTGGCCCATGATGTATTGCAGCGCCTTCGGGTTCATGCCCGCTTTCGCCATCTCCGTGCAGAACGTGTGGCGCAGCGTGTGCGGTGTCATGTCCTCGGGAAGCGGCGCTCCCCCGCCCTTCGCGTACTTGCGCCTCAGCCCCCTGAACACCCGGTCGTAATCGCCGCCGACCCTCGGCAGCCCGTCCCTGTTGAGGAAGATGAAGCCCGTTCGCCCATCGACGCTCATGGGCTTCGCCTTCGGCCTCGATGCCACGACATGCTCGAACGCGGCCATCACCTCGTCGGTCATGTAGATGTAGCGCTTGCCGCTCTCCGTCTTAGGCTCATCGACCCGGTATCCCCCGCCGACTGCGCGGGCGAGCTGGTGGTCCACGAAAATCACCCTGTTCGTCAGGTCGATGTCCGCCTCGGTCAGCCCGCACATCTCCGATATGCGCAGCCCCGTCCCGAGGAGGATGACCACCTCGTCGATGTACCTGTGGTAGACGGCATCCGACCGCATGAAACCGAGCAGCGCGTCCACCTGTTCCCGACTCAGCGGCTCCCTCTCCGTCACGTCCCTCTTGATGACGGTCGCGAGCTTGAAATCGAACGGGTTCTTGCGTATGCAGTCATCGGCTATCGCCAAGTAGAACGCCGCCTTGAGCGAACGCTTGTGGTTGGAGATGGTGGAGTAGGCGAAGCCCTTGGACTTCATGCGCTGCGCCCATTCCTTCGCGTCGGACAGCTTCACGCCGCCTATCTCCCGCGAGCCTATCGCATCCTCGAAGAGGAGTCGCTTGAGCTGCGCCCTCGACCTCTCCGTCCCCTCGCGCACGTCGAGGCGGCATCTCGTGAACTTCGCGTAGAGCTGGCTGACCGTCATCTTCTTGCCGATGGGGTCTATCCCGTCCTCAAGGTCACGGCGTATCTCGTGCTCCTTCTCGCGCAGCGGCTTGCACGGCCTCTTACCGGCAGGGAGCCTGTCGGTCTCCACCAGCCGCCATGAGTAGACGAACTTCGGTTTTTTGTCCCTGTCGATGTATTTGAAGACGTAGAGTCCGTTGGTCCTCTGGCTCTCGCCGGTGTTCAGTACCCTATTCCTGTTGTCCCGTCTTTTCTGTGACATCCATATATCGCTCCTTCCATATGGAAAGAGCCTTGGTATGCTACTTCCATTATAGCATATCCAAGGCTCTTTTTCATCCTCTAAATCACGTCCGTCGAGTCGATGAACCGCTCGAACGCCTTGCGTTTGACCTGAACGCGATTGCCGTTCATCACCACCCAGTCAGGCGTCGGCAACTCCGAGGCAAGGCGGCGCAGCTTGCCCTCGCCTATGCGGAAGTACCGGGCCGCTTCCTCGATGGTGAGCGTGTACTTCTCCCATACGGGTATGTCCTTCGCGCCCATGCGCCCACCTCCTCATCACGGCTCGAACCGCAGCATCGCGGCGAGCAGCTTTCCTTGGAGCTGCGTCTTTCTCAGGGTATCGACCCCGTACTCGACGCGCCCGGACTCATCGAGGAAGGCGTGCGTGCAGAGCTGGTCCATGTAACCGTCGAAGTAGGCGAGGACCTTCTGCATGGCAACGGGGTCGCCTGAGACCGCCGCGACCATCACCTCATAGCTCATCATCGCCAATCACCTCCTCTAAACGCGTCCTCAGCGCGAGGAGCGCCTTCGAGCGCCTGAATTGGACCGTGGAGCGAGGGCACCCAAGCTCCTCGGCGATGCGCCTGTCCGTCCACTCCGCGAAGTAGTAGAGCAGGACGATGGCTTGGTCGCCTTTGGAGAGGCCATGGATGGCATCGGCGAGAACGGTGTCCATCACCACGACCTCCCGACCAACCACCTCGAACACGACCTCCTCCGATATGAGGGCATCGGGTGAGGCCAGCCTGTTCAGCTCGCTCTCGTGCATGTCGGAGAACACGGTCTCCCATCGCGCCTCCCGCGCCTGCTTGCGAATGATGTCCGTCCTCGCGTTGCGAAGCGTCTTCCTGCAATAGGCGCAGAACATCTTGACTACCGCCAGTTTCTCTTCTTCTGAAATCATCGTGATTCCTCCTTTCCACAAGGAACACGATACGCCGCCGGTCGTTTGCCGGGGAAAAAGGTTCTAAGAAGGAGAGATGTGTAGAAGACGTGGAGATGCTTTACTTTCAAGCACCGTACTGGACTGAAAAAAATGAGCGATGATTACCGTAGATTACCTCTGATGGCGTTAGATGACATCAGATGCACACCATCTGCCCTCTTCCACCTTCCACATTGGCAACCCTCCGCCCCGTCTGCGTGTATGGGATGTGGGGCACCGACGTGGTGCTCGGATATAATGCGGCGAAAGGGGTGTCGGGACATCCGTCCCCCGATGCGTCCACGAGTAGAAAGGAAGAAGACCATGGCGCAAGATTTTGGAGACGACGTAGGCGAGATGCTGCTTCGCAGCATCTCAAGATACGGCGAAAAAGCAATCGGCTTAAATAATTAAATGGGTGTGTGAAGGATACGTGGAGAGCGATATGTCATATTGCAAGCATTGTAGGATGCTATCTTACTACAAATGTGGTGGAAATATGGAACCGCCGCGTCATGTGCATCCCATCGCCGAATGGTGTATCCTCGGTATCGAGGTTTATTGCGGAACCGGACAACTTAGCTTTCTCAGCCCTCGTGGCGGGAAATATATAGAAATACCCCGTGGTGTCCGCAATCGCCACGGGGTATTGTCGTTTGGAGGCACTTACATGGAGGTCAGTTTCGATGCTGACGTGGCGGCGGAGCACGGCGTCCGCGCCGCAGTCGTGCTCAATCATATCGCGCACCTGATGCGGTTCCCAGATGGGTCGCAGGCCGGTCATTTCAAGACGTGCGGTCGCGCTTACGTGCATGTGTCGCCCGAGTACCTTTGGAAATTGTTCCCCTTCATGAGCCTCCGTCAGGCGACAGAGGCCTTGAGGGAGCTTCGCGAAGGCGGTCTCATCGCCGAGCGCGAATATGGCGGTCTCGACCCCGATTACCGCAACTGGTACACGTTGACAGAGACGGGAAACGCCGTCGCATGACGGCTCCCATCAAGGCACCCGCAAGGAAGGAAAACATCTATGGCGGTTCTTCGTAAAGCACACAAGAGCAATTTCACGGTCATCGACAACCAAGTGTTCAAGAGCAACCTGTCGCTCAAAGCGCGGGGACTCCTGAGCACCATGCTCTCGCTTCCTGACAACTGGAATTTCAGCACGACAGGCTTAACCTCCATCCTTCCATCTGATGGGGAGAGCATCATCCGCTCCGCCATCAAGGAATTGGAGACAAATGGCTATCTCACGCGAGAGCGCATACGTGATGACAAGGGCAAAATCGTCGATTGGCTTTGGACTTTCTCGGATTACCCACAGGATGGAAACCCACATGTGGAAAATCAACATGTGGGTAAACCACAACTGGATAGCCCACATGTGGGAAACCAACCACAATTAAATACTAAAGAAGAAAATACGAATGGAGAAAGTAAAAAGGGAGCAAGTACCGATGGATATGCGACCGCCCCGGCGAAGGCTGCTCTCGAGAAGAAGGGCACCTATGGGCGGTATCGCAACGTCAAACTGACGGACACCGACCTCTCGAAACTCAAGGCCGAGTTCCCCGATGATTGGCAGGAGCGCATCGACCGCCTGAGCACGTACATGGACAGCTCCGGCAAGAGCTACAAGAACCACCTCGCCACCATCCGCAACTGGGCAAGGAGGGACGCCAAGCGCGAAGCGACCTCGCATAAACCCCTTGCATCGAATCCCGGTCGGCGCGAGATGACACCGGAGGAGGTCATGGAGAAACACGGGTGCGATTACTTCACCGCTCAGGAAATGCTCTGTGACGGGACGTACTGACATACGCCTCCGCGCGAACAGAATCGCGTACACAGCGTTTTAACGCCATCTTCCTCACCCGAGGACTGATGCGCAATCTGATGGCCGTAAAACGGCTCTCAGCAATTCAGAAAAGAAAGGACTGACCAACAATGAAGAAATTTACCGAAACCATCGCCGATGATGATTACCGTAATTCAGATGGCCTGCTCGTGTGCGGAAGATGCGGAACGCCGAAGGAAATGCGCCTTTCCACGGAACTTCTCGGCGGACACACGGCAATCGTGCCGATTCCCTGCGAGTGCATGAAGCGTGCGGAGGCGGAGCGCCGTGAGCGCGAGCTTGCCGCAGAGCGGAAGCGCAAAATCGAGAGAGCGCGCACTGAGTGCTTCGCCGGATGCGCCTTCTTTCGTGGATGCACCTTCGATGCCGATGACGGCAGGACGCCCCAGATAGCTGCCATCTGCAAGGGCTATGCCGACACGTTCTCACGCGATGACATGAATGGGTTGCTCCTCTGGGGAAAGGTGGGCACAGGTAAGTCTTTCTATGCCTCGGCAATCGCCAACCGGGTCATCGACCTCGGGTTCTCCGCGTTGCAGACCAGCGTGCAGGACATCGTGACCCACATCGAGTCGGTGCCGTTCAACGAGCGCGAGAACGCGAAGTCGCGCCTCCTCAAGTATGACCTCCTCGTCATCGACGACTTGGGGGCGCACCGCAGCACCGATTACGTCATGGGGCATGTCTACGACATCATCGACTCACGTTACAAGAACCGCAGGCCGATGGTCGTCACGACGAACCTCGACCCAAACATCGCTACGAAGTCCGATGCCGACGACGCCCCATGGCCGCGCATCTTCACGCGCATCTTGGAGCGCTGCGCACCAATCAAGTTCGCGGGCGAGAACCGCCGCGAATACAAGATGATGGAGATGCGTGAGGCCATGCGCAAGCGCCTCGGCCTGTGATATACTCGTAACCGCCTTGTATGGATGGCCGGGTCGCACCCAGAACCGCAGTTCCCCGTCATCCCTTCCACTCCTCCCAGATTCCTTCCTCTGGGGCGAAGAGACCCCCGGTGCCTTCTCCACACCGGGGGTCTCTTTCTGTTTCCGCCATATTGATAGTCTGATTTCATGCTTCAATGCCATGAATGTGGTCTTATAGGGGTCTCTCGCATCCCAAGGCCTTCCCTCAAAAGTAGTAATCCGGTAGTAAAACCGACCCCTCGACCCGCCGCGATGCCCGTGAACTGGGCGTTCCCGGCGATTATGCGTTGATTTACATTTAAAAAAACCCCGCTTTCCGAGTCCATCGGAAGGCGGGGTGCTTTTATTTGCCGTTTTTATGAGACATCCTCGGGGAATTCCCGGTGGGGCTGCACGGCCATATAGGCGGGGCGGATGATTTTCCCGCCTCCCACCAGTTCTTCCATGCGGTGGGCGCTCCAACCGGCAATGCGGGCGATGGCGAAGATGGGGGTGTACAGTTCCATGGGCAGGTCCAGCATACTATATATAAAGCCGCTGTAGAAGTCCACGTTGGCGGCAACGCCCTTGTAGATCTTCCGCTCTTCGGCGATGAGCTGCACCGCCAGGCGCTCCACATTGCTGTAGAGCTGGTATTCATCGGACCGCCCTTTCTCTTTGGACAGCCCTTCCACGAACCGGGCCATGATCTTGGCCCGGGGGTCAGACAAAGAGTACACCGCGTGGCCCATGCCGTAGATCAGGCCGGCCTTGTCAAAGGCTTCTTTATGTAACAGCTTCCGCAGGTAGGCGGTCAGCTCCTCGTCGTCGTTCCAGTCCTTCACATGGGCCTTGATGTCTTCGAACATCTTCACCACTTTGATGTTGGCGCCGCCGTGCTTGGGGCCTTTCAAGGAGCCCAGGGCCGCTGCCATGGCAGAGTAGGTGTCGGTGCCGGAAGAGGTCACCACATGGGTGGTGAAGGTGGAGTTGTTGCCGCCGCCGTGGTCCGCGTGGAGGATCAGGGCAATGTCCAGCACCTGGGCTTCCAGCTCCGTGTAAGAGCAGTCAGGCCGGAGGATCCGCAGGATGTTCTCCGCTGTGGACAGCTTGGGGTCGGGCTGGTGGATGAACAGGCTCTGGCCGTCGTGGTAGTGGCGGTAGGCCTGGTAGCCGTATACCGACAGCAGGGGGAACAGGGCAATCAGCTGCATACTCTGGCGCAGCACGTTGGGTATGGAAATATCTTCCGCGTCTTCATCATAAGAATACAGAGTAAGCACGCTGCGGGCCAGGGTGTTCATCATGTCGCTGCTGGGGGCTTTCATAATGATGTCCCGCACAAAGCTGGTGGGCAGGGTGCGGTAGAAAGAGAGCAGCTCGCAAAACGTCCGGGTCTGCTCCTGGCTGGGCAGGTCGCCAAACAGCAGCAGGTAGGCGATGCGTTCAAAGCCGAAGTGATCCCCTGCCTGGCGGCGGACCAGCTCCTCTACGTCGTAGCCGCGGTAATACAGCTTGCCTTCGCAGGGCACGCTTTTCCCGTCCACGGTCTTGCTGGAGATGATGTCGGAAATGTTGGTGAGGCCGGCCAGCACGCCTTTGCCGTTTAAGTCGCGCAGGCCCCGTTTCACGTCATATTTGACGTAGAGTTCCGGGTCGATCTGGGTGTTTTTCACACAGAGTTCCGCTAAAGCGCGGATTTCTGGCTTGATTTCAGAATAGATAGACATTCGCAAAACTCCTTTCTCTTGTACTGGAAGGTTTCCCCTTGTGGGAAAGATTGTCCCGGGATCATATCATTCTTGCTTTTCCGATGCTGTCCCCTTCCACTTGTTACGAAGTGATTGTATTTCTGTTTATTATAATAAATACGTCCAAGGCAACGCAAGTGAACTTTGTAAACTTTTTGTGACAGAGGGAAAAATTTATGAAAAAAGGCGCATTTTATTGGATGAAGAACGCTGTTTTGCTGGGTTCGGCGGCCCTATGCCTGTGGTGCGGGGCTGGGAAATTACAGGAGTGGGCCCAAACCCAGGGGGAAGAGGCCCTGCTGTTTGCAGCAGGTATACAGGCCCAGGAGTCGCCCTCGCCCCAGGCCACCCCCACAGCTTCCCCAGATGCCCAAAGGGTGGAAGAACTGGCCTATCTCCTTCCCGACGACGGTGTGGTTTCCCTGGGCCAGGGGCTGGAGGAAGGGGCAGCGGCCACCCCAGACCCCAGCCGGGACTGGGCCCCCGTGGAGGAAACCCAGATTTCAGGGGGCACCCAGGTGGGCAGCTTTTTTGTCAAGGACACTACCGGCTCCGGGACGGACTTAAACGCCGCCTTGCAGGAAGAGCCCTCGGTGCACTTGAAACGGGACGGCAGCGTGGAAGTGCTCATCTACCACACCCACACCAGCGAGGCCTATTCCCAGGGCTACACCGGCTTTTACTACACCGATATGGACACCCGTACCAGCGACCCCCAGCAAAGCGTGGTGGCAGCCGGGGAGGCGTTAAAGGACGCCCTGGAGGCCGCCGGGTTTGGGGTGGTCCACGACACCACGGTGAACGATACCTTATATAATGGGTCCTATAGCCGCTCTTGGGAGGTGCTGCAAAAGAATTTGGAGGAGTACCCCACCATCCAGGTGACCATCGATGTCCACAGGGATTCCATGACCACGGACAGCGGGGTGAAATACAAGCCCACTGTCACCATCAACGGCCGGAAGGCTGCCCAGGTGATGCTGCTGGCCGGCTGCGATGCCGACGGCAGCTGGGGGGACTTCCCCCGGTGGGAGGAGAACCTGCGCCTGGACCTGCGGGTGCAGGAAAAGCTCCAGGAGCTGTTCCCGGGCCTGGCACGGCCTATGAGCTTTTCCAACAGCAAATATAACATGAACGCCACCCCAGGCAGTATGCTGGTGGAGATCGGCACCGAGGTGAACACCGTCAGCGAGGCCCGGTACGCAGGGCAGCTGGTGGGAGAGGCCCTGGGGGAAGTGCTGCAAAGCTGCACCTAGTAAATGGCCGTTTCCTGGGCACCCTAGGGAGGGGGTGACGCCATGAAACGGAAAAGGAATTGGTTTGGCCTGTCTTTTGGGCTGTCGCTGTTTGCGCTGCTCACGGCGGCGGGGTGTGTGGTTGTGGATTACCAGGGCAGGAAGCTGAGCTTTGGGGACGACCGGCCGCCCCTGGAGGTGGAGGAATTGCCTGGGGGCCGCGCCCAGTTGGCGGTGCGGCTGTTTGGGGTGGATACCCAGGTGGACTTCACCCAGGGGGACAAGGTCGTGGACCTCCTGCTGGATTTCCTGTGCCTGCCCCACAGCTGAGAAAAGGAGGGACAGGCCATGGGAAAAAGAGTGGTCTGGCTGCTGGCTGCCTGCACGGGGCTGGTGCTTTTCCTCCGGGGGGACGGGCTTGCCTATATGGCGGCGGCGCCCCGAGCGGTGGGGATCGGCGGATGGGGGCTGGTGGGCATGGGCTTTTTGACCGTGGCCCTCACGGCACTGCGGGGGCCGGGGGAGGGGAAATCGCGTCCCAGCCTGCACCCTTACCGGCCCGCCCCCCTGTTCCGGCTGGTTTCCCGGCGGAAGGGCGCCCGCCGCTGAAAATTTTTTCAAAAAACCTTCAAAAATCACAATATATGGGGGATTTTGCGCCAAGTTGTAACGATTTTGAAATAAATTTACGTTTTAGTTCTAAATGAGAAATATAAACGCCTCCTCTTAGGGTACAATGCTAGTCGATGAAAATTTATGTAAATTCAAGCTTCAGTCTTTCATACCAGTGAGGAGGAAAAGCTTTATGAATCGAAAGCTTAGAAAGCGGCTTGGGGCTGGCTTTATGGCCCTGTGCATGGCTTTTATGGTACCTTTGAGTGTGTCCGCGGAAACTGTGGCCGAGATCCAGGCCCAGCAGGACCGCTTGGAACAGGAAAAACAAGATCTGCAAGCCAAGCTGGAAACCCTGCGGGACCAGGAAGCTGAAAAGCAGGCCTACCAGGAAACTTTGCAGGAGCAGATCAACCTGGTGCAGGAACAGATCGATACCACCCGGGAAAACATCAACGCCTTAAATGCCAGCATCAACGAACTGACCTTAAAGCTGGACAAGTCCCAAGAGGCCATCCAGGGCACCATCGATGAGTTTAAAGAGCGCCTGGTGGCGCTGTATACCGCCGGCAATGTGAGCACCTTGGAGATCCTGTTGGACTCCGAAAGCCTGGCGGATTTCACCACCCGCGCTACCATGGTGGAAACCATGACCGCTCATGACCAGCAGCTGGTGGACGAGCTGGAAGCCTATGTGGAATCTACCAGCGCCGAGCGGGAAGAGTGCGAGGCCCAGAAGAAAGAAGTGGCCGAGCTGCAAAAGACCTTGGAGAGCAAGCAGGAAGAGCTGGACCAGCTCTATGCGGAAAATGAAGCTTCCTTAGTGGAGATCCAGGGGGCCCAGGGCGCCACGGAAAACGCCTTGGAAGCCAACGAGGCGGAACTGGCTGAGTACGAGCAGAAAATGCAGGACGCCATTGCCGCCCAGAAAGCCGCGGAAGAGGCCGCCAAGCAGGAAGCCGCTAATGGCGGCGGCAGCATCAGCTACCCCACGGGGGGCGGCGGGGTGGAAGGTTTTAACCCCATTTGGCCTTTGCCCGGCGTTACATACATTTCCGCCGGCTATAACGGCTATCCCGGCCACAAGGGTTTGGATATCGCCGGTCCTTATGGCACCCCCATTGTGGCGGCTGAGGACGGCACTGTGATTGAAGCAAACAGCACCGACAGCTGGGGCTATTCCTGGGGTTACTATGTGCTGATCTACCACAACGGCACCTACACCACCCGTTATGCCCACATGAGTTCTGTGGCGGTTTCCACCGGCCAGTATGTCACCGCCGGTACGGTCATCGGCTATGAGGGTGCCACCGGCAACGTCACCGGGCCTCACCTCCATTTCGAGGTGTACCAGAACGGCACCCGTGTGGATCCCATGCAGTTCCTGTAACTTGTGAAACAAAGAAAAGACAAAGCGAAAAGGGAATGCCTTTGGGCGTTCCCTTTTTTTGCGTCCCCAGGGCGATGGTTTGGATTGCCCCAGCGCCTGGGGGCGATCCTTCCCTGGGATGCGTCTGTGTGAAAATAATCCTATATTTCCTAAAAAAGCTTACTTTTCCCTGTGGGCCCTCGTCTAATAGATAAATGACAGATGGGAAAGGGGAAGGAATATGGAACACGTGAGAATGAGCAGAAGGCGCCGGCATCCTGTGCGGGTGCGCTGGCTGCTGTTGCTTTGCCTGTTTGCCGGGGGCTCGCTGTTGGTGCTGCTGGGGCAGTCCCCGGTGGTTCACGGCGCCTTGCGCCAGATAAAGCACGGGATGATGTTCACAAAGGCGCTGGACGCCCCCTTTATCGACCAGCGGGAGAAATACCCCACCGGCTGTGAAAGCGTCACAGCGGTGATGGCCCTGCAATACGCCGGGGTGGATGTGACCGTGGAGGAGTTTATCGACGGCTACTTGCCCCAGGGGGAGGCCCCTCATCAAGACGCCACGGGGGCGGTGGTGGGTCCAAGCCCTTGGGAGGTGTTTTTGGGGAGCCCCTATTCGGAGGAGGGCTGGGGCTGCTACGCCCCGGTAATTACCGGGGCCCTGGAGGAGCTCCTCCAGGATCGCGGCGTGGACAGCCTTTCCGTGAAGGAACTGTACGGGGAGGGCTTGCCCCAGCTTTGTGAGGAGTACGTGTCCCAGGGGACGCCGGTCATGGTGTGGGCCACCATTGACATGGCGGAGCCCACCCCGGCAAACCAGTATTATTTGGAGGGCACCGGGGAGCTGTTCACCTGGATCTATCCCCTGCACTGTTTGCTCCTTACCGGGGAGGACGGGGATACCTACCTCTTTAACGATCCCATGGCAGGGAAAAACGTGGCCTATCCCAAAGAGCAGGTGGAGGAAGCCTTCGAAGGCGTGGGGATGCAGGCCGTGGTATTGGAAAGCACGGGATAAAAGGAGGGTGAAAGCCCTCCTTTTTTTCGTGCCCGCCATTGATGAAATTGCAGAAGAATTATAAAAATGCTTGTTTTTGGGGGAATTATTCTATAATATAGAATATGGACGAAGGCAGAACCGAGGCTGGAAAAGTGTAAAGGAGGATAGTTATGAGGAATATCTCGCGAAAGATCCTGGCGTGGAGTTTGGCGCTTCTGCTGGGGTGCGGCGCCCTGTCGGGCTGCGCCCCGGAAACAAACGGCGGCAGCGACGGCAACCTGTTTGAGATGGTTTTGCAGGACGGCGCCCTGCTCTCCAGCCGGGGCCGGGTAATGGATCCCATGGAGGAAGTGCTGGAGGCCAACGGCTGGAGTGAGAGCCAGCTGGAAGAAGCGCAAGGGGGCAAGCGGCTGGTCCAAGAGCTGGAAGTGGCTGGCCTGCCCCAGGTGACCGAGATCGTGGCTTTCCAGGAAAACACGCTGACCTCGGAACCCCAGGGCATGGTGCTGGTGTCTGTCAGCTATGTGGTTTCTGCCGGGGAGGAGGACCCGGAAGCCGTGTGGCTGGCCCTTTCCCAGCAGGCCGGTGCGGTGCTTCCTGACAATGGGGAGGAGATCGCCCTGCTCAGCCCGGAAAACGGCGTGGCGAAGGGGGAGAATACCATCTGGGGGGACAGAGACGGCAACCAGGTGAACATCAGTTTCCCCACCGTGACAGACGGCCCGGCGGTTGCCCTTGTGCAGCTGGTGGATGGGGCGGCCAAGAAAGCCAGGTAAACGCCCCTGTTTTTCCCAGTGCCGGGCGGCCCCAGGCAGCTGGGGAGCGGTTGATGGGGTGTCGCCGGGCCATTGAAAAACGGCGGGACGTGGAAGAAGGGGAGGCTGCGGCCTCCTCTTTTCCTGTTTGACAAAAAGGGGTTAGCCGTGTATAATTCTCTCAACAAGAGAGGTTCTTACCAGACGAGGAGGGGACGATATGCAGGCAGTTGCGTGGGCCGCGGCCGGGACGGGATTTACCTTTTTCATGACCGCCCTGGGGTCGGCCATGGTGTTTTTCTTTCGGAAGCGGGTGACCGCAGGGGCCCAGCGGATCTTTTTGGGGTTTGCCGCCGGGGTGATGGTGGCGGCTTCCGTGTGGAGTTTGCTGATCCCCGCCATTGAAGAGGCTCAAAACTGGGGGATGCCCGGATGGCTCCCCGCGGCGGGAGGCTTCCTGCTGGGGGTGGGCTTTTTGATGGCCTTGGACTTCGTCATGCCCCACCTGCACCTGGGGGCCAAAGAGCCGGAGGGCCATTCCTCCGCCTGGCGGCGCACCACCCTGTTGATTTTTGCCGTGACGCTGCACAACATCCCCGAGGGCATGGCGGTGGGGTTCTCCTTTGCCTTGGCTGCCCAGCACGGGGATGACCCCGCCCTCTACGCCGGGGCCATGGCCCTGGCCATTGGCATGGGCATCCAGAACTTCCCCGAAGGGGCGGCCATTTCCCTGCCTCTGCGGCAAGAGGGATTGCCTGCCTGGAAGAGCTTTGTCTACGGGGGCCTTTCCGGCATTGTGGAGCCCATTTTCGGCATCTTGGCAGTGCTGGTGGCGGGGAGCATCCAACCCCTGCTGCCCTGGCTGCTGGCCTTTGCCGCGGGCGCCATGCTCTACGTGGTGGTGGAAGAGCTGATCCCCGAGGCCCATTTGGGGGAACACTCCAACGTGGGCACCTTGGGCGTTATGGCTGGCTTTTTGGTGATGATGGTGCTGGATGTGGCCCTGGGCTGAAACGGGGCGTGGAAAGCAGCGTGTGTCCGCTGGCTGCCGCCCAGCGCTGGGGGTAGGGGGTCAGCCTTTTTTGCCGTACCGCTTGGGCAGGGTGAAGCCGCGGCCCCGGACCTCGTTGACCTGGCTCACCACCATAAAGGCGTTGGGGTCGATGGAGGTGACCAGCTCCGTCAGCTTGGAAAGCTCCCGGCGGTCTACCACCGTCAGCACCGTGGAGCCCTCTTTCCCGTCATAGCCCCCTTGGCTGTGGAACAGGGTGGTGCCCCGGTCCATCTGCTTTTGGATGGCCTGGCTGATGGCCTGGTACTGCTTGCTCACCACCTTCAGCTGCATCTGGCCGGTGCCCAGCATCAGGGCCTTGTTCAAGGTGAGGGTGTACAACAGCACCAGTACCAGGCCGTAAAGCACCTGTTCCACGTTGGAAAACAGGGCCTGGAGCAGCAGGACACAGCAGTCAAAGGCGTACAGGGACAGGGAAACCGGGATTTTTAGCTTTTTTTGCAGCACCAGGGGCGGGATGTCCATGCCGCCGGTGGAGGCGCCGGCCCGGATGACAATGCCCATGCCCGCGCCGATCATCACCCCGGCCAGGATGGTGGCCAGCAACGGGTCGTCGGTGAGGTGCGTGTCCCCAATGGCCCCCTGGAACACCGCCAGGATGAACGGGTAATAAAAAGAGCTGATAACTGTGGTCAGGGCAAAAACTTTCCCCAGAACCGCCAGCCCTAATAGGAACATGGCCACGTTGAACACCGCCACAAAGGCCGGCAAGGGGATGCGCAGATAGTTTTGGGCCACCAGGCCCAGGCCGGTGGTGCCTCCGGTGATCAGCCCTGTGGGCAGCACAAACAGAGCAACCCCTAAAGCGTACAATGTGTTGCCTGCCAACACCAGCAGGAGCTTCCAGGCGGCGTGAGCCACCTTCTTTGTGGTTTTATTTTCTGTGGTCATTGCGTTACTTCCCCCCGTTACTGTAATAAAGCACAAATAAAAAAGCGGGCCGTTTCCAGCCCGCCGTCAAGATGCAATTGTTTGCTGGTCTGTTTCACAACAGTTCCCCCCTTGGTTCCCTCCCATTATACCAGGGAACCGGGCAAAACGCAAGCCGGCCTTGCTTTTTACCGCCGGTGGGGGAAGCGTTCCCAATAGGCGGGGCAAAAAAAGGAACGCGGCCCTTTGAAGGCTGCGTTCCCTTTTTCTTGCTCGAGAGGGGCTCATTCCAGTTCCAATGCGCCGGTATACAGCTGATAGTAAGTGCCGTGGAGGGCGATCAGCTGGTCATGTGTGCCCCGCTCAATGATGCGGCCGTGGTCCAGCACCATGATGGCGTCGGAGTTCTGGACCGTGGAGAGCCGGTGGGCAATGACGAACACCGTGCGGCCTTTCATCAGAGCGTCCATGCCCTTCTGGACAATGGCCTCGGTGTGGGTGTCGATGGAAGAGGTTGCCTCGTCCAGGATCATCACGGGCGGGTCGGCCACAGCGGCCCGGGCAATGGACAGCAGCTGCCGCTGGCCCTGGGACAGGTTGGAGCCGTTGCCCTTCAAGGGGGTGTTATAGCCATCGGGCAGACGGGTGATGAAGTCGTGAGCGCCGGCCAGCTTGGCGGCGGCAATGCATTCCTCGTCGGTGGCGTCCAAACGGCCATAGCGGATGTTTTCCATCACGGTGCCGGTGAACAGGTTGGTGTCTTGGAGCACCATGCCCAAAGACCGCCGGAGGTCCGCCTTTTTGATCTTATTGATATTGATGTCATCGTAACGGATCTTGCCGTCGGCGATATCGTAGAACCGGTTGATCAGGTTGGTAATGGTGGTCTTGCCGGCGCCGGTGGAACCCACGAAGGCCACTTTCTGGCCGGGTTTGGCGTACAGGCTGATGTCGTGCAGCACCACTTTGTCCGGTGTGTAGCCGAAATCCACGTCAAAGAACTGTACATCGCCTTGCAGGCGGGTGTAGGTCACGGTGCCGTCGCTGTGGGGATGTTTCCAAGCCCACAGGTTAGTGCGTTCGCTGCACTCGGTGAGGCTGCCGTCTTTGCCCTCTTTGGCGTTGACCAGGGTCACATAGCCTTCGTCGGTTTCCACCTGCTCATCCATTAAGTCAAAGATCCGCTTGGCACCAGCCAAGCCCATGATCACGGAGTTCAGCTGGTTGGACACTTGGCCGATGGAACCGGCGAACTGCTTGGTCATGTTTAAGAAGGGGATCAGGATGCTGATGCTGAAAGCCAAGCCGGAGATGCTCAGGTTGGGGACGTTTGCCAGGTACATGGCGCCGCCTGCAATGGCTACGATCACGTACAGCACGTTGCCGATGTTGCCCAGGATGGGCATGAGCATATTGGCGTAGCGGTTGGCCTTTTCAGCGTTGTAGAACAGCTCGTCGTTGACCTCGTCAAAGACTGCTTTGGCCTCTTCCTCGTGGCAGAAGACCTTGACCACCTTTTGGCCGTTCATCATCTCTTCCACCACGCCCTCAGCCCGGCCGATGGCCTGCTGCTGCTTCAGGAAGTACCGGGAGGACTGGCCGCCGATCTTCTTGACCACCAGCACCATAAAGCATACGCCGAAGGCCACCACCAGGGTCATCCACACGCTGTAGTACAGCATGATGCTGATGACGCTTACGATCGTGACTACCGAAACCAGCAGGTTGGGCATACTTTGGGAAACCATCTGGCGGAGGGTGTCGATATCGTTGGTGTAATAGCTCATCACGTTGCCGTGGTTGTGGGAGTCGAAATAACGGATGGGCAGGTCCTGCATATGGTTGAACATTTTTTTGCGCATTTTCGCCAGGGAACCTTGGGTGATGATGGCCATTAACTGGTTGTACGTGGCGCCGGCCGCCAGGCTGAGCACATACAGCACCACCAGGATGCCTATCAAACGGCCAATCTGCCCCGCCACAGAGGCCCAGTCGCCGGTTTTCCAGCTCTGTTCCACCAGGGCAATGATATTTTGCATGAACACGGAGGGGATGGAACTGATGATGGCGTTGAACAGGATGAATAGCAAGGCGATGGGGAGCATCACCGGGTAAAAGCTGAAAACGGTTTTTATAACCCGCATTAAAATGTCTTTCCGTTGGCCCTTTGGCAGGGGCGCGCCGCCTTTTCTCCTCATTCGTTGGCACCTCCTTGTTCCTGGGAGTTGATCCGGTTCTGAGACGTGTAGATCTCCCGGTACACGGGGCTGTTTTCCATCAGCTCCTCATGGCTGCCGATGGCCTCGATCGCGCCGTTGTTCATCAGCAGGATCCGGTCCGCGTCCTGCACGGAGGCCACGCGCTGGGCAATGATGATCTTGGTGGTTTCCGGGATAAATTCCCGGAAACCCGCGCGGATCAGGGCGTCGGTGCGGGTGTCCACAGCGCTGGTGGAGTCGTCCAGGATAAGGATCTTGGGTTTTTTCAACAAGGCCCGGGCAATACACAGCCGCTGTTTCTGGCCGCCGGACACGTTAGAACCGCCCTGCTCGATGTGGGTATCGTATTTCATGGGGAACTGCTGGATAAACTCGTCCGCCTGGGAGAGCCGGCAAGCCTCCTCCAGTTCCTCGTCGGTGGCGTTGGGGTTGCCCCAGCGCAGGTTTTCCTTGATAGTGCCGGAGAACAGCTCGTTCTTTTGCAGCACCACAGCCACCTGGTTGCGGAGGGTTTCCAAGTCGTAGTTGCGCACGTCCACGCCGCCCACCTGGACGCTGCCCTCGGTGACGTCGTACAGACGGGGGATCAGCTGGATGAGGGTGGTTTTGGAGGAACCGGTGCCGCCCAAAACGCCGATGATCTCCCCGGACTTGATGTGCAGGTCGATATCCGAAAGGGCCATGCGGCTGGCGGCCTTGGAGTACTTGAAGTTTACGTGGTTGAAGTCGATAGAGCCGTCTTTCACTTCCATGACAGGGTTCTCGGGGTTTTGGAGGGTGCTTTCCTCAGAGAGCACTTCCACAATACGCTCGGCAGACTCCAAAGACATGGTGATCATCACGAAGATCATGGAGAGCATCATCAGGCTCATGAGGATCTGGAACCCATAGGTGAGCATGGAAGACATCTGGCCCACATCCAGGTCCAGGCCCTGGGTGGTGATGACGGTGTAGGAGCCGAAGGACATGACAAAAATCATGATGATGTAGGTGCAGAACTGCATCAAAGGGTTGTTTAAGGCCATGATGCGCTCGGCATGGGTGAAATCTTTTTGCAGCTCTTCCGCGGCATAATTGAATTTCTTTTTCTCATAGTCTTCCCGCACATAGGCTTTTACCACCCGCATACCCCGGATGTTCTCCTGGATGGAGGCGTTCAAAGCATCGTACTTGCGGAATACCCGGCGGAACAAGGGCATGGTTTTCCGGATGATGAAGAACAGCCCGACCCCCAGGAAGGGGATGATCACCAGGAAGATCCAGGCCATTTTCCCACCCATGACAAAGCCCATGATAAAGGAGAAGATCAGCATCAGGGGGCTGCGCACAGCGGTGCGGATGATCATCATGTAAGCCATCTGCACGTTGGTGATGTCGGTGGTCAGCCGGGTGACCAGGCTGGACACGGAGAACTTGTCGATGTTTTCAAAGGAATACCCCTGGATCTTGTAGAACATATCCTTGCGCAGGTTGCGGGCAAAGCCGCAGCTGGCGGTGGAGCAGGCCGCGCCTGCCAGTGCGCCGAACGCCAGGGACAGGCCCGCCATCACCACAAGCAGCCCGCCGTAAGACAGGAGCTTGGACATGGAGATGCCCGCCTTGATTTCGTTGACCAGGTTGGCGATGACAAAGGGAATGATACATTCCATAATGACTTCGCCGGTGACGAAAACAGGGGCTAAAATCGATGGCTTTTTGTACTCCCGTATGCTTTTCGCCAGAGTTTTAATCATAGAAAGACCTTCCTTTCCAAGTGAACTCTTCCCACCAAGACCTTTCCCCCCTGGGAAAGCGGCACCCGTAAAGGCACAAAACCGTCCGGCCAGGCCGATGGGAACTTGCCGCGGACGGAACGGGTCATGGGAACTTTTCCTTTTTTTATTGTTAGGTTACGAACTAATTTTAAGGCATATCCTTTTTTTTGTCAAGGGCTTTTAAAACAATCCCCGGTGAAAAGTTGAGAAAAAGACCACCTTTTCCAAAGGGGAAAAAGGGCCTGCCGCAGTTTGCGGCAGGCCCTTTCCGGTCCGGCTTTTAACGGGATATCCTTACTGGGAAGCCCGGCAATCTCATTCCGTGCGCAGGGCCACCACAGGGTCTTTCTTGGCGGCGCTGCGGGAGGGGATGATCCCGGAGAACAGGGTCAGGCCCGTGCTGATGAGCACCAGGACCAAGGCCACTTGGGGGGGCAGATAGGCGTTTAAGGTCTGGATGCCGGTGACGCTGTGGAGGATAGCGTTGATGGGGATGCACAGCAGGCCGGTGATGATCACGCCCAGGGCGCCGGAGGCAAAGCCGATGATGATGGTTTCGGCGTTGAACATCCGGGATACGTTGCGTTTGGAGGCGCCGATGGCCCGGAGGATGCCGATCTCCTTGGTGCGCTCCTGGACGGAGATCAGGGTGATGACGCCGATCATGATGGAGGACACGACCAGGGACACGGCCACAAAGGCAATGAGCACGTAGGTGATGGCGTTGATGATGGTAGTGATGGAGGACATCATCAGCCCGACATAATCGGTGTACTGGATCTGCTGCAAGCTGTCCACCGAATCGTTGTAGCCGGCGATGGCCTGCTCGATCACGTCTTTGTCCTCAAAGGAGGCGGCATACAGGTTGATAGAGGCCGGGTCATCCAGGTCTACATACCCCAGTTTCAGCAGATTGTCCTCGTAGGTGGAGTCGGAGAAGGTGAGCGCCTGGTCGTAATACTCCCCGCACTGGGCGGCGGTGTAGGTATCCAGGGCAGCGTCCAGGGCAGCGGCCAGCTGGGAAGCGTCCATCCCGGCCATCTGCTGCTGGACCCCGGCGGCGTACTGGGCCTTGTACTGCTCCTGCACCATCTGGGTGAACAGCTGGGTCAGTTCCTCATCGCTCATGGCGGTGACGTAGCCCTCCACCTCTTCCTGGTCCAGGCCGGCCTGGGCCGTCAGGGCGGACAGCAGGGTTTCCTCCATTTTGGCCCGGTCCATGGAGCCGGTGGCCTGTTCCACCGCGGCGTCCAGCTGCTCCTGGGAGGGGATGCTCTGGATGGCCAGGTAGGTGTCGGCCTTCCCCTGCTCATCCAGCAGGGAAACATACTCCCGGAAAGCGGCTTCCTTTTCCTCATCGGTGAGGCTGCCGGTGCTCTCCTGGAAGGGCAGCCCGGTGAAGATGTCCTTGTTGGGGCTGTCCAGCTGGGCCTGCACCGCCGGGGAATCCGCTGCCTGCTGGGCCAGGTATTCCGTCAGGGCGCTGGTATAGCCGATGGAACCGGAGAGCATATGGGCCGAAGCGTCCTCGTCGGGCCGGATGATGCCGGAAACCTTTAAGGCCACCCCGTTGTCATACAGGTACCGCAGGCCCGCGTCGCTTTCCCGCAGGTCGGCGTACAGGCCGCTGGCTTCGTCAAAGGCGTAGCAGGAGGAGTTTAAAATAGTTTTGTACTCCCGGGAGCAGATCTCCTCATAGCTCCAGCTTTGGGAATCCAGCTCCACTTCCGTCTGGTCCACCGCGGCCTGCATGATGGCGTCCATCTCTTCCTGGGGTTTCAGCCCCAGGGCGTACAGGGCCATGTCGTCCAGCTCGTTGTTTTCGTCCAGCACCAGCACCACTTCGTTGTAGTCGTTGGGCCAGGAGCCGTACACCAGGTCGTACTGGCTTTCCAGCAGGGGGCTTACAAGGGCGCCTCCGTCCCCGGAAAGCATCTCCTGCCACAGCACCACGGAGCTGCCCGCGGGGGACAGGGAAGACAGGGCCTCCATGCTGCCGTAGCTGTCCCGCAGATCGGTCATAGCACCCATGTCGATGCTGAAATATTCCTGCAGCAGGTTTTCCATCAGTTCCTGGGAATCGGCGTGGAGGATGGCGCCGTCCACGGACTCGGTGTACACCAGCAGCTGGGTGTCATAGGTGTACTGCACCCCGCTGACCGCGTCATGGAGAGGGTCCTCCGGGTCGGAGCGGCGGTTTTCCAGGTACTCTTTAAAGGGCTGCAGGTCATTTTCGATGGTTTCAGCGGCGCTGAGGGCGTTGACCATGTTGTACACCATGGGCTTTTCGTAAACGCCTTCCAGGCCGTGATCGCTGTCAGATTGGGCGGCGCTGATGAATTCCTCCATCAGGGAGCCCAGGTCCATGGTTTGGGATTCCAGGGTCAGGGGGTAGGAGGAGAGGGTGTCCTCCTGGATGGCGTCAATATAGGCGGTGGTGCCCTGGCTGACGGCATAGATCAAGGCGATGCCGATGATGCCGATGCTCCCCGCGAAGGAGGTCAGGGCGGTGCGTCCCTTTTTGGTGAACAGGTTTTTCAAAGACAGGCCGAAGGAGGTGGCAAAGGACATGGCGGGGAGCTTTTCCCTTTGGGCCGCCTGGGATTTTTCCAGGGACTGCTTCCGCTGTGCCTGGGCCTCCTGGGGGGACAGGGGGGCGGAGTCGCCGGTGACTTCCCCGTCCAGCATCCGGACGATGCGGGTGGAGTACTGCTGGGCCAGGTCCGGGTTGTGGGTGACCATCACCACCAGCCGGTCCTTGGCGATCTCTTTGAGGATCTCCATGACCTGGATGCTGGTTTCCGTGTCCAAGGCGCCGGTGGGCTCGTCGGCCAGGATGATGTCCGGGTCGTTGACAATGGCACGGGCGATGGCAACCCGCTGCATCTGGCCGCCGGACATCTCGCTGGGGCGCTTGCGCAGCTGGCTGCCTAGGCCCACCTGCTCCAGGGCTTCCTTGGCCCGGCGGCGGCGCTCCCCCTTGGACACGCCGGAGAGGGTCAGGGCCAGTTCCACGTTTTGCAGCACGGTCTGGTGGGGGATCAGGTTGTAGCTTTGGAAGACAAAGCCGATGGAGTGGTTCCGGTAGGCATCCCAGTCCCGGTCTTTAAAGTCCTTGGTGGACCGGCCGTTGATGACCAGGTCGCCGGAGGTGTACTGGTCCAGGCCGCCGATGATGTTCAGCAGGGTGGTCTTTCCGCAGCCCGAAGGCCCCAGGATGGACACGAACTCGCTTTCCCGGAATTGGAGGTCCACGCCTTTCAGCGCTTCCACGGGCTGGCCGCCGGCGGGGTATTCCTTGGTGATGTGTTTCAGTTCCAGCATAGGTTCTGGTGATCCTTCCTTTCCATAAAAAACAGCACAGCCCGGGGGCTGGCCGCGGCAAATTCGGAAATTTATTGTATCACACTCTTTTTTTTGATTTGTTACAAAACCGTGACTAACTTCCCACCTGGCTAAAAAGCGGCAAAAAGCCCTCCCCTCTGGGCGAAGGGAGGGCCGAAGAACCTGTTTTAATGGGAAGGCGCCTGGGAGAGCACATCCACCCTGTGGACACCGTAGCGCCGGAACAGCTCCAACGCCTGGGGGCCGATCTCCTCCCCGGCCACGGCGATGGGCACGGCGGGGGGGCACCCCACCGTGGGGATGCCGCACACCCGCCCCAAGGAGCCTTCCGCGGGAACCAGCTCGTGGGGGGAAAACAGCGCCTGGCGGATGGAACACGCCTGCCGCCCCCGCGCCAGGGGCAGGCAGGGAAGGGGGCTGGGCGGCAGCCGGGTTTCCCCCAGGGCTGCCAGCACCCGTTCAAAATCTTCCCGGGTGTTTTCCGGGGTGGCCATCAGCACCAGGAAATCCTGGTCGGCGTACTCGCACTCCACGCCCCCTTGGCGCAGGCGCTGGGCCAGGGCCTGTCCCGAAAGGCCCTCCACCGCCCGGAGGCTCACCCGCAGGGGGTCGCTCTCCTCCACCTGCCAGCCAGCCTGCCTCAGCTGGGCTCTCAGGGCTTCCAGCTGGGCGGCGGTTTCCTGCAAGCGGGCAGGGTACCCCTCTGCCAGATACCGGTTGCACTGGTCCAGGGAGCACAGGGTCAAATAGGATGGGCTGGTGGAGCCAAACAGCGCCAGGGCGGTTTTCCCGTTTTCCGCTAAGGACGCCGGGGCGGTTTTGGCAATGTGCAGGTAAGCCCCGCCGGTGAGCACAGGCAAGGTCTTGTGGGCGGAGTCGCAGCACAGGTCCGCCCCCAGGTCCAGGGGATGGAGGGAGGGGCTTAAAAACCGCAGGTACGCCCCGTGGGCGTTGTCCACCGCCAGCAGGGTGCCGAACCGGTGGCACACCTGGGAGAGGGCCGCGATCTCCCCCATGCCGCCCAAATAGTCCGGGGAGGTGAGGTACACCGCCGCAGGGGGGGCGGGCAAGCACTTTAGGGTTTCCTCCAGCTGCCGGGGGGAGATGGGGCACCCGCACAGGGAGCGGCTCTCCTCCGGCCACAGCCACGCCACTTCCAGGTCCAGAAGGGCTGCGGCGGACACAAAGGCCCGGTGGACGTTCCGGGCGGCCACCACCAGCGGGGCTGCCCCGGCAGGGCGGTTGGTCAAGGCCAGGTACAGCATGGCCCGGATGCAGTGGCTGGAGCCCTCGGTGGAGTAGAAGGTGCGCCGGGAGCCGAAAAGCCCCGTGGCGTTTTCCTCGCTTTCCCGCAGGATGCCTTCCGCTTCGAAGAGGGCGTCGGCGCCCTGGATCTCGGTGATGTCCCAGCTTTCAAAGCCCAAAAAGGGCTGCCCCTTGTGGCCGGGCATATGGAGCCGGGAAATGCCGCTCTCCCCATAGCGCCGGACGAAGTCTACCACCGGGGTGTTCATTGCTGGGTTTCCTTGGCGGCTTTCATCATGATGGCGCACTCGATGCGCTTACGGAACAGCTCACAGCCGGCCTCGTAAATGCCCCGGATGTTGCCGGTGGCGTGGAAGGCGTTGGCAGCGCAGCCGCCGGAGCAGTAGAGCTTTGCCCAGCAGTCTTTGCAGTCGGGCCGGGCGTAGGCGTTGCAGGAACGGAACTCCTCCCGCAGGGCGGTGTTGGTAACGCCGTTCCAGATGTCCCCCAGCTTGTAGGATTCCTCCCCCACGAACTGGTGGCAGGGGTACAGGTCGCCCCAGGGGGTGACCGCCATATATTCCGTGCCGGAGCCGCAGCCGGAGATCCGCTTGTAGATGCAGGGGCCGCCGGTGAGGTCCAACATATAGTGGTAGAAGGTGATGGGCTTGCCCTCTTTTTCCCGGCGGAGCATATCTTTCGCCAGGATCTCATACTGCTCTTTCACCACTTCCAGATCCTCGGGGGTCAGGGCGGCAGGGTCGTCGGGGGCGCAGACCACCGGCTCCATGCTCAGCTCTGTAAAGCCCAGGTCGTCGGCCATGTGGAACAGGTCCTTGGTGAAGTCGGGGTTTGCGTGGGTGAAGGTGCCCCGCATATAGTAGTTTTTGCCCCCCCGGGCTGCCACCAGCTTCTGGAACTTGGGCACGATCCGGTCGTAGCTGCCGCAGCCCTGGTAGTCCACCCGGGTGCGGTCGTTGATCTCCTTGCGGCCGTCCAGGGACAGCACCACGTTGCTCATCTCCCGGTTGGCAAAGTCGATCACGTCGTCGTCAATGAGCATCCCGTTGGTGGTGAGGGTGAACCGGAAGTTCTTCCCCCGCTCTTTCTCCACGCTGCGGGCGTACTGGACCAGGCGCTTGACCACGTCCCAGTTCATCAGAGGCTCGCCGCCGAAGAAGTCCACTTCCAGGTTCCGCCGGGTGCCTGAGTGGTCCATGAGGAAATCCAGGGCCTGCTTGCCCACTTCAAAGCTCATCAAGGCCCGGTCGCCGTGATACTTGCCCTGGCTGGCGAAGCAGTAGTCGCAGTTTAAGTTGCAGGTGTGGGCCACGTGGAGGCACAGGGCTTTCACCACATCCCCGGAGCGCTCTTTGAACGTGCCGGCCAGGTCCGCGAAGGTGTCGGGGGAGAAGAGCTTGCCGGCGTCTTTCAGGCTTTGCACGTCGGCGATGCAGTCGCAGATGTCCTGCTCTGTCACGGCGTCCCCATATTTCTCCAACATGGCCTGTACAATGGCGTCAGGCGTGTGGGTTTCAAACAGGGCGATGACGTCGTAAGCCACCTCATCCACCACGTGGATGCTGCCGGAGCAGGTGTCCAGCACGATGTTATAACCGTTGAGTTGATATTGATGTACCATAAAGGGTCCTCCCTGACAGAAAAAGCGCCGCCTGGAAGGCGGCGGCTTTTTTATGTTTGGATGTTATTTGTCGTTCTTTTCGCACTTTTGGTTGGCCACGCCGCAGCTGGTCTTGCAAGCGGACTGGCAGGAGGTCTGGCACTCGCCGCAGCCGCCGTTCTTGGCGCTCTCACACAGGTTCCGGGTATCTAAAGTCTTGATCCGTTCCATGACAAATCTCTCCATTCTTTTAAAAAATGAGCGAGCCGGAGCCCACTGGCAGCGGCCACTTTAACAGCATAATTTTAGCACAGGCTGCGGGGAAAGTCAAGGGACACAAGGGCGTGGCGGCTATCCCCCTGTTGGGATCTTCCCTGTTGGGTGTTCCCAAGGGGAGAGGGAGGAAACCGCGGGAAATAAAAATCGCGAACCCCACTGAGGTGGGATTCGCGATTTGGGAGCGGCAGCTTGCCGCTGGTGGGCGCTAACGGACTTGAACCGCTGACCCCCTGCACGTCAAGCAGGTGCTCTAGCCAGCTGAGCTAAGCGCCCAAATTTTTTGTTGCCTGATCATTTTACACGATTCTTCCCGAAAAAGCAAGCCCTAAAATAAAATTTGGCAAAAATAATTTTGCAATGGGCCAAAATGTTAAGGTTTTTTTAAGAAACTTATTCTGTTGTACTTAATTTGTTCACAATATGCTTTCTATGTGGTATAATAGCCGCAGAAAGTGGGAACGCGAGCGGCGAGGGTAGATTTCCCGTCCAGCCCGGCGGCTGGAAAGCCGCCTGCGCGACGTGCCCACCGCAGGTGTGGTACAATAGAGGCGGTTTGAATGCCGCCACTGTTTTTCAAAAGGAGAGTTTGCCGGCCGCGCTGGCTGGCGATTGTGAAAAACCGTGGTTCTCCCACCTGGGGTTGGAGATTTGTTGATGGTTGCCTGCTAAAATAAATGTGCCTGCAGCACCATCCCCCGCGTTGGAAAGGAGATTGGATTTATGGAAACTTTAGCCACCATTAATTTTCTCATGGCTGCCCTCTTTGCGGCGTGTTACTGTTACCAAGCGGTGTTTGCCCTGGTGCGGCTTTTGGGGAAGCGGCGGACCTTCACCGCCAAAAAGCTGTGCCGTTATGGGGTGCTCATCGCCGCCCGGAATGAGAGCGCCGTCATCGGCCAGCTGATCGACAGCATCCACGGCCAGGACTATCCCCAGGACTTGGTGGACGTCTACGTGGTGGCAGACAACTGCACCGACGACACCGCTCGGATCGCTCGGGAGCATGGCGCCCGGGTCTTTGAGCGGTTTAATAAGCTCCAGGTGGGCAAGGGCTATGCCATGGCCTTCCTGCTGGGGAAAATCCGGGAGGAGCGTCCGGAGGGGTACGATGGGTACTTCATCTTCGACGCGGACAACCTGCTGGACCCCCATTACATCACCGAGATGAACAAGGCGTTCTCCTCCGGCGAGCGGATGATCACCAGCTGCCGCAACACCAAGAATTACGGCGACAACTGGATCACCGCCGGGTATGGCCTTTGGTTCTTGCGGGAGAGCGAATACCTCAACTCCTCCCGGGACTTTTTGCGCACCAGCTGCACCGTGTCCGGCACCGGGTATCTGTTTGCCCAGAGCCTGTTGGACGAGCTGGGCGGGTGGGAGTATTTCCTGCTCACCGAGGACTTTGAGTTCACCGCCAACGCCATTGCCCATGGGGAGAAGATCGCCTACTGCCACGATGCTGTGTTCTACGACGAGCAGCCCCGGAACTTTAAACAGTCCATCGTGCAGCGCTCCCGTTGGGTGAAGGGCTATTTGCAGGTGTTCGGCAAGCGGGGCGGGGACCTGGTGAAGGCCATGCTGGTGGACGGTAGCTTCTCCAGCTATGATGTGCTGATGTTCACCTTCCCTGCAGCGATTATCACCGTGCTGACCATTATGGTCAACGCTGCCATGTTTGTGGTGGGGATCACCTCCGCGCCGCAGGAAATGGGCGTGTTCTTTGGCTCGGTGATCCTGTCCATGGTGGGATCCTACTTTGTGATGCTCCTCATGGGCCTCATGCCCTTGGTCACGGAGTGGAAGCGGATCTACTGCTCCCGTGCCAAAAAGATCGGCTATCTGTTCACCTTCCCGCTGTTTGTGGCCACTTTTAGCCTGGCCATGGTGGTGGCGGTGTTCGGCAACACCGAATGGAAGCCCATCAAGCACAGCGTGGCCCTGAGTATTGGCGACATGGGAAGCGTTTCTCCACAGGAACTGCGGAAAATTCGTAAAAACGGAAAACTTTGAGAAAAATCTAGGAGAGAACTTTATTAAATCGGGCGCTTGTGTTACAATGATGGTTGACACAAGGGCCCGCTTTTTTTGTCCCGGGGATAGGGCACGTGGGAATGGACTGCCCGGGGCAGCCTTATCGAAAAAAACTCTTTGCCCAGCCTCCCGCTGGAGAAAGGATGAAGTCATGGTCACACGGGTATTCGTTGAGAAAAAACAGGGGTTTAATATCGAAGCGCAGCAGATGCTTTCTGACCTGAAGGGGAACCTGGGCATCCAGGGCCTGGAGGAAGTGCGCATTTTAAATCGGTATGATGTTTCGGGGCTGTCACAGGAGCAGTTCGCCGCCGCGGCCCGCACCATTTTGTCCGAGCCCAATATGGACGCTGTGTACGGCGAGGACTTCCGCCTGCCGGAGGAGTACCAGGTGTTCGCCATGGAATACCTGCCCGGCCAGTACGACCAGCGGGCCGACTCCGCCGCCCAGTGCGTGCAGCTGCTGACCCAGGGGGAGCGCCCGGCTGTGGCCACCGCCAAAGTGATCGGCCTTTTGGGCAGCGTGTCCGCTGAGGAGTTTGACAAGGTCAAGCAGTACCTTATCAACCCTGTGGAGAGCCGGGAAGCCTCCATGGAGAAGCCAGAAAGCCTGGAGATGAAAGCCGACGTTCCCGCCGACGTGGCCCGGGTCACCGGGTTCACCAGCTGGGACGGGGAGCAGATGAAGGCATATTTCGGCTCCATGGGCTTTGCCATGACCCTGTCTGACCTGGAGTTCTGCCGGGATTACTTCCGGGACGAGGAACACCGTGACCCCACCGTTACCGAGCTGCGGGTGATCGACACCTACTGGAGCGACCACTGCCGCCACACCACCTTCCTCACCCGTTTGAACAAGATCGACGTAGAGCAGGGTGCCCTGAGCGCTGCCGTGGAGAAGGCCCTGAAGGATTACCTGGCCCTGCGGGAAGAGCTGTATGTGGGCAAGGACAAGCCCGTGTCCCTGATGGATATGGCCACCATCGGCGGCAAGTACCTGCGGAAGAAGGGCCTGGTGCCCGACCTGGACGAAAGCGAAGAGATCAACGCCTGTTCCATCGAGGCGCCGGTGACCATCGACGGCAAGACGGAAACTTGGCTGATCCAGTTTAAGAACGAGACCCACAACCATCCCACCGAGATCGAGCCCTTCGGCGGCGCGGCCACCTGCCTGGGCGGCGCCATCCGTGACCCCCTGTCCGGCCGTGCCTATGTGTACCAGGCCATGCGGGTCACCGGCAGCGGCGACCCCACCGTGCCCTTTGAAAAGACCCTCCACGGCAAGCTGCCCAGCCGGAAGATCACCACCGGCGCTGCCGCGGGCTACTCCTCCTACGGCAACCAGATCGGCCTGGCCACCGGCCAAGTCACCGAGCTGTACGACCCCGGATACGTGGCCAAGCGCATGGAGATCGGCGCGGTGATCGGCGCCTCCCCCAAGGCCAACGTGAAGCGGGAAGAACCTGTCCCCGGGGACGTGATCGTGCTGCTGGGCGGCGCTACCGGCCGTGACGGCATCGGCGGCGCCACCGGCTCCAGCAAGGCCCACACGGAAAAGAGCGTGGAGGTCTGCGGCGCCGAGGTGCAGAAGGGCAATCCCCCCACGGAACGGAAGCTCCAGCGGCTGTTCCGGGACCCCAGCGTGTCCACCCTCATCAAGCGGTGCAACGACTTCGGCGCCGGCGGCGTGTGCGTGGCCATCGGCGAGCTGGCCCCGGGCCTTCGGATCGATTTGAATAAGGTGCCCAAGAAGTACGAGGGCCTGGACGGCACCGAGCTGGCCATCTCCGAATCCCAGGAGCGTATGGCCGTGGTGCTGGACCCCAAAGACGTGGAAGAGTTCTGCAAGAAGGCCGCTGAGGAAAACCTGGACGCCCAGGTGGTGGCCATTGTCACCGAAGAGCCCCGGCTGAAGATGGAGTGGCGGGGCGACCAGGTGGTGGACCTGTCCCGCGCCTTCCTGGATACCAACGGTGTCACCCAGAACGCCGAGGCCCAGATCACCGCGCCCCAGGGCTGCGACTACCGGAAGTCCGTGCCTGCCTGTCTGGAGGGCAAAGAGGGCGTGAAAGCCCTGAAGGCCAATATGGCCCGGTTGGAGGTCTGCTGCCAGAAGGGCCTTTCCGAGCGGTTCGACGCCAGCATCGGCGCTGGTACCGTGCTGATGCCCTTTGCCGGTAAGTACCAGCTGACTCCCGAAGAGGCCATGGTGGCTAAGATCCCCCTGCTCCACGGGGAAACCGACGACGCCACCGCCATGAGCTACGGATACATCCCCGGCGTGGCCCGGTACTCCCCCTTTGAGGGCGCCGCTTACGCTGTGGTGGAAAGCCTCTCCAAGCTTGCTGCCGTGGGCGCGGACCCCTTGAAGGCCCGGCTCACCTTCCAGGAATACTTTGAGAGGTTGCATGATGTGCCCTCCCGCTGGGGCAAGCCCGCTGCCGCCCTGTTGGGCGCTTTGGAAGCCCAGCTGGGCATGGGCCTGCCCTCTATCGGCGGCAAGGACAGTATGTCCGGCTCCTTTGAGAGCTTGGACGTGCCCCCCACCCTAGTGAGTTTTGCCGTGTCCATGACCAAGGCAAGCAAGACCCTTTCCGCCAGCGTCAAGGAGCCCGGCTCCACCCTGGTGCTGCTGCCCATCCCCGAGGATGAAAACGGGATGCCCGATTGGGAGGCCTTGAAGGCGTATTACCGGGCGGTGCTGCTGCATATCGATTGTGGGGACATCGTTTCCGCGGGCGTGGTCCGTGAAGGAGGCGCCGCTGCCACCGTGCTGCGGATGTGCTTTGGCGAGGAGACCGGCTTCCGGTTTGCGGAAGGCCTGACGAAAGAAACCTTGTATGCTCCCCAGGAGGGCGCCCTGGTGGTGGAGCTTTCCAGCGAGGCCGACCTGTCCGCCGACCCCGCCCTGGCCCCTGTGGTGCTGGGCCACTCCACCAGCAAAGGGGACGTGAAGCTGGGCGGCGAGAAGATCTCCATGGAGGAGCTGTGCGCCGCCTGGATGGGCACCTTGGAGAAGATTTTCCCCAACAACGCGCCGCGGGTCCCCGTGGCGGCAGACGTGCCCCTGTGGGAGAAGCGGGAGCGGCGGGCCCCCGCCATCAAGGTGGCAAAGCCCCGGGTGTTCATCCCCGCCTTCCCCGGCACCAACTGCGAAGTGGACTCTGCCCGTGCCTTTGAAAAGGCCGGCGCTGAAACGGAGATCCTGGTGGTGAAGAACCTGTCCCCCAAGGACATTGAGGAAACCATCGGCCGGATGGAACAGGCCATCCGCCGCGCCCAGATCATCATGATCCCCGGCGGCTTCTCCGGCGGCGACGAGCCCGAGGGTTCCGGCAAGTTTATTGCCACCACCTTCCGCAACCCCAAGGTTGCCCAGGCGGTCACCGACCTGCTGGAAACCCGGGACGGCCTGATGCTGGGTATCTGCAACGGCTTCCAGGCGCTGATCAAGCTGGGCCTGGTGCCCTATGGCAAGATCACCGAGCCCAAGGAGGACGATCCCACCTTGACCTTCAACACCCTGGGTCGCCACGTGTCCCGCATGGTGTACACCCGGGTCACCAGCGTCAAGTCCCCCTGGATGGCTGGCGTCCACGCCGGCGACATCCACGCGGTGCCTGTGTCCCACGGCGAGGGCCGGTTTGTGGCCGACGAGAAGGCTTTGAAGAAGCTGATCGAGAACGGCCAGATCGCCACCCAGTATGTGGATCCTGATGGCACGGTCAGCGGCGACATCCAGTGGAACCCCAACGGCTCTGTGTGCGGCATTGAGGGCATCACCAGCCCCGATGGCCGTGTGCTGGGCAAGATGGGCCACTCCGAGCGGAAGGGCCAAGACCTGTATAAGAATGTTCCCGGCGCGAAGGACCAGTGGCTGTTCGAAAGCGGCGTGAAGTACTTTAAGTAACCAAGCTGCGCCTGGACGCAAGTCGCGCTCTGGGGCCGCTGGCTGCGCTCGGTCCTGAGGTGCCCGAGAATGGGTCGTTCGCGCAGAGGGCTGGCTGGGAGAAGTTCCCGCTGGTGGGTGGCCCCACTGGACACTTCGCGCTCTGGGGCCGCTGGCTGCGCTCGGTCCTGAGGTGACCGAGAATGGGCCGTTCGCGCGGAGGGCTGGGAGAAGTTCCCACTGGTGGGTGGCCCTCCCTGCAAACCGGATTTGCAAATTCTTTGCTTTTTTCTTGTAAGAAAGAAGAGAACGATACACCTTTCGCAAGAAAGGTGTATTCTTTGCCGTTTTCCCTTTCGGGGACGGAAAAGGAGGATACAGTTCCTATGAAAGAGATATTGCGTCGCACCTGGGCGGAGATCGACCTGGACGCCCTGGCCCGCGACTTTCAGGCGGTGCGGGAGGCCGCCAATCCCCAGGCCAAGGTCTGCTGTGTGGTCAAGGCTGACGCCTATGGCCACGGGGCTGTCCGCATTGCCCGGGAGTTTGAAGGGCTGGGGGCGGATTGGTTTGCCGTTTCCAATTTGGAGGAGGCCCTCCAGCTGCGGCTGGGAGGGATCCAAAAACCCATCCTGGTGCTGGGGTACACCCCGCCGGAGGAGGCCGCCGCCCTTTCCAACCACCACATTTCCCAGTGCGTGTACAGCTTGGACTATGCTCGGGACCTTTCCCGCGCGGCGGAGGAGGCCGGGGCCACGGTGAACATCCACGTGAAGATCGACACCGGCATGAGCCGCCTGGGCTTTTACTATCAGGACATCAGCCGGGACGAGGCCACGGTCCAGGAGGTGAAAGCCGCCTGCCAGCTGCCGGGGCTGCACCCGGAGGGCATCTTCACCCACTTTGCCGTGTCCGACGAGGGCAAGGCCGGGGACGCCTTCACCATGCAGCAGTTCGGCTGCTTCAAAGAGATGATCGAGGCCCTGCTGCGGGAGGACATCGGCTTTGAAGTGCGTCACTGTGCCAACTCCGCGGCGGTGTTCGACTATCCTTTGTCCCACCTGGACATGGTGCGGGCCGGCATTGTCATCTACGGGCTGTACCCCTCAGAGGAGCTGCGCCATAAACCGGACCTGACCCCGGTGCTGTCGCTCCGCTCGGTGGTGTCCCATGTGAAGACTGTAAAACCCGGGGCCACCATCAGCTATGGGCGGAAGTTCACCGCCCAGAAGGAGATGAAAGTGGCCACGGTCCCGGTGGGTTACGCCGACGGCTATCCCCGCATCCTCTCTGCCAAGGGCGCCCAGGTGCTCATTGGCGGGAAGCGCTGCCCCATTCTGGGCCGGGTGTGCATGGACCAGCTGATGGCCGACGTGTCTGCCCTTCCCGATGTGAAGGTGGGGGACATGGTCACCCTCATTGGCCGGGACGGGGAAGAGGCCATCACCGCCGACGAGCTGGCCAGCTTGGAGGGCAGCATCAACTACGAGGTGGTGTGCGGCCTTTCCAAGCGGGTGCCCCGTGTGTACCTGAAGGGCGGCAAGGTGGAGAGCATCTACAACGCCCTGCTGGGGGAGGACCGGTAAAGAGTGCCCCGGCGGTAAAGAAAACGAAAAAAGTGCTGTTGCAAGCTTGCAGCAGCACTTTTTGTTTGCTGGGTGGGTCAGCCCTTTATGGGAGGGAAGGGCCTGGCTGGGTGCCTCGGAAAAAGCCGGGATGGGCTGGGAAGATGGGGTTATTGCCCGTCTTTTTGCCCTTTTTTCCGTTTTTTCACGCACTCGGTCAACAGGTATTCAATTTGGCCGTTGATGGACCGGAAATCGTCCTCGGCCCAGGCGGCCAGGTCCTCCCACAGCTTGGGGGAGATCCGCAGCAGGATTTGCTTTTTGCCTTTTTCCTTTTGCTCCATTCCATCGCCGCCTTAGTAGATGGAGCCGCTGTTGACAATGGGCTGGGCGTCCTTGTTGCCGCAGAGCACCACCAGCAGGTTGGACACCATAGCGGCTTTCCGCTCCTCGTCCAGGTCCACGATGCGGTCGTCGTTCAGTTGGGCCAGGGCCATTTCCACCATGCCCACGGCGCCTTCCACGATCTTCTTCCGGGCTGCCACCACGGCCTCCGCCTGCTGGCGCTGGAGCATGGCCGCGGCGATCTCCGGGGCGTAGGACAGGTGGGTGATCCGCACCTCCAGGATCTCCAACCCCGCCATCTCTACCCGGTCCTGCAAGTCTTGCTTCATCATCTCAGCGATCTCCTGGCTGCTGCCCCGCAGGGTCTTTTCCCCCAGGTCGTCGTCGTCCATCAGGTCGTAGGGGTACATCCGGGCGATGTTCCGGGTGGCGGAATCGCACTGGGTGGAAAGGAAAGTTCGGTAGTTCTGCACGTTGAACACTGCCTTGGTGGTGTCCACAATCCGCCAGATCACAATGGTGCCGATGACAATGGGGTTGCCCCGCTCGTCGTTGACGGTCTGCTTTTCGTTGTTCAGGGTCATGGTCTTCAGGGAGATTTTCCGGCTGCCCCCAAAGTTGACGCTGGTGTTGCCGTTCACCGTGGTCATGGAGGCGGGGGTGGCGCCGGGATTGATGCCCTCGCAGAAGGGATTCACCCAGAAATAGCCGTCCCCTTTCAGGGTGCCGTGGTACTGCCCAAACAGGGTGAGCACCAACGCCTCGTTGGGGTTTAAGATCTTCAGGCCGGGCATGAGGAACAGGTCCAGCACGAACACCAGCGAAGCCGCCACAATCAAGGTTACGGACAGAGGGACGCTGACATCCCACAGCAGGATGGGCCCAACAATAGCCACAGCCAAGCTGCCGAAGAACAGCACCAAGATCAGCGCCAGCATGGCAAAGCCGTTTTTGGTTTTCACGGGTTTTTCTGTGTACCGGTTGACAATCTTCTCTTGCGTTTCCATATAGAACAACTCCTTTTCCGAATCTGATATCATTATAATATCAGTGCGAAATCAAGTCAAGGGGCTTGTGAAAGATTTTGCAAATAAGCGCTTCAAGGCGTTAAGGGACTGAAGGGTGTTTAGAAGGGGGCCGGGGAAAAACAAAAAGGACGCAGGGAAAGCCAAAGCGTTCCTGCGTCCTTGCGCTGTAGAAGGGGGAAAGATGGGTCACAGCTGGCTGTTCAACCATTCCACGGAGTGCCACAGGCATTCCAGTGCGCTGGAGGCACCGTAAAACTCCAAGGTGTACACCCCGTCGTAGCCGTCGGCTTTCAGCTGGGCCACAATTTCCTCCAGGGGCAGGATGCCGCTGCCCACCGGGGCGGGGTAGAGAGGGCTGCCGTCCAGGGCGTTTTTCACCAGGGGGCCGTAGTCCGGGGCGGTTGCACGGTCTTTCAGATGGACGTGGTCCACCCTGTCCCGGAGCAGATGGTAGGCGTCCAGCACCTGTTCCCCGGCAAAGAGGAAGTTCCCCGTGTCAAAGGTGGAGGAAAGCTGGGGGCAGGCGTTTAAAAACCGCCGCACGCCTGCGGCCGTGGCAATGGGGGACAGGGCGTCGTCATAGTCCTCCATGGTCAGGGAAACGCCGTAATCCAGGGCCAGGTCCGCCAGCTGGCACACACAGTCCATCATCCGCTGGGTTTGGTTTTCCCGCTCCTGGGGGGAATCCCCCTCCCCAAAGAAGCCGGGAATCACCAGCAGCTTGGGGGCGCCCAGGTATTGGGCGGCCTCTAAAAGGGGCAGAGCCTGGCGCTTCACGCCGGTGTCACGGCCAAAGTCGAAATAGGAGGGGATGGTGGAGATCTCCAGGTCTGCCATGGCCAGCTCCTGGCCGATCTCGTCTTCCCGGCCCACCACGTTGTTGGCCGAGGCTTCCACAGCCTTCACGCCCAGCTCCCGGGCGCGTTGGAGGGCGTCTTCCATAAAGAGATGTTCCTGCCGGGCCATGTCCCGGATGTGGTCGTAAAAAGTGGCGATCTTTGCCATGTTCATTCCTCCCAAGGAAAGTTATGCCAGTTGGTCCAGTTGCCGCAGCCGTTTCCCGGTTTCCACCGCGGCGGCCACACTCTCTTCCGCCATGCTGGCGCCCTGTTGGTGCAGCACGCCGGAATCCCAAACCGGTCCGTCTAAGTTGTCGGTCACATAGAAAAACTCTGCGAATTTTACCCCCCGGAACTGGGCCACTGCCGCCAGGGAGGCGCACTCCATCTCCACACACAGGCAGCCCTGCTCCTTGCGGCGGGCCATTTTGCCCCGGGTTTCCCGGTAAAAGGCGTCCGTGGTCCAAGTTTTCCCCTCCGCGAAGGGCAGCCCCAAGTCCTCCATGGCCTGGCGGCAGGCCCCTACACAGGCGGGGTCTAACTCCACCTCATCCGCCGGGGGCAGATAGTGGTAGGAAAGGCCCTCGTCCCGGATGGCGGCGGTGGGCAGGATGAAGCTGTTCAATGGGATGTCCCGGCTGAGGGTCCCCGCCGAGCCGAAAAAGACAAAGTATTTCCCACCCTTGACGCGCACCTCTTCAATAAAGGAGGATGCGGCTGGCCCGCCCACATGGGGCAGCCCCATAGCCAGGGTGACTCCTTGGATTTCCATGCGGTAAATGGGCACCCGTCCTGAGCAAAAGGCCAGGGTGGCAATCTGCTTTCCCTGATAGCGGTCCACGCACTGCTGGACAATGCGTTTGGAAAAGGGGAAAATGCAGATCTCCGGGAACCCGGGCACCGGGGTGATGCACTCTTCCGGGTTGACCACAGCGGTCAGGTCCGGGTCGAACTCGTTGCAAAGCATAGGCCGTACCTCCTTACAGAATATTTCGTCCATTGTAGGGCAAAAAGCGGGCCCAGTCAAGAGGCGTCATGCGAAATACCAGGTGTCAAACAGTTCCAGGGCGTTGGCGTACTCCCGGGTGGTGGGGGAGCCGGACAGCACCGGGAAATACAGGGCGAACAGCAGCAGGCATCCCACGGTGAATGCCCCCAACAGCAGGCTGGCTGCCGAGCACTCCACCCCGCCGGGGAAGGCCACCCGCCGGGTGAAGGGCCCCCGCTGGTACAGCAGGGAGAATACCCCGCACAGGGCCACAATGAGGAAGGGTACTGCCGTAAAGTAGTGGTAGATAAAGGTAAGCCTTGGCACCAGCACCCAGGGCAGGTACACCGAGCCAAACCCTGAGAGCACCACACCGGCCCACCGGGGGCGCTCCTTCCACCAGAGGACAGCCGCACCGCACAGGGCCGGGATGCCAGCCCACCACAGCAGGGGGTTGCCAAAGGCGGAAATGGTGCTGTAGCCCTGCCAGGTATCCCCGGCAAAGTACCAGATGGGCCGCAGGTCCAGGGGCCATTCATACCAGGGGGAGGCAAAGGAGTGGGTGGCCACCAGGTGGGCGTGGTAGTTGAACATGGTGGTCTGGTAGTTCCAGAAGCTTTGCAGCACACGGCCGGCGTTGTGGGGCAGGGTGGTGATGGGCAAAAACGCCGCGAAATAAATGGCAAAGGGGATGGCGATAAAGAACAGGCAGCACCAGCCGCACAGCTTCAAAAACTTTGTCCGCACCGGCTGGAAGGGCTGGCCTTCCCGTTTGGACTCCCACCAGGTGAAGAGCAGCTTCCCAAAAAACAGCCCCGCCAAGCCCAAAGCGCCGTAGGCTGCCGTCCACTTGGAGGCAATGCCCAGCCCGGTGAAGATCCCGCAGGCAAGCAGGGGAGGCAGCAAGCGCTTCCAGCTGTCCTTCAGCAGGTCCCGCTTCAGGAACACCACCATGGCGTCGTACATCAGCAGCAGGAAAAACACCGCGTAGGTGTCGATGGTGGCAATGCGGGTCTGGGTGAAGTGCATAAAGTCAAAGGCGAACAGCAGCGTGCCCGCAAAGCACAGCCGGGTGCGGCCAAACAGCTGCTTTAAAAGGTGGTACAAAATGGGCAGCATCAGCACCCCCAGCAGGGCACCCACACACCGCCAGCCAAAGGGGTTCATGCCAAACACCCGGATGCCCAGGGAGATCAGCAGCTTGCCCAGGGTGGGATGGGTGTTCTCGTAGGGCTCCAGGCCCAAAATGTGCTCGTAAGCGGTCCGGGCGTGGTAGATCTCGTCAAAATAGGTGGAGTTCTGATAGGTGATCTCCGTGGGCACCTGGTCCTGTTCGTCGGTGAGGGCCGCCGCCCCGGCGCCCTCCCCGGCGATGTTGGCCAGGGCCGAGGTGCCAGTGTATTGCAGCCCCGCCTCGTTGATGGTCACACTGCCGTCCAGGGCTGTCAGGCGCACAAAGCGTCCCGGGGTGGTGAGGGTGTAGGTTTTCCAGGCGAATACGCTGCCGTCGGAGAGGGTGCCACAGCCCGTCCAGTTGACCCCATCCTGGCTGGTTTCCACCTGGACGTTCACCCCTACCCGGGCGGCGTAGTGGGCGTCGTCCGGGGCGATGCCCGGCAGGTAGACCAGGGTGCTGCATTCCCCGTCGGCAGAGAGGGCCACGCTCTCCCCTTGGGCGGGAGTCCAGGGGGTGACTGCGGTGCTCATATCCCCCAGGTTCCAGAAGGCAAAGCAGGCGTACACCAGGGTGACGGCTGCCATCAAAGCCCAGTCACGGGGCAGGAACCGGCTGTCCACCGGCTGGTGGTCCACCAGGGGCCGGGGTGGGTGGGCAGCCCCTTCCAGCACATTCCCCCTCAGGAACACCCGGTATCCCACCCAGAGCAAGTAGGCGATGGCTGCCATCTGCCCCAGGGAGAACATCCGGGTCAGCCAGGTGTTGGGGTCATAGCTGTTGTAATACTCGGCAAACTGCCACAGCACATAGGCCACATTGGCGTAGCTGGCAGTGGCCAGGGCGGCAAAGGCCCGTAAAAGCCCCCGGTCCGGGACAAACACAAAACCCAGCAGGGTGAACAGCAGCGCCGGGAACAGGTAGCGCTCGTGCATCTTCACCGAGAAGGCGTACATCACCGCCATGAGCAGGGCCGGGCAGTAGAACACCACCTCTTTGCGCCGGGAGCCAAACACCGCCACCCCGCACAGGGCTGTGGCAATGATCGGGCCCAGCAAGTCCAGCAAGTCGCCGCTGAGGCCGGGGGGCAGGGGGTTCCAGTTCCAGCCGATGAGGCTCCAGAAGTTGTAGGCGTTGACAGAGTAAAAGCTGTAATAATCCAGGGTGGCCTTGTAGCGCTCCAGCAGCCACAGGAAGTTGAACCCCTGGGTGAAGGGCAGGGCGATGGACAGCACCGTGAGGACCGTCAGCAGGATGCCCAGCAGCAGTTTCCCCCACCGGCGCTGCTTGAGGGCAAAAAAGAGGTACACAGGCGCGAACACCAGCATTTGGGGCTTGCAGGCGATGGAGGCCCCAAACAGCAGCGCCGCAGGGACATACCGCTCCCGGTACAGCAGCAGCACCGACCCCAGCACCAGGGCCGTGC
Organism: uncultured Oscillospiraceae bacterium; assembly: GCA_900548545.1. Lineage (GTDB taxonomy): Bacteria > Bacillota > Clostridia > Oscillospirales > Acutalibacteraceae > Acutalibacter. Next base: position 108,040 of record URKX01000001.1, read on the forward strand.
AGAAGGAGTCTGCCTGGCCCCACTGGGCGGAGTTCAAGTACACCGCCGGGCAGAACAGGTAACACCCGGAGAGGAACAGCGCCGGGTAGTCTCCCAGGCGCTTGCGGCTGAGATACAGCACCCCGCCGGCGCAGGCCATGTCCGCCAGGATGGAGGGCATTTTGATGAGGAGCGTGTAGGCGGGGCTTTCCATGGGCAGCCCAAAGAGCAGGCGCAGCTTGTCCAGCAGCGCCAGTACGTAGAGATAGCCGGGGGGATAGTCTAAAAAGATGTCCTGGTGGTAGATTTGGCCAAACCCTACGGAATTTGCCAAGGCTGCCCATGATTTAAAGGTGTCCGTGTCGGTGGTGAACCCTTCGGAGGTGTACCCCAGCACAATCCGAAAGACATAGGCTCCCAAAAACAACAGGCTTGCCCACAGGGCAAAACGGGCCTGACCCCTTGAGGCCCCGGAAAACTTCCGTCCCGCTGCCAGGCAGACCACACCAAAAAACAACCCGGCCGCAATGGCTCCAACGCCCATGGGACCACTCCTTCCATTGTGAAAAAGATGAGCAAAATCTTTCCCCTTTCCCTCAAAATAATCATTGACGGAGGGGGGAAATCATTGTAAGCTTTTTATAAAAGTATACCGTTTCTTCCTGGAAAAAGCAAACATTTCCAGGGGAACAGAAAGGAAGAGCTGTATGAACCTGAAACCCCATCATTTTCACGAAGACCCGGGGACCCTCCATGTGGGGACTTGCCCCAACCGCAGCTATTATATCCCCTACGGCGATGAGAAGGAGGCCGAAAACGGCCGTTCCTCCCGGGTGGTGCCTTTAAACGGCACCTGGGCCTTTCAGTATTTCGATTCCTATAAAGAAGCTGTAGACCCGGAAGAGGGGCTTTCTTTCGACGAGGAGGAGATGGGCTCCATCCCCGTGCCCTCCTGTTGGCAGAACCACGGCTATGGCGGCCACCAGTACACCAACATCCGCTACCCCATCCCCTTTGACCCGCCCTATGTTCCCGAGGAAAACCCTTGCGGGCTGTATGTCCGCCACCTGGACGTGACGGAGGAAGCCCTGGAAAGCCAGCGGGTGTACCTAAACTTTGAAGGGGTGGACTCCTGCTTCTACCTGTGGGCCAACGGGGAGTTTGTGGGATACAGCCAGGTGTCCCACGCTACCTCCGAGTTTGAGATCGGCGGCTTCCTCACCCCTGGGGACAACACCCTGGCGGTGCTGGTGCTCCAGTGGTGCGACGGCACCTACCTGGAGGATCAGGACAAGCTGCGCATGAGCGGCATTTTCCGGGACGTGTACCTGTTGCTGCGGCCCCAGGAGCACATCCGGGATTACTTTGTAAAAGAGAGCTTCTCCCCGGACTTCTCCCACGCCACCGTCACGGTGGAGCTGGAGCTTTCCGGCCAGCCCCAGGTGGAGGCCGCCCTCCTCTCCCCCAGCGGGGAACAGGTGGGCAAGGCCCAGTGCGCCCAGGGGGAGCCTTTGGTGTTTGAGTTGGATAACCCGGTGCTGTGGAACGCGGAAACCCCCGCCCAGTACACCCTCACCCTGCGGACCCCGGGGGAGGTCATCCCCCAGAAGGTGGGCCTGCGGAAGATGGAGGTCCAGGACGGGGTGGTGTACCTCAACGGGGTGGCCATCAAGTTCCGGGGCGTCAACCGCCACGACAGCGACCCGGTCACCGGCTACGCCATCTCCCGGGAGCAGGCCAAGAAGGACCTGGTCCTGATGAAGCGCCACAACGTCAACGCCATCCGCACCAGCCACTATCCTAACGCCCCCTGGTTTTTGCAGCTGTGCTCCCAGTACGGCCTGTACGCCATTGCCGAGGCGGATTTGGAAAGCCACGGCACCGTGTCCCAGCTGGGCTACTTTGACGACGACGGCTGCGGCTCTGCCGCCATGACCGACCCCCAGTTCCAGAAGGCCGTGCTGGACCGCATCCAGCGCAGCGTGGTGCGGGACAAGAACAACGCCGCTGTGGTGATCTGGTCCATGGGCAACGAAAGCGGATGGGGCGAAAACCTGGAGATCGCCGGCCGCTGGGTGAAGGAGTATGACCCCTCCCGGCTGCTCCACTATGAGAACATCGCCCCCTACAAAAAGGACACCACCCCGGACTTTTCCATGCTGGACCTGTACAGCCGGATGTACGCCTCCACCCAGGAGGTGGACCAGTTTTTCGCGGAGGGACAGGCGCACAAGCTGTTCCCCGGCCGGAAGATGCCTTTCATCCAGTGCGAGTACATCCACGCCATGGGCAACGGCCCCGGGGATGCGGAAGATTACCAGCAGCAGATCATGAAGTACCCGGGCTTTGTGGGCGGCTTTGTGTGGGAGTGGTGCGACCACGCTGTGTATGGCGGCACCACCCCGGATAACCGGCCCATCTACCGCTATGGCGGCGACTTTGGGGAGTTCCTCCACGACGGCAACTTCTGCATGGACGGCCTGGTGTATCCCGACCGCACCCCCCATACCGGCCTGCTGGAATATAAAAATGTGATCCGTCCCCTGCGGGCCCAGCAGGCGGAGGGCAGCACCTTCCGCCTCCACAACTACCTGGACTTCACCAATGCCCAGGACGTGGCGGCCCTCTCCTACCAGGTGGAGCAGGACGGGGAAGCCCTGTTCGGCGGCAGCCTGGAAATGCCTTCCATCGCCCCCCACGGGGAAGGGGAGGTCACCCTGCCCCAGTTGCCCCAGGGAGGCATCGTCACCGTGAGCTTCTTCTATGAGGCCAAAGCGGACACCCCCTTCTTTGAAGCGGGCTATCCCCTGGGCTTTGACCAGCTGATCCTCTCGGAAGAGCCCTTCTTCCTGGATCCCCCCGCAGAGGAAGGCGCCTTGGAGGTGGAGGCCGGCCACGATGTGGTGATCTTCACCGGGGAGCACTTCCGCTACGTCTTTGACAACGAAACGGGCCTGTTCTCCCAGATGGTGTACAAGAACCGCAACCTGCTCACCCGTCCCATGGAGTGGAACACCTGGCGCGCCCCCACGGACAACGACCAGTATATGGCTCCCAAGTGGCGGGAGGCCGGCTACCACCGGCCCACCGTGCGGGTGTACTCCGTGGAACAGCAGGGCAACGCTGTTTCCTGCCATTTGGGCATTGCGGCGGTGTCCATTGCCAAGTTTGTGGACGTCCAGGCTGTGTGGGCCGTGGACCCTGCCGGCCGTGTGGATGTGTCCCTCCATTGCGAGCGGGATACCCGGTTCCCCTTTATGCCCCGGTTTGGCCTGCGGCTGTTCCTGCCCCAGGAGTTTGGCGGGGTGGAGTACTTTGCCTACGGCCCCTATGAGAGCTACCTGGATAAGCACCGCGCCTCCCGGCTGGGTGTTTACGCCCAGAGTGTGGACGCCATGTTTGAAAACTATCGGATGCCCCAGGAGAACTCCTCTCACTGCGGCTGCCGGTACGTCACCCTCACCGACGGCGCCTACGCCCTCACGGCTGCGGCAGAGGAGCCCTTCTCCTTCAACGTGTCCCCTTACACCCAGGAGGGGCTCACCGAGAAGCGCCACAGCTACGAGCTGGAGAAGTGCGGCGAAACCGTGCTGTGCATCGACTACAAGATGAGCGGCGTGGGCTCCAATTCCTGCGGGCCCCAGCTGCTGCCCCAGTACCAGCTCAACGACCCGGCGTTTGATTTTAACTTTACCCTGACTGTGGAATAAGCCGCCCCGTCCTCAGGGAGGGGAGGCGTGAAAAAGGCCCGCTGCCCTGTGCAGCAGGCCTTTTTTGTTGGGAACCAGGGGAGGTTTTCCACTGGGTTGGGGGGAAGGGGTGAAAAAAGGCTGTCCCAGTGGGGACAGCCTTTTTTCAACGGATTGTTTTGTTACAGCATGGTGATGACGTGACGGGGGCAGGCTTCCACACACTTGCCGCAGGCGGTGCACTTTTGGGGGTCCACCTTGGCCACGCCGTTTTCCACGGCAATTGCGCCGGACTCACAGGTGCGGCTGCACTTGCCGCAGCCAATGCACCCGATGTTGCACACTTTCATGGTATCCTTGGCCTTGTCGCAGTTGGAGCACTTCACCACAGCCTGTTTCTTCAAAGGCACCAGGGAGATGATCCCCTTGGGGCAGGCCGCCACGCACTGGGAGCAGCCTTTGCACTTTGCGGGGTCAACCCGGGCCAGGCCGTTGCAAATGGTGATGGCGCCGTATTCACAGGCCCGCTGGCAGTCGCCCAGGCCCATGCAGCCGTACCGGCAGGAGGTGATGCCCCCCATGAGGAAGACCGCCGCCGAACAGCTGGGGATGCCGTCGTACACCATCTTGTCGGTGGTGTTGTCGTAGCTGCCCAGGCAGTGGACCAGGGCCGTTTTGTACTCCATTTCCACGTCGCCGCCGCCCAGCAGCTGGGCGCACTTTTTGGCCACGTCCGCCCCGCCGGGGGAGCACAGGCCGGGCTTGGCTTCGCCCTTGGCCATGGCCGCCGCGTAGCCCGAGCAGCCGGAGAAGCCGCAGGCGCCGCAGTTGGCGCCGGGGAGGATCTCCTCCAGGGCTTCGGCTTTTTCGTCCTTGGGCACCGCCATGACAATGGAGGCCACCGCCAGGATCACGCCTGCCAGCAGGCCGATGATGCCCACAATTAAGATGGGGGTGAGAATTTCCACAGCGCTCCCTCCTTACAGCAGATTGTCCACAACGCCGTTGAAGCCCAAAAAGCTCACGGCCACCAGGCTGGCTGCCACCAGGGTGATGGGCAGCCCTTTAAAGGTTTCGGGGATGTCGCAGTTTTCCAGGCGCTCCCGCACACCGGCAAACAGCACCATGGCCACCAAAAAGCCAATGCCCGAGCCAAAGGCGTTCACCAGGGACTGGAGATACCCAAAGGTGGGGTCTTCGGCGCCCTTTTCCAGCACCAGCATGGTAACGCCCAGCACGGCGCAGTTGGTGGTGATCAGGGGCAGGTAGATGCCCAGGGAGTTGTACAGGGGCGGCATATATTTCCGCAGGGCCGTTTCCAGCAGCTGCACCAGGGCGGCGATCACCAGGATGAACACAATGGTCTGCAAGTAGGCCAGGCCGTTGGGCACCAGCAGGAACGTGTACAGGGGCCAGGTTACCGCAGTGGCAATGACCATCACCACGGTCACGGCGCAGCTCATGCCCACGGCAGTGTCCAGCTTTTTGGAAACACCCAGGAAGGGGCAAATGCCCAGGAACTTGTTGAGCACATAGTTTTCTGTCAAAATGGCCGCCAGGAAAATGGCCACCAGCGATTTGATCGTTTGTCCGTCCATCAGTGGGCAGCCTCCTTTCCGTTATCCTTTTCCTGAAGCTTCTGGCAGGAAGCCGCCATGGGGCAGTTCTGGCAGCCGGTGGCTTCCGGCGCCTTGCCCTCTTTCGAGAGCTTGCCAGCCAGGGCAATGAGCATCCCGAACACGAAGAAGCCTCCGGGAGGCAGCAGGAAGATGATGATGGGCTCCATGAACCCGGAGAGCACAGGCAGCCCGAACACGGTGCCGGCGCCCAGCAGCTCCCGGATGATGCCCATGGCAAGCAAGGTGGCGGTGAAGCCCACGCCCATGCCCAAGCCGTCCAGCAGGGAGGGGAGCACCTTGTTCTTGCTGGCAAACATCTCCGCCCGGCCCAAGATGATGCAGTTTACAACGATCAGAGGCAGGAACACGCCCAGGGCCTCGTCCAAAGCGGGGGAGAAAGCCTGGATAAACAGCTGCACAATGGTGACGAAGCCCGCCACAATGGTGATGAAGGCGGGGATGCGCACCTTGTCGGGGATGACCTTGCGCAGCAGGGAGATCACCACGTTGGAGCACACCAGCACAAAGGTGGTGGCGGCGCCCATGCCGATGGCGTTGGAGGCGGCGGTGGTGACAGCCAGGGTGGCGCAGCAGCCCAGCACCAGGCGCAGCACCGGGTTTTCCTTAATGATGCCCTTGGTAAATTCCTGCCACAGGGAGGGGTATCTCTTTTCCACGGTCACGCGCCTCCTTTCACAGCGTAATATTGTTCAATGGCCTGGTTCACCGCATTGGTGACGGCGGTGGAGGTGACCGTGGCGCCGGTCATGGCCTCGATCTGGCCATCGGAGGGGGTCTGGTATTTCACCACAGAGAGGCCGCCTTCCGGGGCGGGCTGTAAGTACTGGTCCAAGAAGCTGGATTTGGTGGCGTTGGCGCCCAGGCCGGGGGTTTCGTCGTGGGAGAGGATCACCACGCCGGTGATGCTGCCCTCCGCGTCGATGCCGGTCATGACGCTGACCGTGCCGCCGTAGCCGCTGGCGCCGGTTTCAAACACGTAGCCGGCCAGCTCCCCGCCGGAAAGGCCCGTGTAGTAAGCGCCGCCCTCCTGGGGCTCGAAGGTGTCCGCCTGGGGCAGGACGATCTTCCGGGAGGCCTCGGCGTTTTCCGCTTCCAGCTGGGCAATGCGGTCCCGGGTGAGCAGGTTGGTGCCCGCCAGGGCGGCGGAAACTACCACGCAGATGATAAACAGCACCGCGGTGGGGCGCAGGATGCTTTTTGCGTCAAGCTTCATCTTTCGCGCCCCCTTTTTTCTGCTTTTTCGGGGCCCCAAAGGGATGGGGCTTGATGGCCCGCTCGATCAGCGGGGTGAGGATGTTCATCAGAATGATGGAGTAGGAAACGCCTTCCGGCAGGGAGCCAAACTCCCGGATGAGCATGGTGACCAGCCCGCAGCCAAAGGCGAAGACGATGCGGCCCCAGAAGTATAGGGGGCTGGTGGTGTAGTCGGTGGCCATGAAGAAGGCGCCCAGCAGCAGCCCGCCGGAGAGCAGGTCAAACAGGGGGTCGCGGCCCATCATCATGGAGAGCGCCGCCACCGTGGCCAGGTAGGTCACCGGGATGACGGGGGAGATCACCCGCCGGGCGATGAGGTAGACGCCGCCCAGCAGGATGGCCAGGGCGCAGGTTTCACCCAGGCAGCCGCCGGTGTTTCCCAAAAACAGATCCAGGTAGGAGGGCAGTTCCCCGCCGCCCTCTTTCAGGATGCCCAGGGGGGTGGCCGTGGTCACCGCGTCGGCCGTGGCGGCGTAGTCAAAGGGCTGCACCCAGTGGGTCATCCGGGAGGGGAAGGAGTTTAACAGGATGATCCGGGCGGTCAGCGCCGGGTTTACAAAGTTCTGGCCGATGCCGCCGAACATCTGCTTGACCACCACAATGGCCGCTACGCTGCCAAATACAGCGATCAGGGGGTTGATGGTCACCGGCAGGTTCAGCGCCAGCAGGATGCCTGTCACCACGCAGCTGAGGTCCCCCACGGTCTGGGGGCGCTTCATCACCCGGCGGGACAGGTACTCGCTGAGGATACAGGAGGCCACGCAGGTGAGGATGACCACCGCCGCCCGGAGGCCAAATAAGATCACCGAGGCGATCATGGCGGGGCAAAGGGCGATGATCACGTCCAGCATAATGTTCTGGGTGGTCCTCCCGCCGTTAAAATGGGGGGAGGAAGATACCATGAGTTTTTCCATTTATTTCTTACCTCCACTTCCGGCCTTGCGCACATAGCTTTTTCCAAGGCGGATGGCCTGCACCAGCCGCCGCCCTGCCGGGCAGGAGAAGGCACAGCAGCCGCATTCCATGCAGGTCATCACGTTCAGGGCCTTCAGGCCCTCCACGTCTTTGCGCTCTGTGGCCTGTTCCAGCTTGGTGGGCATCAGGTTCATGGGGCAGGCGGCCACGCACCGTCCGCAGCGGATGCAGGCGGTGGGCTGCCGCAGGGCGGCTTCCCGCTCATCAAAGGCCAGGATGGCGTTGTTCTGCTTTAAAATGGGCAGCTCATCGCTCACGATAGCCACACCCATCATGGGGCCGCCCATGATCAGCTTTTTGGGTTCCGACTTGTACCCGTCGCAGAACGCCACCACGTCTTTGATGGGCGTGCCCACCGGCACAATGACGTTTTGGGGATGGGCAATGGCCGAGCCGTCAATGGTCACCCGCTTCAAAGTCAGGGGCATCCCGGTGCGCATATAGCTTGCCAAAAACGAAATAGAGCCTATGTTCATCACCAGGCATCCCACGTCCGCGGGAAGTTTGCCCTCGGGGACCTTCCGGCCGGTGCAGGCCTGCACCAGCACTTTTTCAGCGCCCTGGGGGTAGCGGCTCTTCAGGGCCAGCACCCGCACCTCGTCCCGGGGGTCCCGCTTGGGGTCGCCGGCGATTTCGGTGAGCTTCTGGATCACGTCGGGCTTGTTGTCCTCCACAGCGATGATCACCCGCTGCACGCCCAGGATCTCTTTCACCTTGTAAATGCCTTCCAGCACGTTGCGGCCGTTTTCCAGGGCCTCCCGGTGGTCGGAGGTGACGTAGGGCTCGCATTCCGCCACGTTCACCAGCAGGGTGTCGATCTGCTTGCCCTCGGGGACATTGAGCTTCACGTGGGCGGGGAACCCGGCACCGCCCAGGCCCACCAGGCCGGCAGACCTGGCCGCGCTGGCCAGTTCTTCCTTGGTGGTGATGGGTGCGGGGGGGTAGATCCCCGGGTCTTTTTCCATGGCCCCGTCTGACTCCACCACCACGGCTTGGGTCATCTGCCCGCCGGTGAGCATCACCGTGGTGATGTCCATCACCGTGCCGGACACAGAGGAGTGCACCGGGACGCTCATATACGCTTCGTTGTCGCCCACCACAGTGCCCACATAGACGTGATCCCCCTTTTTCACCGTGGGGATACAGGGGGCGCCAATGTGCTGCTGCATGGGTAAAATGACCTTTTCCGGAGGCGGCATGGTGGCCGTGGGGGTGTCCCAGGTGTTTTTGTGATGGGGCACCGCCGCTCCGCCATGGGTGCGGAAAGGATGTTTTGGAAACTCCATAGCTTCATTCCAGCCTTTCGTTCTAAAAGCCCCGCACCTATAAAGGGAGAGGGGCCTATTTGAAATCATTGTACCTGAAAAACAGAAAACCTGCAAGATAAATAAAAGATTATCAATGTATTTGCCAGTTTTCGGGGCAAGGGGTTCGCCAACGCGGGGTTCTGCAAGGAAAAGGATGGCGCAAGGTTCCCGATTGGGGTATAATCCAAAGGGGAGAAACCGGGCCGGTTTTAGACCGGCAGCCGGGGTTTGAAAAAATAAAAAATTTTTTGCAAGGGTGAGTGGAATCGGGACGCTGATTCGTATTCCTGGTGAAAGCCCCTCAAGGGGAAAACTTCCAAGGAGGAAACCAGCATGAAAAAATTGATCGCATTGGTTATGGCAGGGATGATGGTAGTCAGTTTGGGGACCACCGCTTTGGCGGCCGGCGGCCACCATGGCAGAGGGGCCGGCAGCGGCCAAGGCCAGGGCATGGGCCAAAACTGGGTGGACGCTGACGGCGACGGTGCGTGCGACAACTACCAAAACGGTGGACTCGGCCAAGGCCAGGGCCAGGGCCAAAACTGGGTGGACACTGACGGCGACGGCGCGTGCGACAACTGCCAGAACGGCGGCCATGGCCAAGGCAAGGGAGGACGGTTCCGGAACACCTGCTGGCGGATGGCCCTGTAAAGGAACCCAGCGATACGCTGGAAAGACAGGAGAAGCAAGCGAAGGAGAGTTGGTGGGAGATGCGAGGCGAGGAGGAAGTCCGCCGGGCCATGGAGGCCTATGGGGACATGGTATGGCGGGTGTGCATGGTGCACCTGAAAAACGCGGCGGACACCGAGGATATCCTGCAAGAGGTGTTTCTCAAGTTTGCCTTGCACAGCCAACCCTTTGAAAGCCCCCAGCACGAAAAAGCCTGGGTGCTGCGGGTGGCCATCAACCGGTGCCGGGACGTGCTGCGGGGGGTGTTCCGGGGGAAGACGGCCTCCCTGGACGAGGTGATGGACTGCCAGGCAGAGCCGGTCCCCCAAGAGCACCGGGACTTGCTGGCGGCGGTGTTGGAGCTGCCGGCCAAGTACAAAGATGTGGTGTACCTTCATTATTTTGAGGGGTACACCGCCGGGGAGATCGGCAAACTGCTCCACAAGAACACCAACACGGTGTACACCTGGTTGGAGCGGGCCCGCAAACTTTTAAAAACACAGCTGGAAGGAGGGGACTGCCATGGATGACAAGATCCGTCAAGCGTTGGGGCAGCTGCAAGCCCCCCGGCAGGTCAAAGACCGGGCCTATCAGGCTGTCCTGGAAAAGGCGGCCCCCAAGCCCAAACGGCGGCCGGTGTGGCAGCCTGCCCTGGCCTTTTGCGCCCTACTGGTGTTCCTGCTGGGGGCGGGAGGCTGGGTGTACCTGACCCCCACCGCCTACCTCAGCGTCGATGTAAACCCCTCTCTGGAGCTGGGCATCAACCGGTTCGGCACCGTGGTGCGGGTGGATGCCTACAACGCCGATGGGGAAACCCTGGCCCAGTCCCTCCAGGCCCGGTTCCGGGGCTATGAGGATGTGGTGGAGGAGCTGTTGGAGCTGGATGTGGTCAACGCCCCGGGAGCCACCCTCACCTTGACCGTGGCCGGGGGAAATGAAACCCAGTGCCAGCGCATCCTCAGCCAGGTGGAAGAGGAATCCGCAGGGTGCCGGAACGTCCAGTGCCAGGGGGCCAGCCTTGAGGAACGGGACCAGGCTTTGGAAGCCGGGCTGGCCCTGGGCAAGTACCGGGTGTATGTGGAGATCGCCGCTTTGGACAGCACCTTTACCCCGGAGGAAGCCCAGTCCATGACTATGGCCCAGCTGCGCCGGAAACTGGAAGAGCTTTCCGGTGAGGAGAGTACCGCTGGGAATGGCCAGGGCAGCGGTTCCGGCCAAGGGGCTGGTGCCGGGAACGGCCAGGGCAGCGGCTCCGGCCAAGGGCATAGAGGTCGCTGGAAGAGTGAGTGAAATAAAGAAGGAGGCGCAAACACGCCTCCTTTTCTCTTTTGAGGGAGTAACAGTGTCCGCAAATGAACACTGTTCTTTGCCGAAAGAGCTTGCTACAATGGAGCAAAACGTATGTGAGGTAAATGCCCGATGGAAAGGTTTCGAATTCCCTGTAAAATACCCAAAGCCCCGCCCAGCACAACCAAGTCCATCCGTTTTCCCAATGCGTTGGTGGAGCAGGTGGAACAGGCAATCCAAAGGACAGATTGCACTTTTTCCGCTTTTGTGTTGGAAGCAGTACGGTTTGCCCTGGAACATTTAGGACAGGAGGAAACACCGCCCTATCACGGTTGATTTTTTCAGGTTTGCTCGGTAAGGGGGGCTTTTTCTTTCCGCCGCATCTCCCGCCAGATGGTCAGCAGCATGGTGATGTAGCAGGCGGCCCCGCCGATAAAGTTGGAAATGGGTTCCGCCAGGAACACGCCGGTGACCCCCAGGCCGAACAGGTGGGGCAGCAGCAGGGTTAGCGGCGCCACAATGACCACCTTCCGGAACAGGGAGAAGAACACAGCCTGTTTGGAGCGCCCCAGGGCCACGGCTGCCGATTGCCCGGCCATTTGCAGGCTCATCATGAAAAAGCCGAAGAAATAGATGTGCATACTGGGCACGGCGGCTTCCCGCAGGGCGGTTTCGTTGCTGAACAGGCCGATGAAAAACCGGGGGAACAAGAACAGCAGCAGCCACACCACGGTGGTGTACACCACGCAGAGGATGGTGGTGAACAAAATGCCGGCGCGCACCCGTTTGTACTCCTTCGCGCCGTAGTTAAAGCCCATCACCGGCTGGGCGGCATGGGTCACGCCGTTGATGGGGGTGGAAACCACCTCCCGCACAGAGTTGATGATGGTCATGACGCCCACGTACAGGTCGCCGCCAAAGGTTTGCAGCGTGGAGTTGCAGGCCACCTGGACAATGGAGTTGGTGATGGCCATGACGAAGCTGGAAAAGCCCAGGCTAATGATCTGCCACACCAGCTTCAGCTGGAGTTTCATGGCGGAGGGCTCCAGGCGGATGAGGGTGCGCTTCCCCCGCAGGAAGGACACCGCCCAGACGGTGGAGAAAAATTGGGCGATGATGGTGGCCAAAGCCGCCCCCTGCACCCCCATGTCCAGCAGGAAGATGAAAATGGGGTCCAGCACGATGTTGGTCACTGCCCCCAGCAGCACGGTCATCATGCCCTTGCGGCCAAAGCCCTGGGCGTTGATGAAGTTGTTCATCCCCAGGCTGATCATCACAAACACGCTGCCGCACAGGTAGATGGTGATGTAGCCGTTGGCGTAGGGGTAGGTGGCGTCGCTGGCGCCAAAGGCGTACAGCAGCGGCTGTTTGATCAGCAGGATCACCGCCGTCAGCACCACGCCGGTGCCCACCAACAGGGCAAAGGTGTTGCCCATGATGACCCGGGCCTTTTCCAGGTTGCCCCGGCCCCGCTCAATGGAGAACAGGGGCGATCCTCCCATGCCGAACAGGTTGGCAAAAGCGGTCACAATGGAGATGATGGGGAAGGTCAGCCCCAGGCCGGTGAGGGCGTTGCCGGAAGCATCGGGCAGGCGGCCAATGTACATCCGGTCCACCACGCTGTACAGCACGTTGATCAGCTGGGCTACCGTCATGGGCACGGCCAGGCGCAGGATGTTCCCCGCCACGCTGCCTTTGGAAAAGTCGTTTGTTTGGGTGGTTGTCATGGTGTGGTGATCGGTCCTTTCTGGGGTGGGCTGGACGCAGCGCCGTTTTTTTTTATTTTACAAGAATTTGACAAAACTTGCAAGGGTGGAACCCTTCCGCTGGATGCCTGGGGCCCGGCGGGTTTTGTTCACATTCCACAGAGCGGGGGGCGGCTGTGGAAAAACAGGGAAAAACCTGGGCAAATCCGCCGGTTCTGAGAAACTCGGGCTTTTCAAAAAGCCGGATCAGTGGTATAATAAATCGGTTAATGCGAAGAGCAGAATTTCGGCGCCCCTGTGTGGGGCTGGGGCGGCTTCCCCGCGGGGGGAGGCCCGGTTTAAGAAAGGATCGATGGGATTTCATGGCAAAGAGAGAGAATTTGCGCAACGTGGCCATCATTGCCCACGTTGACCACGGCAAGACCACCCTGGTGGACCAGCTGTTGCGGCAGAGCGGCATTTTCCGCCAGAATGAGGCTGTGGCGGAGCGCGTGATGGACTCCAACGATTTGGAGCGGGAGCGGGGCATCACCATCCTGTCCAAGAACACGGCGGTGATGTATCACGATATCAAGATCAACATTGTGGACACCCCCGGCCACGCCGACTTTGGCGGCGAGGTGGAGCGCGTGCTGCAAATGGTGGACGGCGTGCTGCTGCTGGTGGACGCCTTCGAGGGCTGTATGCCCCAGACCCGGTTCGTTTTGAAAAAGGCGCTGGCCCTGGGCAAGAAGCCCCTGGTGGTGCTCAACAAGATCGACCGGCCCGGCGCCCGTCCCGCGGAAGTGGTGGACGAGGTGCTGGACCTGTTCATCGAACTGGGCGCCAACGACGACCAGCTGGATTTCCCAGTGTGCTATGCTTCCGGCCGGGACGGCTACGCCACCCTGGACCCGTCTGCCCCCGGCACCGACATGACTCCCTTGTTCGAGATGATCGTAAAAGAGGTGCCTTGCCCGGAAGGGGATTTAGAAGGCCCCACCCAGGTGCTGTTTTCCAATATCGACTATGACGACTATGTGGGCCGCATCGGCATTGGCCGGGTGGAACGGGGCACCATCCAGGTGGGCCAGACGGTCACCATTTGCGGCGGCGAGGAAGACCGCCGGCAGAACGCCAAAATTACCAAGCTGTACCAGTTTGAGGGCCTCAAGCGGGCAGAGTACGAATCCGCTTCTTTGGGGGATATCATTGCCGTTTCCGGCATCACAGACCTGAATATCGGCCAGACCGCCTGCGCCACCGACTGCGTGGAGCCCCTGCCTTTTGTGAAGATCGACGAACCTACGGTGTCCATGAATTTCATGGTGAACAACTCCCCCTTTGCCGGGCGGGAAGGCAAGTTTGTCACCTCTCGGAACCTGCGGGACCGGCTGTTCAAAGAGGTGGAAACCAACGTGGCCATGCGGGTGGAGGAAACGGAGTCCTCCGACACCTATAAAGTTTCCGGGCGGGGCGAGCTGCACCTGAGTATCCTCATCGAGCAGATGCGCCGCCAGGGCTATGAGTTCCAGGTGTCCCGCCCCACGGTGATCTACAAGCAGGACAAGGACGGCAAGCGCCTGGAGCCCATGGAGCTTTTGATGATCGAGGTGCCCGACAGCTACGTGGGCGCCGTCATGGAAAAGATCGGCGCCCGGAAAGCGGAGCTGCTGAACATGGGCTCCCGGGAATCCGGCACCACCCACATGGAGTTCAAGATCCCTGCCCGGGGCCTGATGGGCTACCGTTCGGAGTTCTTGACCGACACCAACGGCAACGGCATTATGAACCACGTGTTTGACTCGTACGAACCCTATAGGGGGGATATCCAGCAGCGCACCCAAGGCTCCATCATTGCCCATGAAACCGGCGAGTCCACTGGTTATGGCCTGTTCTACGCCCAGGAGCGTGGCCGGATGTTTATCGGGCCCGGCGTGGAAGTGTACGAAGGCATGATCGTGGGTGCCAACCCCAAGAATGAGGATATCGTAGTGAACGTGTGCAAAAAGAAGCACGCCACCAACACCCGCGCTTCCGGTTCGGACGACGCTTTGAAGCTGACCCCCCATTCTGTTCTGAGCTTGGAGCAGTGCCTGGAGTTTATCGCTGAGGATGAGCTGGTGGAGGTCACCCCCAAGAGCATCCGGATGCGGAAGATGATCCTTGCGAAAGAGCTGCGGATGAAGCAGGCCAGCAAGAAAAAATAAGCACCTGCGGTGGGCAAGCCGCCTTTCTGCCGTTGGCAGAGGCGGGGGCTATCCGCCGCGGGTTGGACGGTGTTTTTCCTAATTCACCGTTGTGAACGGGAGGGTGGTAGCCTCACCTGGAATGGGATAAACCGCGGGCTGCGAGGAAAAGCTGCCCCGCAATGGCAGCGAGGAACGAGCGGAAACGTGAATTGCATCCAGGCGCAGCCTGGGGAGTAAGCGGAGCGCACGCAATCGCGAAATAAAAGTTCTTTGCCTACTTTCTTTCAAGAAAGTAGGGTGGAAAGGAGGCGGACTGATATGGACATTGTCATTTTAGACCTGGAGTGGAACGGCACCTACAGCCGGCGGCTCAAGGGCTATATCAACGAGATCATCGAGTTTGGCGCGGTAAAATGCGGGCCGGACCTTTCGGAGAAGGGGACCTTCTCCTGCTTTGTCAAACCCCAGGTGGCAAAGCATATCAGCTCCACCATCCAGAACCTCACCAGCATCACCGATGAGAACCTCACCGGCGGCATGACCTTCATGCAGGCCGTGAGCCGGTTCAAACGGTGGGCCGGGGACTGCGTGGTGATGACCTGGGGCACCTCGGATATTTTGACCCTGATCGAGAATTGCCGCTATTTCAGCGGGGACGGCCGTGTGCCCTTCCTCCTGCGGTACTGCGACTTGCAGATGTTCACCCAGGACCGCATGGGCCTGGGCCGGAAAGAGCAGGTGGGGCTTTCCAAAGCGGCGGAGCTGTTGGGGCTGGACGTCTCCGGCATGGACCACCACCGGGCCCTGGACGACAGCCGCATGACCTTGCAAATTTTGCGGAAGGTCTACGCCAAGGAGGCCATCGCCCCCTACATCGACCAGTGCGGGCCGGAGTTTTACCGGCGCGTCACCTTTAAAACCACCTATGTCTGCGACCTGCGCAGCCCCTTAGTGGAGAAAAGCCACCTGCGCTTCCCCTGCCCCCGGTGCGGGGGGGAGAGCCGCAGGCTCACCAAGTGGAACTTGAAAAACAAGAGTTTCCGGGCGGATTTCCGCTGCACCCGGTGCGGCCATCTCTTTGCCGGGCGGCTCACCATCAAACAGAAATACGAGGGACTCACCGTGAACAAAAAGACTTTCCCCCTGCCGGATATTGAAAAGCCCCGCCAGGCCGCCCCCGGCCCCGTGGGCAATATGGAGCTTTCCCTGCCCCAGGGGGTGGGCGTGCTGCGCTTCCCCGCTTGGGAAGGGCTGTCCTTTGTGAACCACGCCTTTACCACCCGGATCGGCGGCGTCAGCGAGCAGGAGTTTGCCGCCATGAACCTGGGATTCAACCGTGGGGACGACCCGGAGCGGGTGGCGGAAAACTACCGCCGGTTCTGTGAAGCTGCCGGGTTTGAAACGGAGTCCCTGGTGTGCGGCGCCCAGGACCACCACATCAACATCCGCCGGGTGGGGAAGGACCAGCGGGGCATTGGCATCTGGCGGGAAAAAGACAGGGACTCCATCGACGGCCTGTGCACCAACGACCCCAGCGTCACCCTGGTGATCTACTGCGCCGACTGCGTGCCCCTGTACTTTGCCGATCCGGAGCACAAGGCCATCGGCCTGGCCCACGCCGGCTGGCGGGGCACTGCCGCCGGGATGGCCAAAGCCATGGTGGAGCGCATGGCCCAGGAGTTCGGCAGCGGTCCCGCACAGCTGCGGGTGGCTATTGGGCCCTCCATTGGAAAGGGCTGCTTTGAAGTGGACGAACCGGTGGCGGCGGAGTTCCAAAAGCTGCCCCAGTGGGAAAAGTTCGTTTCCGGCCCGGAGCGGGAAAAGTACCACGTGGACCTGTGGGAGTGCAACCGGCAGTTTTTGCTCTCTGCCGGGGTGCTGCCGGAACACATCACCGTGGGCCGGGTATGCACCATGTGTGAAAGCGATTTGGTGTTCTCCCACCGGAAGACCCGGGGCCAGCGGGGCAGCAATTGCGCCATGCTGGCCTTAAAGCCGTGATCGCCGCCTGCCGCCTGTGCCCCCGGAAGTGCGGCGTCCCCCGGGGGGGAACGGGAAATGGCGTCTGCCGCAGCGGGGAGAAAGCCCGCGTTGCCCGGGCGGCCCTCCACCGGTGGGAGGAGCCCCCCATCAGTGGCCAGCGGGGCAGCGGCACGGTGTTTTTCACCGGGTGCACCCTGGGCTGCGCCTTTTGCCAGAACGGGGATATCAGCCACGGCAAGCTGGCGGGCAGGGAAGTCACCCCCCAGGAGCTTTCAGAGATCTTCTTCCGGCTGGTGGAGGAGGGCGCCCACAACATCAACCTGGTGACCCCCACCCACTTTGTCCCCCAGATCCGGCAGGCCCTGCTGCTGAAAAAATTGCCGGTGCCGGTGGTGTACAACACCTCCGGGTACGAGCGGGTGGAAACCCTGCGATTGCTGGAGGGCCTGGTGGACATCTACCTGCCCGACTACAAATACAATGACCCCAGCCTGGCAAAACAGCTTTCCCGGGCGGAGGATTACCCCACCGTTGCCCGGGCAGCCATCGCCGAGATGGTGCGGCAGGTGGGGGCCCCGGTGTACGGGGAGGACGGCATGATGCAGCGGGGGGTGCTGGTGCGCCACCTGATTTTGCCTGGCCACACGAGAAACTCCATCGCCTGCCTGAAGCGGCTGAAGGAGGAATTTCCCGGCATCCCCGTGAGCCTGATGGCCCAGTACACCCCCTGCGGGGAGCTGGACCGTTTCCCGGAGCTTTGCCGCCCCATCACCCGCCGGGAGCAGGAAAAGGTGGAGGGCGTCCTGTTTGACCTGGGCCTGGAAGGCTTTACCCAAGAACGGAAAGCCCGCGGGCAACAATATATCCCCGATTGGGACATGGCCTCGCCCTCATGACAGCCCCCAGGGCTGGGGCGGGCCTTTTTAGTTTTGGAACCACTGCATTGGAAAGGAGCATCTGCCATGATCCATCAACTGTTCGATTTTATTGCGTGTTCTCCCACCGCCAGCCACACCGCGGCCACGGTGCGGGCCATGCTGGTGCAGGCCGGGTTCACCGAATTGCTGGAAACTGAACCCTGGGACTTGCAGCCCGGCGGGAAGTACTTCACCACCCGGGGCATGAGCGCCCTCATCGCCTTCCAGGTGCCCAAAAAGGACTTCCGCGCCTTTTCCGTGGTGGCGCCTCACGGGGATTCCCCCTGCTTTAAGGTGAAGGAGTCCCCCGCCCTGCCGGTAGAAGGCCAGTACACCAAGCTGAACACCGAGGTCTATGGCGGGATGCAGCTGGCCCTGTGGACGGACCGTCCCCTGTCTGTGGCGGGGCGGCTGGCCGTGGCCACGGAAGATGGGGTGAAAGGGGTGCTGTGCGACATCCGCCGGGACCTGCTGCTGATCCCCGGGGTGGCCATCCACATGAACCGCGGCGTCAACGAAGGGGTGAAGCTGGACCCCCAGAAGGATACCCTGCCCCTGCTGGGCGGCACCGGCGCTGACTTGAAAGCCATGGTGGCGGAAAACGCCGGGGTGAAGCAGGAGGACATCCTCTCTTGGGACCTGTATTTGTACAGCCGTGCGGCTGGCACTGTGTTCGGCGCGGACAACGAGTTTATCGCCGCTCCCCGCCTGGACGACCTGGAGTGCGTCTTTTCCGCTGCGAAGGCTTTTTTGGCGGCGGACAACCAGGAGAACGTCACCGTGCTGTCCCTGTTCGACAACGAGGAGATCGGCAGCCTGACCCGCCAGGGTGCAGATTCCACCTTCCTGTCCGACGTGCTGGAGCGTGTGGCCCTCTGCTGCGGGAAGAGCCGGGAAGAGCTGCTGCGGGCCATCGCCGGAGGGTTCCTGCTCTCCGCGGACAACGCCCACGCCGTCCATCCCGACAGCCCGGAGAAGTCCGACCCCACCAACCGCTGCTACTTAAACGGCGGCGTGGTGGTGAAGCACAGCCCCCGCTATGCCAGCGACGCCCTGACCGCTGGGGTGTTCCAGCGGATCTGCCAGAAGGCCGGGGTGCCGGTGCAGGTGTACTACAACAACTCCAAGATCCCCGGCGGCGGCACCTTGGGCAACCTGTCCGGTTCCCATGTGGCCCTGCCCACGGTGGATATCGGGTTGCCCCAGCTGTCCATGCACTCGCCCTTTGAAACGGCGGGCGCCAAGGACCTGGAGTACATGGTGCAGGCCATGACCGCCTTTTACAACACGGTGCTCACCGTCACCGGCCGGGACCAGGTTGAAATTTGCTGAGCATAGTTTCGGGTGCCGGTCTGGAAGGGCACGGGAGCAAAGGAGGATGTTCGATGTTGCGTATAGAGAGAGATTGGGCCCAAAGCGCTGTGTTTTACCAGATTTACCCCTTGGGGTTTTGCGGCGCGCCCTTCCACAACGACGGGGTGGAGGCCCATCGCATCCAAAAGGTGAAGGAGTGGATCCCCCACCTGGAAAAGCTGGGCATTGGGGCGGTGTACTTTTCCCCGGTGTTTGAGTCCGACTCCCATGGCTACGACACCCGGGACTACCGGAAGATCGACTGCCGCCTGGGCACCAACGAGGACTTTCAAGAGGTCTGCCAGGCCCTTCACGAAGCTGGCATCCGGGTGGTGCTGGACGGCGTGTTCAACCACGTGGGCCGGGGCTTCTGGGCTTTCCGGGATGTCCAAGAGAAGCGGGAAGCCTCCCCGTATAAAGACTGGTTCCACATCAATTTCGGGGGAAACAGCGGCTACAACGATGGCTTTTGGTACGAGGGCTGGGAAGGCCACTTTGAGCTGGTGAAGCTGAACCTGCAAAACCCCGCCGTGGTGGACTACCTGCTGGACTGCGTGTGCTTCTGGATGGACGAGTTCAACATCGACGGGCTGCGGCTGGACGTAGCCTACCTGCTGGACGAGAACTTCATGCGGCGGCTCCACAGCACTGTAAAGTCCCGGGACGAGGGGTTTTTCCTCTTAGGGGAGATGATCCACGGGGATTACAAGCGGATTGTCAATCGGGAGATGCTGGACAGCGCCACCAACTACGAGTGCTACAAGGGGCTTTACTCCGCCTTTAACTCCATGAATCTGTTCGAGATCGCCCACTCCCTGGCCCGGCAGTTTGGCCCGGAGCAGTGGACCCTCTACAAAGGGATGCACTTGTTCTCCTTTGCCGACAACCACGACGTCACCCGGGTCGCCAGCATCCTCCAGGATAAGAAGCAGCTGGAAGCTTTGTACGCCGTGCTGTTCTGTATGCCGGGCATCCCCTGCATCTACTACGGGTCCGAGTGGGGCGCCTTGGGGGAGAAGCACCAGGGCGACCAGGCGCTGCGCCCCTGCTTTGAGAAGCCGGAAGAAAACCGGCTGACCGAGTACCTGGGCAAGCTGTCCAAGATCAAGAGCGGGTGCAAGGCGCTGAAGGACGGCGGCTTTCAGAACCTCACCCTGCGGAACAAGCAGTGGATTTTTGCGCGGCAGTGCCCCGAGGAAACGGTGATCGTGGCGGTGAACGCCGAGGAGGACCCCTGCCAGATGGAGTGCGCCTACCACGGCCCCGCCACCGAGCTGCTCACCGGGGAGAAAACCAGTCTCAACGGTACGGTAGGATTGCAAGGCTATGAAGTGAAAATCTACAAGATGGGATAACCGAGTGGCCTGGCGAAAGAGTCTGCACTTTTCGCCGTGTACACTTTTCCGCCCGGCGGCGAAAAATCCCCCGAACCAGGAATGGCCCGGGGGATTTTATTTTGCGTATTATTCAGTTTCGTCCCCAGCGCTCCAAAGGAGAACGCCGTGGGATTCCAGATCATTCAATTTTCCTTCCGGTGTTTTGCGCCACAGCCCTGCATCAATGTTGGTGTAATAGTAGACAGCGGTCACGTCGTCGTACAGGCTTCCGGACGTTTCCGGCGTGATTTCAGGCGGGGTGTAATCGGGGGGGTAGGGCGCTTCATCGGGATAACGTTTGTACAGGTCGATGAGGGAATTCTCATATTCGGCCCACTCCTTGTTCTGCGCCCACCACCCTTCCTCTGTAAGGGGGAACTCAAAACGCTGGTGATATGGTTCTTTCGTCCCTCGGATCGCGGAAGTGATCCAGTTCAGAGGGGTGGTGTTTGCTTGCAGAATCAGGATGGAACCATTTTGAGGGTCGTCCGGATGTTCCTCGTCGGGCAGGTAAATGCGCTCCACCCAGGTCCCGTAATAACTGTCCGACTCAATTTTGAGGATCCCGTCCTTCACGGATACATCCGTGATGACGTCCGAGGACTCCACAAGACAGGGAATGTTCATCCACATCCCCAGGGGAATGGACAGGGCGATCACCGCCGCCAGGGCTGCCGCCGTCACTTTTACCCACCTGCGGCGAAGGGTGCGTTTTACCTTTTTCAGCCCCTGGGACTTGTGTTCCTCCTCTTCCTTTACGGCCTGGGGCAGGGGGCTTTCTTCCAGCTTGTGGAACTCCTCCTGGCAGGCTTCGCAGTCTTTCAGGTGCTCCTCGATCAGGGCGCAGCTCTCCGGGGAGCACACGCTGTCGTGGTACAGGGGCAGCAGGTCTTGGATGACAGAACAAGGGACTTTCATACTAATTCCTCCTTGATCTTGATTCTGGCCCGGTGGTAGGTCACCCGGGCCCAGCTCTCCGTTTTCTCAAACAGCCCGCCGATCTGGGCAAAACTCAGTTCCCCGAAGGTGCGCAGCCAGAACACCTCTCGGTAGGGTTCCGGCAGGGTGTGGAGGATCTGGTGGATCCGCAGGGCTTCCTCCCGGTCCCCCAGGCGCTCTTCCAGGTCTTGGGGGTCGGCCCAGTCCTTTGGGGGAGGCGGGGCGGTCCGCTTTCGCTTTTGCAGCAGGGTGAAGTAGGTGTTTTTGGCGATCTGGCACAGCCACACGCTGAGCCTGCACTCGCCGTGAAAGGAGCCGATGGCTTTCAGCGCCTTGAAAAAGGACTCCTGTGTCACCTCTTCCGCCAGGGAAGGGTCGTGGGTCAGCCGCAGGCAGTAGCCGTATACCATGTCGAAATACTCCGAGTAGATCTTCTCGAAATCCTCCATCTCCTCACCCCGCTTCCGTCAATAGGACTCCCGTACTCCCCGTTCGTTACAAGTTCCCGCCTTTTTCTTTCAGCATACCAAATCCGCCCCTGTTTGAAAAGGGGAAACACATTGCGCTTTGGAAGAAAGCCAGGTATAATCGAATCAGGAGAAACCGTTTTGGGAGGTGTGTTCCATGACATTGCTCACCTATTCCGCCTTTGCCATCCCTCTGTGGGTGGCCCAGTTTGCCCTGTACTTTTATTTGCGCCGGGCCGGCATGGACAAGGAGAGCCTCATCGCCAAGTGCGCCGGCAGCTTTTTGGCGGTGGGCAGCGCGGCCTTTGCCGCCATCGCCCAGGGAGGCGTCCTGGAGGTGCCGTTGGTGTTCTGGTTCTTTGTGCTGTGCACGATGGCGGACGCCCTGCTGGAGATCAACTTTGTCCCCGGGATGCTGGTGTTCGGCGCAGCCCATGTGTGTTTGATCCTCTGGCTGTGGGGGCTGGCCGCTCCCTCCTGGTGGAGCCTGGTCCTGTGGCTGGGAGCCTATGGGGTCACGGCGGTGCTGTTCCGCAAGGAGCTGCCCACCCTGGGCAAGCTCACGGTGCCTTTCTGCCTGTATCCGGCGCTGCTGGGAGGCAGCCTGGCCGTGGCGGTGCCGCTGCCTTTCCTGCTGGGGGCCAAGTGGGTGCCGGTGGCGGTGGGCACGGTACTGTTCTACGTTTCCGATATGCTGGTGGCGAAAAACCAGCTGTCCCACTGGGACAAAAAGTGGCAGAAGCCTATCATGGCCCTGTATTGGGGGGCGCTGTACCTGATCAGCGTGGGGCTGTGGCTCCCGGCGTAAGATAGCCAGAAACGTGGGCTGCCTTGCAGTCCCGGCCACCCCCGCCCCGGGGGAACGAAGAGAAACGGCTTGCCCCGTGAGGGGGACACAGAAAAAGGAAGGGCCCGCGTTGCCGCGGGCCCTTCCCTTTTTGGGGAAACAGTTTCAGAGAAGAACTTGTAAGCAGTTTAGTTGGGGAACACCAGGCGGATCACCGTGCCCTGCCCCTCGGTGCTTTCCAGGGACACCTTGGCGTTGTGGAAGGCAGCCCCGTGTTTGACAATGGACAGCCCAAGCCCCGTGCCGCCGATCTCCTTGGAGTGGCTCTTGTCCACCCGGTAGAAGCGCTCGAACACCCGGTCCACATCTGCCTGGGGGATGCCGATGCCGGTGTCCATCACTGTGAGGGCAGTGCCTGCCTCTGTTTTTTCTACGTTGATGGTGACCCGGCCGTTTTTCTTGTTGTACTTCACGGCGTTGTCCACCAGGTTGTAAACCATCTCGTCCACAATGCTCTTCACGCCGTGGATGACGGCTTTATCCCCCAGGGTGGTGATGACCACCCCGTTTTCCTTGGCGGCCGGCTTTAGCCGGGCTGCCACGTCGCGGCTCAGGGCAGACAGGTCAAAGTCCTCCCATTCCAGCTGCACATCGGCCTCGTCCAGGCGGGACAGGTTCAAGATGTCGTCCACCAGGGAGATCAGCCGCTGGGATTCCATGTAGATGTTGCCGGCAAAACGGGGGATGTCCTCCGCCTTGACAATGCCGTTTTGAATGATTTCCGCAAACCCGGAAATGGAGGTCAGGGGGGTTTTCAGCTCGTGGGACACGTTGGCGGTGAATTCCCGCCGGAGGTTTTCCCGCTCTTCCCGCTCGGTGATGTCCAAAATCACCACCACGGCGCCTTCCACCTCCCCGTCCCGGAAGACGGGGTTGGCCATCACCTGGCAGCAGCGGCCGCCGTGGCGCACCAGCTGTTCACTGCGGGAGCCGGCCAGGGCGCTGTCCACCGCGCTGCGGAACCCGGCGCTGCGGTTCAGCGCCAGGGCGCTTTCGTGGCTTTCCGCCAGGGCAGCCTCCGCCCCCAGCAGCCGCAGGGCGCTGGTGTTGTAAGAGAGGATGTCCGTGTTTTTGTCCAGCACCAGGAAGCCCTCGCTCATGTTCTCGGTGATGGAGGTGAACTCCTCCTGCTTTTCCTTCAGGGATTCCATCTGCTGGGCGATCACCTGGTTTTGGTGGTTGATTTTCCCCAGCAGGGGGGAGAGCTCATCGTAAATGTCATTGTCTGCCGGGTGGTCCAGATCCAGCTGGTTGATGGGGGTGACGATCTTCTTAGTGAGGAAATGGGAGAAGACCACAGTGATCGCCGCCACTACCACCGCCACCCCCAGGATCCAGGGGAGCATGGCAAGGACGGCGGCAAACACGGAATCCGTGGTGGAAGCAATCCGCAGGATCTGCCCGTTTTGCAGCTTCACCGCGTAGTAGAAGGTCTGCTGGGAAAGGGTGTCGGACATCCGGGTGATCTCCCCGGCGCCGGCAGTGGCCGCCTTGCGCACCTCTTGGCGGCCGGCGTGGTTTTCCATGGCGGCAGGGTCGGCCTGGTTGTCAAACAGCACCGTCCCGTCGGTGTCAATGAGGGTGATGCGGTTGGGGGTATTCTGCACGGTGTCCAGGTACGCCTCCCCGGACAGCTCCACGGCCCCCCGCAGGAACCGGCTCTCCTCCCGGACCTCGCTTCTCATGCGGGAGGTGGAGGTTGCGTAATATACGATGGTGACCAGGGAGGAGGAGAGCAGAATGGTCACCAGTGCCAGCAGGCACATATTTCGAAAGATCTTTTTTCTCACAGGTGGTCAAATCCTTTCTGCTTCAGTCCCGGCGGCCGATCTTGTAGCCCACGCCCCGGACGGTTTCAATCAGTGCCCCGCACTCGCCCAGCTTTTGCCTCAGGGTGCGCACGTGGACGTCTACGGTGCGGGTTTCCCCGTCAAAGTCGTAGCCCCAGATCCGGGCCAGGATCTTGTCCCGGGTGAGCACCATGCCGTCATTTTCCAACAGGAAGCACAAAAGCTCAAACTCTTTCAATGTGAGGGCAATCTCCTTGCCGTCCACCTTCACCAGGTGGCGGGAGGGGGAAACGTACAGCTTGCCCAAGGTGTAGTCCCGTTCTTGGGAGCCATCGGGGCTGGCGCGGCGCAGCAGCGCCTTGATGCGGGCCATCAGCTCCATCATGCCGAAGGGCTTGGGGACGTAGTCGTCGGCGCCGCTGTCCAGGCCCAGCACCTTGTCAAATTCGCTGTCCTTGGCGGTGAGCATCATCACCGGCAGGCGCCGGGTGGCGGGGGAGGCCCGCAGTTTTTTCAAAATGGATAGGCCGTCCTCTTCGGGCAGCATGATGTCCAAAAGCACCAGGCTGGGGCTTTCCTTCTCCATAGCCTCCCAAAATTCGCTGGGTTTGGAAAAGCCCGCGGCCTCAAAGCCAGTGGAGTTCATGGTGTAGACCACCAGTTCCCGGATGCTGTTGTCGTCTTCCAAAAAATAAATCATACTGTTACCCAGCCTCCAGGGAGGCCGGACCGTCCTTTCTCAAAGGGATTCGTTAGGCGCTCTCCTTTTTGCCGGTGAGGGAATACTGGACCCACTCGGCCACGTTTACCGCGTGGTCGCCGATGCGCTCAAAGTATTTTGCCACCATCAAAAGGTCGATGCAAAATTCGCCGCTTTCCCGGTTTTCGGAGATCAGGTGGATCAGGTCGTTTTTCACCTGGTTGAACAGGCTGTCCACCACGTTGTCGTCCTCCATCACCTGGCGGGCCAAAGGCAGGTCCTGCCGGACAAAGGAATCGATGGAGTCGGTGACCATCTTGATGGTGGCCTCTGCCATCTCCTTGATGTGCACCTTGCTGAAGGTGATGTCCCCCTGCTGCAGATAGGGCAGCAGCTCGGCGATGTCGGAAGTTTGGTCGCCAATGCGCTCCAGGTCGGTGATCATCTTCAGGGCGGAGGAGATCTGCCGCAGGTCCCCGGCAACGGGCTGCTGCTGCAAAAGCAGCCGCATACACAGGTTTTCGATCTCACGTTCTTTCTGGTCGATCTCCAGCTCGATGGGTTTCACCTTTTTGGCCAGCTCCATGTCGTTATCCAACAGGGCTTTGGCGGCGGTGGAAATGGCGTCCTCGCACAAGGCGCCGGTGGTAATCAGGGCCACGTTGAGCTGCTCTAACTGTTCATCAAATTTGTTCCTCATTGGTTCTTCGCTCCTTTCCCCGTCAGCCGAACCGGCCGGTGATGTAGTCCTCGGTGCGTTTGTCCTTGGGCATGGAGAACACCTGCTCGGTGGGGCCAAACTCCACCAGCTCACCCAACAGGAAGAAGGCTGTTTTGTCCGAAATACGGGCTGCCTGCTGCATATTGTGGGTGACGATAACGATAGTATAGTCCGACTTCAGCTCCATTGCAAGGTCTTCGATCTTGGAGGTGGAGATGGGGTCCAGGGCAGAGGTGGGTTCGTCCATCAAAAGCACTTCCGGTTCCACCGCCAGGGCCCGGGCGATGCACAGCCGCTGCTGCTGGCCGCCGGAAAGCCCCAGGGCGCTTTTCTTCAAGCGGTCTTTCAGCTCATCCCAGATGGCGGCGCGCCGCAGGGACTTCTCCACGATCTCATCCAGCTTCACCTTGGAGCGGATGCCGTGGGTCCGGGGGCCGTAGGCGATGTTATCGTACACGCTCATGGGGAAGGGGTTGGGCTTTTGGAACACCATGCCCACCCGCCGGCGCAAGAGGTTCACGTCCATGCTGCCGTAGATGTCCTCCCCATCCAGGAGGACCTCCCCGGTGATTTTGCAGCCCTCCACCAGGTCGTTCATCCGGTTCAGGGATTTCAGCAGCGTGGATTTGCCGCAGCCGGAAGGGCCGATGAAAGCGGTCACTTCGTGGGGGGCAATGTTCATGTTCACGGTCTTCAGGGCCTTGAAGTCGCCGTAGTAGAGGTCCAGGTCTTTGACAGTGATTTTATCCATAAGAGAAACCATCCATTCCATTCATTCATCGCGGGGCGGCGCCTGCTGTGGGTTTGAAAGCCGCGCCCTGGGTTGTTCTTACGCCTTGGTAAATTTCTTTGCCACAAAGGAGGACAGGGCGTTGACGCCCACCACCAAAACCAGCAGTACCACCGCTGTGGCGTAGGCGGCCTCCCGGGCCAGGCCCTCGTTTAGGAGGTTGTACATATGCACTGCCAAGGTCCGGCCGGAGGACATGGGGTTGACGGCCACTTGGGCCACGGTGCCGGAGGTGAACATCAGAGCGGCGGTTTCGCCCACAATGCGCCCCACCCCCAGGATGATGCCCGACAGGATGCCCGGCATGGCGGAGGGGAGGATGATCCGGAACACGGTGCGCAGCTTGCCTGCGCCCAGGCCGAAGCTGCCTTCCCGGAAGGAATCCGGCACGCTCATCAGGGCCTCTTCCGTGGTGCGCATCACCAGGGGGAGGATCATAATGGCCATGGTCAAAGCGCCGCCCAGCATGGAGTACCCCCAGCCGAAGCTGACGCCAAAGAACAAGAAGCCAAACAGGCCGTATACAATGGAGGGGATGCCCGAAAGGGTTTCGGCGGTGATCCGTACCACGCCCACCAGCTTGTTGCCCCGGCGGGCGTACTCCACCAGGTAGATGGCGGAGAAGATGCCCACCGGCACTGCCACAATCAGGGAGAGGAAGGTCATGATAATGGTGTTGATCAAAGCGGGCAGCAGGGAGGCGTTGTCACTGTTGTACTCCAGTTCAAAAAGGGAGGGTTTCAGGTTGGGCACACCCATCACCAGGATGTAGGCCACCAAGAACAGCAGCACCGCCACGGTGATGGCAGCCGCCAAGGTGACGATGATCCGCAAAAACAGGGAAAAAGGCGACCGTTTATATTGTTTCAGGGATTGTTTCCATGTGACTTTGTTCACGGCAACGATGTCCGCGGAAGATCCGGTTTTTTTCATATTCTCAGCCATATCGCTCACGCTTTGCGCTCCTTCCGCTTCATGATGGAGAACAGCAGGTTGATGATCAGGATGAACACGAACAGCACCACGCCGGTGGCGATGAGGGCTTCCCGGTGGAGGCCGGTGGAGTAGCCCATCTCCATGACGATGTTGCCGGTGAGGGTGCGCACGCCGTCCAAGATGCTGCCTGGGATCTGGGGCTGGTTGCCGGCGATCATAATGACCGCCATGGTTTCGCCGATGGCCCGGCCTACCCCCAGGATGATGCCCGCCATAATGCCGGACTTGGCGGCAGGCACGGTGACAAAGAACACGCTGCGCTCGTGGCTGGCGCCAAGGGCCAGGGCGCCCTCGTAATAGCTGTCGGGGACAGCCCGGATGGAGCTTTCCGACACGCTGATGATGGTGGGCAGGATCATGACGCCCAGCAGCACCGAGGCGGTGAGGATGCTCTTGCCGTGGTTGCTGCCGAAAAAGTTTTGCATGATGGGGACCACCACCATCAGGCCGAAGAAGCCGTAGACGATGGAGGGGATGCCTGCCAGAAGGTCCACGGCGGGCTTTAAGAATTTGTACAGGGGGTCAGGGCAGAACTTAGCCAGGAAGATGGCGGCCAGCAGCCCCAGGGGTACGCCCACCACAATGGCCCCGGCGGTGACGTAAATACTGCCCACGATCATGGGGAAAATACCGTATTGGTCAGCATTGGGCCGCCAATCGGTGCCCAAAAGGAAGTTCAGGGGGCCAATTTCAAAGATGGCCGGCAGGCCGTTGGCAAACAGGTAAATGCAGATCAGGGCCACAGCCAGGATGGAGATGCACGCGGCGATCAAAAAGACCACCTGCATCACGTTTTCGCGGATCCGTCCCCCGCGGTGCTCTCTCGTTTTCTCGTTCATAGGTAATTCACTGCCCTCCTACAGAAAAAGGGCTGTAAGGTTACAGCCCTTTCGTGTGTTCCGTGTTCGTCTGCCTCGATCAGCCCAGCTCGGACCAATCGGTGATGCTGCCCAGGTAGATGTCCCGCACCTGCTCGGAAGTGAGTTCTTCAATGGGGGAATCGTTGTTGACGATGATGGCGATGCCGTCCGTGGCGATCACGGTGTTCAGCAGGCCCTGGTCCAGCTCTTCCTGTTTCAGCTCCCGGGAAGCCATGCCGATGTCGCACATCCCGTTGATGGCGTTGGTCATGCCGGTGGTGGAGTCGGAAGTCTGCAGCTCAATGGACACGTTGGGGTTCACAGCCTCATAGGCTTCCTTCAGCTTCTCCATCAGAGGGGAAACAGAGGAGGAACCGGAAATGGTGACAGAGCCGGAGGGGCTGGTGCTGGTGAAGGTTTCGGCGCCTTCTACAGGGATGTAGCCCGCTTCTTCCACAACGGCCTGGCCCTCAGCGCTCATGATGTAGTTCATAAAGTCCTGGGCGGCTTCGTTTTGCAGTTCGCCCTTGGTGGCCACGTTGAAGGGACGGGACACGGTGTAGTCGCCGGAAGCCACGTTCTCAGCGGTGGGCTCCACGCCGTCGATCTTCACACCTTTTACTGTGCCGTCCAGGGAGCCCAGGGAAATGTAGCCGATGGCGCCGGTGTTGCCGGCCACGGACTGGATCACAACTTCGGTGGAGTTGGAGATTTCAGCGGACACAGTGGTCATGTCGTTGCCGTCTTCATCCTCAACCCCCAGCAGTTCCACAAAGGCGCCCCGGGTGCCGGAGCCGTCCTCACGGGAGATGACGGTGATGGGGCCGGAAGCGGAAGTGCCTTCGGCGCTGGCTTCGCTGCTTTCCTCAGCCTGGCTGCTCTCCTGGGCGGCGGAAGAAGTCCCGGAAGAAGTGGAATCGGTGCCCTCAGAAGCGGAGCTGTTGTTGCCGCCGCAGCCGGCCAGCATGGAGGCGCACAGCGTGAGAGCCAACATGGCGGAAAAAACTTTTTTCATGGTAATGACCTTCCTTTTGTTTTTTCTTGAGAATGTCCTTTTGGGTTACCTTACGGCATACATGATAAACACACAATGTAAAGTGCGGGAGGGGGGAAAGGTAAAATCTGTGTAAAGCCGGGAAAGCTCTGCTATTTCGGCTTAAATTGGCGTTTTTATTGACAAGAACTTGGTAAAAGAGTATGATAATCCCGTGCTTTTAACAGGGCAGACCGGGGCGTTTTCCCCGGGAAAGGAAGTGCTTTTTATGAAGCTGAGCAGTTTGTTGTCCCCCCTTTCCATTGAAAAGGGGTATCAGGACGTGGAAATATCCGATATCGTATACGACTCCCGGAAGGCAGTGCCGGGGTGTGCGTTTGTGTGCCTGCGGGGCGCCAACTCCGACGGCCACCAATACGCCCAGGGCGCTGCCCAGGCAGGGGCTGCAGTGGTGATCGCCGAGGAGCCTGTGGAGGCCTCCGGCGCCCAGGTGATCCTGGTGGAGGACACCCGGAAGGCCCTGGCCTTGATGAGCGCCGCCTTTTTCGGCAACCCTGCCCAGGGGGATATCACGGTGATCGGCGTGACCGGCACCAAGGGAAAGACCACCACCGCCTATATGATCCGCTCCATTTTGGAGGCTGCGGGCCACAAGTGTGGTGTCATCGGCACCATCGGGGTGCTGATCGGGGAGGAGCTGGTCCAAACCGACAACACTACCCCCATGAGTTACGATATCCAGAAGTACCTGCGGCAGATGGCTGACCAGGGCTGTGCGTATTGCGTGATGGAGGCTTCCTCCATTGGGCTGAAGGACCTGCGTGTCTATGGCTTCCCCTTCGCGGTGGGGGTGTTCACCAACTTCTCCGAGGACCACATCGGCGGGGTGGAGCACAAGAATATGCAGGAGTACCTGGAGAGCAAGGCCAAATTGTTTTCCCTGTGTAAAGTGGGGGTGCTCAATGCCGACGACCCCAGCATGGAGGGGATTTTACAGGGCCACGCCTGCCAGGTGAAGACTTACGCCTTCGACCATCCCGCGGACCTGCGGGGGGCGGATTGCCGCCACCTGAACCGTCCTGGGTTCTTGGGGCTGGCCTTTGAGGTGTCCGGGGAGGAGGACTTTACCGCCGAGGTGGATATCCCCGGCCGGTTCAACGCCTACAACGCCTTGGCGGCCATTGGCGCCTGCCACCAGCTGGGCATCCCTGTGGAGGCCATGAAGCAGGGCCTGTCCACGGTGAAGGTCAAGGGCCGGGTGGAACCTGTGCCCGTCCCCGGCAACTACACCCTGCTGCTGGACTACGCCCACAACGCCGTGAGCATGGAGAACATCCTCACCACCCTGCGGGAGTATGAGCCCAAGCGGCTGATCTGCCTGTTTGGCGCCGGCGGCAACCGGCCCAAGGTGCGCCGCTACGAGATGGGCGAGGTCAGCGGCAATTTGGCGGACCTGTCTGTCATCACCGCGGACAATTCCAGGTTTGAGGACGTCCACGACATTTTAAACGACATCAAGACCGGCCTGGCCAAAACCACCGGCAAGTATTTGGAGATCCCCGACCGGCGGGAAGCCATCCGCTGGTGCTTGGAAAACGCCCAGGAGGGGGACATCATCGTGCTGGCGGGCAAAGGCCACGAGGACTACCAGGAGATCCAGGGGAAGAAGCACCCCTTTGACGAGCGGGTGGTCATCCGGGAGCTGCTGGAAGAGATGCAAGGCTAAAGGGAAACCGGCGGGTCCTGCCGGCTTCCCGGCAGGCTGCCTTTTGAGAAATGATTTGTAAAATTGTATTGGAAAGGAATGTGGGACCATGGACAAGAAGATCACCTTGGAACAGTTGAACGCCTATGAAGCGGCCTTTGACGGGGAACGGGCCAACCAAGTGGCCATGCGGGCCGTCACCAGCTGCGGTGTGGTGAAAGCTGCCCAGAACGGCGATGTGTACCGCCAGGACCGGCATCAGTTCTCCATCTCCCTGGAGCAGGGGAAGATCACCAACCAGAAGCAGAGCGGCCGCTGCTGGATGTTTGCCGCCCTGAACACCATGCGCTTTACGGTGATGAAGAAGCTGGACCTGGACACCTTTGAGCTGTCCCAGAACTACACCTTGTTCTACGACAAGCTGGAAAAGGCCAACTACTTCCTGGAGAGCATTTTGGAAACCCTGGAGGAGCCCACCAGCGGCCGGGTCATTGCCCACCTGCTGACGGCCCCCCTGAACGACGGCGGCCAGTGGGATATGTTCTGCAACCTCATTGAGAAGTACGGCGTGGTGCCCAAGGACGCCATGCCCGAAACGGCTTGCTCCTCCTCCACCCGGGAGATGACCACCTTCATGACCCGCAAGCTGCGGGAGTTTGCCTGCGTGCTCCGCGCCGGCCACCAGAACGGCAAGTCTGTGGAAGAGCTTCGGGCGGAGAAAGACCAGATGATGCAGACCATCTACAATATGTTGTGCATCTCCCTGGGCAAGCCTCCCAAGACCTTCACCCTGGAAGTGCGCAACAAGAAGAAGGAGTTCCTCCGGGACGAGGGCATCACCGGCAAGGAGTTCTTCGCAAAGTATGTGGGCTGGGACCTGTCGGAGTATGTGAGCCTGATCAACGCCCCCACCGCCGACAAGCCCTACCACAAGACCTACACCGTGAAGCTTTTGGGCAACGTGGTGGAAGGCCGGCCGGTGAAGTACCTGAACCTGCCGGTGGAAGACCTGAAAAAGGCCGCCATCGCCCAGATGCAGGACGGCCATCCTGTGTGGTTTGGCTGCGACGTGGGCCAGAGTTCGCTGCGGGACGGCGGCGTGATGGACCTGGAAGCCATCAAGGCCGACGACCTGTTTGGCACCCGGTTCCCCATGGATAAGGCCCAGCGGCTGGATTACGGCGAGAGCCTGATGACCCACGCCATGGTGTTCCAGGGCGTGGATCTGGACGACAACGGCCAGCCCATCCGCTGGCGTGTGGAGAACAGCTGGGGCAAGGATGCCGGCGAGGACGGCTACTATGTGATGACCGACAGCTGGTTCACCGAGTACACCTACCAGGTGGTGGTGAACAAGAAATACCTAACTCCCCAGCAGGCGGCTGAGTACGGCCAGGAGCCTGCCCAGCTGGAGCCTTGGGATCCCATGGGCTCCCTGGCCTGAGGGAGCTTCCGCGAAAAAACAATCACACCGGGGTGACTTCATGCGAGTGAAAATTTCTGAAATTGTCAAAGCCACAGGGGGCAAGCTTCTCTGCGGGGACGAGGGGACCGTTGTGACCTCTTTCTTCACGGATAGCCGGGAGGCCAAAGTTGGGGCCATGTTTGTGCCCATCCGCGGGGAGCGGGCCGACGGCCACGCCTACATCCCCGCTGTGCTGGAAAGCCCTGCGGCCGCCGCCTTTACCGACCACGAGATCCCTCTGGGGGAGAAGCCCATCGTCCTGGTGAAGGACTGCCGGGAGGCGCTGCAAAAAGCGGCGGCCTGGTACCGGGGGCAGTTTGACATCCCCGTGGTGGGCATCACCGGCAGCGTGGGGAAGACCACCGCCAAGGAGATGGTGGCCCAGGCCCTGACGGCCAAGTTCCGGGTGCTGAAAACCGCCGGAAACCAAAACAGCCAGATCGGGGTGCCCTTCACCGTGTGCGGCCTGAAGAAAGAGCACACCGCCGCCGTGGTGGAAATGGGCGTGAGCATCCCGGGGGAAATGGGCCGCATCGCCGCTGTGGTGCGTCCCACCTGCGCCGTGATGACCAACATCGGCGTGTCCCACATTGAATTTATGAAGACCCGGGAGAACATCTTGAAAGAGAAGGCCCACATCGCCGACTATCTACCGGCGGACGGTGCCCTGTTCGTCAACGGTGACGACGACCTGCTCCCCACCCTGAAGGAGTCCTTGGGCAGCAAGGTGGTCACCTTTGGCCTGGGCCCCACCTGCGATTGGCGGGCCTACTCCCTGAAAGAGGCGGACAAGGGCACGTTTTTCACCTGCCAGTCCCCCGCAGGGGAGCGCACCGAGGTGTTCGTCCCCGCTGCCGGGGAGCACAATGTGCGCAACGCCCTGGCCTCCATGGCGGTGGCCCGGTATCTGGGGGTCCCCGCGGAGGACGCGGTGCGGGCCATTTCCGCCTATAAATCCCCGGCCATGCGCCAGCAGGTGGTGGAGGCAAACGGGCTGCTGATCATCGACGACAGCTACAACGCCAGCCCCGACTCCATGCGCAGCGCCCTGGATGTGCTCCAAAGCCGGAAAGTCACCGGCAGGCGGGCGGCGGTGTTGGCGGATATGCTGGAGCTGGGGGACTTCTCCCAGCAAGGCCACTACCAGGTGGGCCAGTACGCCCGGGAAAAGGGCGTGGACGTGCTGGTGGGCATCGGCCCCCTGTCCAAGGAGATCGTGGCAGGCTACGGGGAAGGCGGCCTATGGTTTGAAACCAACCAGCAGGCCATCGGCTATTTAAAGGAAACCCTGCGGGAAGGGGACGCTGTGCTGGTGAAAGGCTCCCGTGGGATGAAGACCGACCAGATCGTGGCGGCCTTAAAGGAGTGAGGGCAGCAAGATGGAACAGGCAGAGAAGATGAAGGCCCTGTGCAAGGGGCTGCAACACGTGGGCATTCCCACCAACGATTTGCAGAAGAGCCTGGGCTTTTACCAGAGCTTGGGGTTTGAAACGGTGTACCGCACCCGCAACGAGGCTGCCGGGGAAGATGTGGCCTTTTGCCGCCTGGGGGACCTGACCCTGGAGCTGTACGAAAACGGCAAAGCCGCTGGGGTGTCCGGGGCCGTCGACCACTTGGCGCTGGACGTCACCGATGTGGAAGGGGCCTATGCCCTGGTGCAGCAGCTGGGGTATCCGGTGGTGAGCCAGGGGATCGAGTCCCTGCCCTTCTGGGAGCGGGGCGTGCGGTATTTCACCATCTTGGGGCCCAATGGGGAACGAGTAGAGTTTAATCAGTACCTGTGACAGGGGGAAGGAGCGCCGCCAAAGGCTGTGAAGGCTCTCCTAGGATACCCAAAACAGGGAGGGGCTGACGCAAACCGCGGCAGCCCCTCTTTGCGCAAAAAAAGCGCCCCCGAAGGGGCGCCGGGCAGTTCTATGTAAGTCAGCGGTGATAGGCGTGGGGCTGCATTTTTAAAAACTGGTGGAGCATCACGCTGTTGAGCTGGTTGTAATAGTCCAAGTACACCTTTTTCTTTTGCCGGTCCATCCGGTTTTTGGCTTGCAGAAGCTTCCATTTGGCGCAGTTTTTGTGGCAGCCTTCACAGTAACGGCCGCAGGTGGCTTGACAGGGGATCATGGGAATCGCTCCTTTCCTGGAAAGAAAAAACAGCCGTCTATCTCCAAGAGCTGGCGCAGCAGCGCACCGGCTCCAGAGAGGACGGCTGTTTCATTTTGCGGTGAGAATTTGGGCCCGCCATGGGACAGGGCCAAAGGTTTTGTGCCGCCACGGCGCGCACCCCCTTACACTGTTTTGGTTACAAGAACAGTATAGCAAAATGGAAAAGAGAAATCTATCAAATTTTTGTTAAGTTTTCCTGCCAATTTTTGCCAGAAACCCAAGGTTTTCCAAGAAAGCTCATCCAATCCCCGGGAACAGCCCGGCGGGCACGACCACATCTTCTTGGGGGAGCTTGTCCCAGGAGAAGCGGGGCAGCAGCTCCTCCGGGGTGGCGGGGGCCGGCTCCTCCACAAGCCCCGCCAGGAAGGCCAGCCGCCCCACCACGTCCCGGAGGGTCAGCCCCTTTTCCAGCAGCCCGGAAAGGCACTGGTCGCCGTCCCGCTTGGAAAGCCGCCGGCCCCCCGGCGCCAGGAGCAGGGGCGTGTGGCCAAATTCCGGCACAGGCCAGCCCAGCAGCCGGTACAGCAGGATCTGCCGGGGGGTGGAGGGCAGCAGGTCCCGCCCCCGCACCACCTGGGTGACCCCCATGGCGCCGTCGTCGGCCACCACAGCCAGCTGGTAGGCGTAGACCCCATCGGAGCGGCGGAGGATGAAATCCCCGCAGCCGGTGGGCAGGTATTGCTGTTGAGGGCCGTAGTGGAGGTCGGTGAAGGCAATGGTTTCCTCCGGCACTCGCAGCCGCAGGGCCGGGGCGCGGGTCTTGGACCGTTCCGCCGCCTCTTGGGGGGAGAGGCCCCGGCAGGTGCCGGCATAGATGGTTTCCCCGTCGGAGGCGTGGGGGGCGCTGGCGGCATGGAGCTGGGCCCGGCTGCAAAAGCAGGGGTACACCAGGCGCTGGCTTTCCAAACGTTCCAACTGGGTGCGGTAAAACGGGAACCGCCGGCTTTGGTCGTAAGGGGCATGGGGGCCGGAGCGGTCCCCGCCCTCGTCCCAAAACAGCCCCAGGGCCTCCAGGTCCCGCTGGGCCTGTAGGGCGTATTCCGGCCGGGAGCGCTCCACGTCCAGGTCTTCGCTGCGCAAAAGGATCTTCCCTCCCTGGGACTTTGCCGCCAGCCAGGCGATCAGGGAGCAGAACAGGTTGCCCAGGTGCAGCTGCCCGCTGGGTGTGGGGGCAAACCGCCCCACCACTTGTTGTGCCATGGTCCTCCCTCCTATCCTGAAAACTCCTTCGATTATAAGCCCGCGGCAGGGGGCTGTCAACGGCCTGTGGGTTTCTGTGCCAAACCGCCTGGGGCTGGCGGGGAGGCTTTTTAGGGCATTCCCCAGGGGCGGGGGAAATCTTACAAGTTCCTAAAAAATGGGATTGGCGCCTTTTTTCGGTTGAACTGGGCGGGAAAGTATCTTATAATAAGCAAATGCGGCCTGGCCGCCATTTTCCCAAAACAGAAAGGGGATTTTCCATGAAAGAGAAAAACACAGGCGTTCTCCGCCTGGTGCTGCGGGTGCTGCAAGGGATGCTCATTGGCGTGGGGGCCGTGCTGCCGGGCATTTCCGGCGGCGTGCTGTGCGTGGTGTTCGGCATTTACAAGCCGGTGATGGAGCTGCTTTCCAGCCCCTTGAAAAAGTTTAAAACCCATGTGCCCAAGCTGCTGCCGGTGATTGTGGGGGCAGCTTTGGGCTTTTTAGGCGTGGCCAAGGTGCTGGCCTTTTTCCTGGAAAAATACCCCGACCAGAGCGTGTGCCTGTTTGTGGGCCTCATCGGCGGGATGCTGCCCTCCCTGCTGCGGGAGGCCGGGGAGCAGGGCCGCACCAAGGGCAGCTGGATTTCCGCCGGGGTGGCGTTTGTCCTGGTGCTTTCCCTGCTGCTGTCTTTGAACGTGCTTTCGGTGACCATCCTGCCCAGCTTTGGATGGTACCTGTTCTGCGGATTCTGCATGGCCTTGTCCATCATCGCCCCCGGCATGAGCTTTTCCACCCTGCTGATGCCCCTGGGGCTGTACACCCCCTTGGTGGACGGCATTGGCAGCCTGGATTTCCAGGTGCTGCTCCCTGCGGGGATCGGCGCGGTGGTCACCATCCTGTGCCTTGCCAAGGCCATTGACGCCCTGTTCACCCATTTCTACAACCTTGCCTTCCACGCCATTGTGGGCATCGTGGTGGCCGCCACCCTGGTGATCATCCCCTTTGGGAGCTTCACCGCAGGGATCGGCGTTGCGGCGGCCAACGTGGTGTGCATCGTGGTGGGCGTTGTGGCTGCCCTGGCGCTGGATAAGTTCAACCAGAGCGTGCCCAAGGAGGACTGAGCCCATAAAAAAAGGACATCCGGCGGATGTCCTTTTTTTGCTTTATTCGGAAAGTGCGATGCTGCAAAGCTCTTGAGCGGTGCGGGCCAGGAATTCTGCGCCGTTTTCCCGCAGCTCCTGTTCCCCGCGGAAGCCCCACAGCACGCCGCAGGGGTGCATCCCGGCGTTGCGGCCTGTCTGCATATCCACGCCGCTGTCCCCTACATAAAGCACCCGGCTGGGGTCCACCCCAAAGTCCGCCGCTATGTGCAGCACAGCTGTGGGGTCGGGCTTGGTGGGGATGCCTG
This sequence comes from uncultured Oscillospiraceae bacterium, assembly GCA_900548545.1. Lineage (GTDB taxonomy): Bacteria > Bacillota > Clostridia > Oscillospirales > Acutalibacteraceae > Acutalibacter. Next base: position 145,370 of record URKX01000001.1, read on the forward strand.
CCCGCTGGCCATGGGCCTGGTGGATCAGCCCTCCGAACAGGTCGCCCACAATGTACTGGGCCATGTTATCGGGCTTGTTGGACAGCACCCCCAGCTGCATCCCCTGCTCCTTCAGGGCCTGCAGGGTTTCCAAAATGCCCGGGTAGGGCGCCACCAGGGCCATGGGATCGCCTTCGTAACAGTGGTCGTAAAAGGCCCGGAATTGGCGGATCTTCCCCTCGGGGAACTGGGCCCCCACGGTGCGGAGCATCCGGCGCATCAGCACGTCGGCGCCGTTGCCCACCAGGGCTTTGTAGTCCTCGTCCGGGATGGGCGGCAGGCCAAACTCTTTGAGGGTGGCGTTGCCAAAGTGGGCGATGGAGTGCAGGGTGTTGGCCAGGGTGCCGTCTAAATCGAAAATACAGGCGTCAAAGCGCCGCTGTGGCTGGTTCATGAAACGTCCCTCCCAGGGAAAGTATGGCTCTATTATAGAGAGATGGGGTAGGAAAATCAAGCGGGCTTCTTGCGCGGGCGGGTAAGCCGTGTTATAATCCAAGAAAAAGCGGAATAAAAATGGAGGGACGCACTGTGGATTACGCGCAGAAAGCTTTGGAAATGCACCGGGAATGGAAGGGGAAGATCCGTGTCACCACCCCCTGTGTGCTGGGGAATAAAGAGGACCTGTCGGTGGCTTACACCCCCGGCGTGGCGGCCCCCTGCTTGGAGATCCAAAAGGACGTGGACAAGTCCTACGAATACACCCGCCGGGGAAACCTGGTGGCAGTGGTCACCGACGGCACCGCGGTGCTGGGCCTGGGGGACATCGGCCCCGAGGCCGGTATGCCTGTGATGGAGGGCAAGTGCGCCCTGTTCCAGGCCTTTGCGGGCATCGACGCCTTCCCCATCTGCGTGCGGTCCAAGGATGTGGACGAGATCGTCCGCACCATCGAGCTGATCGCCGGCTCCTTTGGCGGTATCAACCTGGAGGATATCGGCGCCCCCCGCTGCTTTGAAGTGGAGGCCAAACTGAAGGAGCGCCTGGATATCCCCGTGTTCCACGACGACCAGCATGGCACCGCCGTGATCACGGTGTCCGCCATGCTCAACGCCCTGAAGCTGGTGGGCAAGAAGATCGAAGAGGTCAGCGCGGTGGTCAACGGCGCCGGTGCCGCCGGCACGGCCTGCACCAAGCTGCTCATGGCCCTGGGCCTGCGCAACGTGGTGGTCTGCGATAAAAACGGCGCTTTGGTGCCCGGCCTGCCTGGCATGACCCCTGCCCAGGCAAAGCTGGCGGAAGAAACCAACCCCCAGCGGAAGTCCGGTACCCTGGCGGATGTGATCCAAGGGGCGGATGTGTTTATGGGCTTCTCCGCGCCGGGGGTCCTCACCGGGGACATGGTGAAGACCATGGCCAAGGACGCCGTGGTGTTCGCCTGCGCCAACCCCACCCCGGAGATCTTTCCGGAAGAGGCATTGGCCGCCGGGGCCCGGGTGGTGGGCACCGGCCGCTCCGACTACCCCAACCAGATCAACAACGTGTTGGCTTTCCCCGGTATTTTCCGGGGCGCTCTGGACGTGCGGGCCAAGGAGATCAACGACCAGATGAAGGTGGCCGCTGCCAAGGCCCTGGCGGATCTCATCCCCGAAGAAGAGCTTTCTGAGCAGAACGTTATCCCTTCCGCGTTTGACAAGCGGGTAGTCCCCGCCGTCGCGAAAGCCGTGGCCCAGGCTGCCCGGGATTCCGGTGTGGCCCGCATTTAAGGAAAAAGCCCGGAAAATATGGAAAAAACCACTGGCGAAACCTGTCGAAGTGGTGTATAATACACTTGTGGCCCGTGTCCTTTTCGGTTAAAGGGCCGCGCCCAGAGAGAAGAGGATTCTATGGCACAAGATAAGAAAGCCATTTACCGCATTACCTTGACGGCTGTTTTTGCCGCCCTGGTGTTTGTGTCCAGTATGCTCAGCGTGCCCATCCCGGTGGCGATTGGGGATGTGACCCGCATCCATCTGGGGAATATCTTCTGCCTGCTTTCCGGCTTTGTGCTGGGACCTTTGGCAGGCGGTTTGGCGGCGGGCCTTGGCTCCGCCCTGTACGACTTGACCAACCCGGCGTATATCGCCTCGGCGCCCTTTACATTCGCGTTCAAGTTTTTGCTGGCCGCTGTGTGCGGCTGGGTGGCCTATGCCGGCGGAAGCCGGGCAGAACGCCACGGCCAGAACATCCTGGCTGGTGTGGCGGGCAGTGCTGCCTACATGGTGTTGTACCTGGGCAAAAGCTTCATTGAGGGGCTGCTGCTGGGCAACACTTTGGTGCCGGTGTTGGCAGCTGTGGGCACAAAGGCCGTCACCTCAGGGGTGAACGCCGTGATCGCCGTGGTGGTATCCGTGCCGCTGTACGCGGCTGTGCGGATGGCGTTGAAGAAAAGCCGCCTGTTGGAAAAACTGGGATGACTTCCGGCCCGGGCTGCCGGGAAAGCGTTTCAAAATTTTTTTTGAAAAATCATGGAAGAACCCATAAGCCTTCACATCCTTTTCACATAGCCAGGGGATAATAAAGGCACAACAAGGGAAGAAGGAAAGAAAAAGCCCTTGTGTGAATTTTTTAGCCCAGCGCTTTGCTTTGGAAAGGAGCAATGGTTTATGTATAACGATCCCTATGACACCAACCAAAAGAACAACACCAACGACCCGTTGCGTCAAAATAATGAGAACGAGGGAAACGCCCCTCAGGAAGCTTCCACCCAGTCCTCTGCGGAGTATCACTACACAGCGGATCAGGTAAAGGAGCGCGCTCCTGAAACGGGCGCCGCCGGCCAGGATGGCGCCTCCTATGGCGGGCAGGGCCAGCAGACGCCCTATCCCACCCAGACCGGTTGGCAGTATGGCAGCCAGTCACAAAGCACCTACACTTGGAATGGCTCACCGCAGCAGAACAACGTCCCTTATTACACCCCCGCCCAGCCCCCCAAGGCCAAAAAGCCCCGGGACGTCAAAAAGGCAAAGAAATTTGCCCTGCGGGCAGTGGCCGCGGTGCTGTGCTGCGCTATGGTTTCCTTTGCGTCGGTGGGCATCTTTGCCGCGCTGATCCAAACGGGCGTGGTCAATGTGGAGAGTACCGGCTCCGGTAAAACGGCAGCCTTTACTTTGTATAAAAACGCGGACAGCGGTGAGGACACCAGCAATGTGGTCTCCGCTGACAGCGTTACCCGTCAGGAAGCCGCCCAGAAGGTGATCCCCTCTGTGGTGTGCATCCAGAACTACCAGATCACAACCCAGGGGTTCTTCTTCAACAATTCCGCCGGGGACAGCAATTCCGCTGGTTCCCTGGCCGGGGAAGGCTCCGGCATCATCATCTCCGAAGATGGGTATATCGTCACCAACCAGCATGTGATCGACGGTGCCAGCAAGCTGGAGGTCGTTACCTCCGACGGCGCTTCCTACGAGGCCACCTTGGTGGGTGAGGATACCCAGACCGACCTGGCTGTGATCAAGATTGAGGCCACTGGCCTGACTGCTGCGGAATTTGCCGCCTCCTCCGATTTGCAGGTGGGCGACGAAGTGATGGCAGTGGGCAACCCCGGCGGCTTACAGTTGAGCTCCAGCGTGACCTTTGGCTACGTTTCCGCTTTGAACCGCCCTGTCACCAACAGTGAAACCGGTTACACCGTCAACTGCATCCAGACCGATGCGGCCATCAACCCCGGCAACTCCGGCGGCGCTCTGGTGGACATGAACGGACGTGTGGTGGGCATCAACTCTTCCAAGATCTCCGCCACGGAATATGAAGGCCTTGGGTTTGCCATCCCCGCGGACACGGTGCAGCCCATTGTCACCGACCTGATGGAATATGGTTATGTGAAAGACCGTCCCATGCTGGGTATCACCGGGTACTACCTGAACGCCCTGCAAGCTGCGTGGAACAACGTGCCTTCCGGGTTCCTGGTGGGTGAAGTCAGCAGTGAGGAAGCTGCCCGTTCCGGGCTGCAGGCCAACGACATCATCACCGCTATTGACGACACCCAGGTGACCAGTGCCAATACCATTGCTGCCTATATTGCTGACAAGAAGCCCGGTGATACCGTGAAGCTCACGGTGTACCGCTACTCCACCGGCAAGAACGTGGAGATCGAGCTGGCGCTTTCAGAGAACACTGGGTTGAGCGGCGCGTCGAATTCCCATTAATGTTTTGAGTACAAGTTTCTTTTTCATAAATCTCCTTTTTCAAGCAAGGGGGGCGGGACGAAAGTCCCGCCCTTCTTGCGTTTGCGGAAAGATATCAAGCCTGGGGGCGAGAGGGGCTGCCAGCCCGCAATCTGACAGATTTTTTTATCATGGGAGAAAACAATTTAGCTGCATATACAATTGTTTTACGTAAGCTTGACATGGAAAATGGGAAGGTGTATTCTAAAAAATGGGGGGAATAGCGAAAGCAGGGTTTCCCTTTTTCCAAAAATTTAAGGGTTTTTTTTACATTGTTTCACGAGCAAGAGGGTGGTTCTTTGGAAGGGATCCGCGACAAACTAGTTGAGGAGTTGAACAACCGAACCGCGTTTACCATCCCCGTTTTCGGGGGTATCCCTGTGGGGGAATCGGTGGTCATCACCTGGGGGATCATGGCCTTTTTGGTGGTGTTGTCCATCATTTTAACGCGGAATTTGAAAAAAGTCCCTGGCAAACGCCAGCTGGTGGCAGAGCTGTATGTGGGCTTTATGAACAACTTTGCGAAAAAGTATATGGGCGAGCACTGGAAGAGCTTTGCGCCCTATTTTGGCACCATTGGCCTGTATTTGGGCGTGGCCAATATGGTGGGGATGTTCGGTATCACGCCCCCCACCAAAGACCTGAATGTCACCGCGGGCCTGGCCCTGATGAGCTGCGGGCTGATATACGGCTCCAGCTTCCGGTATAAGGGCCTCAAGGGAGGGCTGCACAAGTTTTTGGAGCCCAACCCCATGCTGCTGCCCATCAATGTGATGGAGATCATCATCCGGCCGCTGTCTTTGTGTATGCGGCTGTTCGGCAATGTGCTGGGGGCCTTCATCATCATGGAGCTGCTGAAGCTGGCGATCCCAGCCATTTTGCCCATGGCGATGAGCCTGTATTTCGATGTGTTCGACGGTATTATCCAGGCGGTGGTGTTTGTGTTCCTCACCGCCATGTTCACCCAGGAAACCATGGAGTGACCAGCTTCCCTTGGAATGGACGGGTGTTCCCGTTCTTCATAAAAATAGGAGAGAATTTATTTTAAAGGAGTCGATTTTGTATGTCTATCGCATTAGGAGCCGCTATTGCAGTGTTCACCGGTATTGGCGCTGGCCTGGGCATCAGCTTTGCCACCGCAAAGGCTGTGGATGCTATTGCCCGCCAGCCTGAGGCAGCCGACAAGATCCAGAGCAGCCTGCTGATCGGCTGCGCTTTGGCTGAGGCCACCGCGGTGTACGGCCTGGTCATCGGCATTATGCTCATTTTGTTCTCCTAAAAGGGAACGGAAAAAAACACGGGAAAGGGGCGCGTTGGCGTGAGCCTGTTGAATTTGAATTGGGACCTTGTTTGGACCATCGTAAATATTCTGGTGCTCTTCCTGCTGTTGAAGCGTTTCCTCTTTAAGCCCATCACCGAAATGATGGAAAGCCGCACGGCGGAGATTGAAAACAACCTGAAGGACGCGGAAGACCAAAAGCAAAAGGCCCACGAGCTGACGGCGCAGTATGAGGAGAAACTGCAAGGCGCCCATGCCCAGGCCGCCCAGATCGTTTCCGAGGCGAAGGCCCGGGGGCAGCAGGAGTACAGTTCCATTTTGAGCGCCGCCCAGCAGGACGCCCAAAAGGAAAAGGAACGCTCCCGCGCGGAAATGGAGAGGGAGCGGGAGGATATGCTCCGAGGCGTGCAGGAAAATGTCACCGAGCTGGTGCTGCTCACCGCCTCCAAGCTCTCCCAAAAGGAGCTGGACCAAGAATCGGACCGCAAGCTGGTAGACGCCTTCCTTTCGGAAGCGGACGGTGACAAGCTATGAGGACCCTGGAAGACCGCTATGCCTTGGCGCTGTTTGAGCTGACCCGCAACGAGGAGGGCCTGTGCGCTGGGGCTCAGCTGCTCACCGGAAACGCCGCCCTGTGGGAGGCGCTTTTAAACCCCTGCATTCCCGCTGCGGAAAAGGACAGGGTGCTGTGCCGCCTGCTGGGTCAGGGGGATGATCCTGTGCTTTTGAGCTTTTTCCGGCTGCTGTGCCGCCGGGAACGGCTTTCGCTGCTGCCTGCTGTGGTAGAACGGTATCACCAGCTGAAGCTGAAGGCGGAGGGCGGGGCCCAAGGGGTGTTCACCTGTGCCCGGGAGCCTTCCCCGGAGGACTTGGAACGGGTCGGGGAGGCGCTAAAAAAACGCCGCGGCCTTTCCAAAGTGGAATTCCAGGTGGTGGTGGACCCCCAGTTGCTGGGGGGCTTTGTCGTCCAGCTGGAAGGCGTCACCTATGACAAGAGTGTGCGGAGTATGCTGCGGGGCCTGCGGCGCTCGCTGAAAGAGAGGGAATAAGCTTTGAACGGCAAACCGGAAGAAATCGTATCCATACTGAAAGAAGAAATTTCCCAGTACGAGGGGAAAACTCAGGTCAGTGAAACCGGCTCCGTCGTTCAGGTGGGCGACGGGATCGCCACCGTGTATGGCTTGGACAACGTCATGTACGGCGAGCTGCTGGAATTTGAAAACGGGGTGAAAGCCCTGGCCATGAACCTGGAGACCGGCAGCGTGGGCTGTGCCATCCTGGGCCCGGAAGAGGGCATTGAGGAAGGCTGCTTGGTGCGCCGCACCGGCCGGCGGGCAGACGTCCCCGCCGGGGAAGAGATGCTGGGCCGGGTCATCGACGCCTTGGGAGCGCCTATTGACGGGAAGGGCCCCATCCACACCACGGAAACCCGCCCCATCGAGCGGGAAGCCTCCGGCGTGGTCACCCGGGAACCTGTCACCGTGCCCATGCAGACCGGCATTTTGGCGGTGGACGCCATGGTGCCCATCGGCCGGGGCCAGCGGGAGCTGATCATCGGCGACCGGCAGACCGGCAAGACCTCCATCGCGGTGGACACCATCCTGAACCAGAAGGGCCAGGATGTGATTTGCATTTATGTGGCCATTGGCCAGAAGAACTCCACCGTGGCCAAGATCTACAACAGCCTGGAAAAGGCAGGTGCCATGGAGTATAGCATCATCCTCAGCGCCGCTGCCAGCGAACCTGCCCCGGTGCAGTACATTGCCCCCTATTCCGGCGTGGCCATTGCCGAGTACTTTATGAGCAAGGGCAAGGATGTGCTCATTGTCTACGACGACCTGTCCAAGCACGCCGTGGCGTACCGGACCCTGTCCCTGCTGCTGCGCCGGTCCCCCGGCCGTGAAGCCTACCCCGGCGATGTGTTCTACCTCCACTCCCGTCTGCTGGAGCGCGCCTGCCGCATGGCTCCTGAGTACGGCGGCGGTTCCATCACTGCCCTGCCCATCATCGAAACCCAGGCAGGCGATGTGTCCGCCTATATCCCCACCAACGTTATCTCCATCACCGACGGCCAGCTGTATCTGGAGAGCAACCTGTTCCTTTCCGGCGTGCGGCCCGCTGTCAATGTGGGCCTGTCCGTGTCCCGTGTGGGCGGCGCTGCCCAGACCAAGGCTGTGAAGAAGATCGCGGGCTCCCTGCGGATCGACCTGGCCCAGTTCCGGGAGCTGGAAGTGTTCACCCAGTTCAGTTCCGACCTGGACCCCGCTACCAAAGAGGCTTTGGAACACGGCAACCGGCTGGTGGAGATCTTGAAGCAGCCCCTGTACCATCCCATGAGCGTGTCCCGGCAGGTGGTCATCCTGTATGCGGCCACCCAAAAGCTTTTGGCCGATGTGCCGGTGGAGCGTACCCGGGAAGTGGCCTGGGGCTTGGCAGGCTTTGTGCAGCAGGCCCACCCGGAATTGATGGAATCCATCGACAGCACCGGCGAGCTCTCCCCCGAAGGGGAACAGCTCATCCGGGAGTGCTGCGAAACCTATAAAAAGCAGGTGAGCGCCACATGGCAGGCATAACCGAAATCCGCACCCGGATGCAGAGCGTCCAGCAGACGCTGAAGATCACCAACGCCATGTACCTGATCTCCTCTGCCAAGGTGAAGAAGGCCCGGAAGCAGCTTGCCGATGTGGAGCCCTACTTTGACAAGCTGGCCAAAACCGTGCTGGATATCTTCCGCCACTCCCCGGATTTGAAGCACCGGTTCATTGAGGGGCACGAGATCCCCAGGGAGGATCGCAAGACCGGGTTTATCGTGGTCACCGGCGACAAAGGCTTGGCCGGTGCCTATAACCACAATGTGCTGCGGCTGGCAGAAACCTATCTGGCCCGGAAAAAGGACCCCACCTTGTTCCTGATCGGCCAGATGGGACGGCACTACTTTGAGAAGAAGAACATTCCCATTGACGCGGAGTTTATGTATACGGCCCAGGATCCCACCTTGGAACGGGCCAAAGAGATCGCTGACACCATGGTGGACCTGTATGAGCGGGGCGCCTTGGATGAGGTGTACCTGGTGTTCACCCATTCTTTCTCTGCCGTGCGCATGGAGCCAGAGATCATCAAGCTGCTGCCCCTGGACCGGGCTATGCTCAGTGCCCGCCGGGGCTTGAGCGAGGCCGACCAGTACCGGGACGTGGTGCGCTATGAGCCTTCTCCCGAGGCGGTTCTGGATGTGCTGGTGCCCGGTGTGCTGCGGGGCTATCTGTTCGCTGCGCTGGTGGAGTCCTTCTGTAGCGAGCAGAACTCCCGGATGACCGCCATGGATTCCGCCTCTGAGAGCGCCCGGGAGATGCTCAAGACCCTGTCTTTGGAGTTCAACCGTGCCCGCCAGGGGGCCATCACCCAGGAGATCACCGAGATCGCCGGTGGTGCGGAAGCCACCAAGCAGGGGTAAGGCCAGTTTCATGAGAAATGAACCGGGGAGCGATTCCCCGAGATACGTATAGAAAGGGGTCCCTTTCATGGAAGGAAAGCAAGGGAAGGTGCTGCAGGTTTTGGGACCTGTGGTGGACGTTCAGTTTGAAAACGGCAAGCTGCCCAAGATCTACGACGCGCTTACCGTGGACAACGGCGGGGAAACCCAGGTGCTGGAGGTGTTGAAACATCTGGGGGATGGCGCGGTGCGCTGCATCACCCTGGCCACCAGCGAGGGCCTCACCCGCGGTATGCCGGTGACCGCTACCGGCGGGCCCATCAAAGTGCCGGTGGGGGAGGGGACCCTGGGCCGGATGTTCAACGTGCTGGGTGCTCCCATCGACGACAAGGGCCCGGCTGCCTGCGAAGAGCGCTGGCCCATCCACCGGGACGCCCCTGGTTTCGCGGATCAGAGCGGCAGCGTGGAGATCCTGGAAACGGGCATCAAGGTCATCGACCTGCTGGCCCCTTACGCTAAGGGCGGCAAGATCGGCCTGTTTGGCGGCGCCGGCGTGGGCAAGACCGTGCTGATCCAGGAGCTGATCCGTAACATTGCCACAGAGCACGGCGGTTACTCCATTTTTACCGGTGTGGGTGAGCGCACCCGTGAGGGCAACGACCTGTGGCGTGAAATGACCGAGTCTGGGGTCATCAACAAGACCGCCTTGGTCTTTGGTCAGATGAACGAGCCCCCCGGGGCCCGTATGCGGGTGGCCCTCACCGGCCTGACCATGGCGGAGTATTTCCGTGACCACGAACATCAGAACGTGCTGCTGTTCATCGACAATATCTTCCGGTATGTCCAGGCAGGTTCGGAAGTTTCCGCCCTGATGGGCCGCCTGCCCTCTGCCGTGGGCTACCAGCCCACCTTGGCCAACGAGATGGGCGCCCTGCAGGAGCGGATCACCTCCACCAAGGACGGGTCCATCACCTCGGTGCAGGCTGTGTACGTGCCTGCCGACGACTTGACCGACCCCGCCCCTGCCACCACCTTCGCCCACTTGGACGCCACCACCGTGCTGTCCCGTAAGATCGTGGAGCAGGGCATCTACCCCGCCGTGGATCCCCTGGAGTCCACGTCCCGTTCCCTGGAGCCGGATGTGGTGGGACAGCGCCACTACGATGTGGCCCGGAAGACCCAGGAAGTCCTCCAGCGGTACCGGGAGCTCCAGGACATCATTGCCATTTTGGGCATGGAAGAACTGGGCGACGAGGACAAACTGGTTGTGGCCCGTGCCCGGAAGATCCAGCGGTTTTTCTCCCAGCCTTTCTTTGTGGCCCAGGCATTCACCGGCAAAGAGGGCCGGTATGTGGCGGTGGAGGACACCGTCAAGGGCTTTGAGGCCATTTTGGGCGGCGAGCTGGATAAGGTTTCCGAGGTGTGCTTCAACAACATGGGCACCATTGAAGAGGTTTGGCAGAAGAGCAAAGAAGCGTAAGGAGGCTGTCTATGGCGTCCACATTTTATTTGGAGATGGTTTCCCCCCAGGACATCTTCTTTTCCGGCAATTGCCAGCAAATTGTCCTGCCTGGCTTGGACGGCTCTTACGGCGTGCTGCCCAATCACGAGCCCATGGTCACCGCTATCACCGCGGGGATCGTGCGGTTCCAGGATGAAGAGGGCCGGTGGCACATGGCTGTGGCCAGCGATGGCTGTGTGGAAGTGATGCCCGAGCGGGTGATCCTTTTGGCTGCCACCATTGAGCGCCCGGAGGACATTGACCGGAACCGCGCCCTGGCGGCCAAACGCCGGGCAGAGGAGCGGCTGCGTCAAAAGCAAAGCCAGCAGGAGTATTATCAGACCCAGGCGGCCCTAGCCCGGGCCCTGGCCCGTTTGAAGGCAAAGCCCGGCAAATAAACAAGCCCGGTAAAAGCGAAAAACACCCCCCGCGCCAGCGGAGGGTGTTTCTTGCTGTCCGAATGGTTACAGCAGCTCCTGTAACCCCAGGATGTCATCCACCGGCAGGGAGAACAGCACCCCCCGGCAGTCGGTTTTCAGCCCGGCTTCCCGGTTGATGGCCTGCATCACCGGGAGTTTTTGCCCTGTGGGCACCAGGATGGCCACGATCTCCTTCTCCGGCTGGAGGGTGAAGCCCAGGACGTTCTGCACGTCTTCAAAGCCCACCCGCCGTGCGTTGATCACAGTGCCGCCCTTGGCCCCTGCGGTGCGGGCCGCCTCCATCACCTGGTCGGAATTGCCCCGGTTGACAATGGTCAATATCAGCTGGTAGGGATGGCCCTGGGGCTGGGTGTTCTTCTTTTCCATAGAGGGTTCCTCCGTTTCTTCGTATTCCGGCTTGATGAGCACAGGGGGGATCTGGGCACTGATGCCCGTCAGGGGGATGGTGAACAGGATGCCCTTGCCGGGGGTATCCAGGTCCAGCACCCGGCGCACTTCCCCCAGCAGCCGGGGGATGCGGCTTTCGGGAGCCAGGGTCCACACCAGCTCTTTCAAGGTTTCATCCAGGCCGAAATAGTTGAGGATCTTCGAGCTGGCCGTGCCCGCCCCCAGGCAGGCAAAGTCAAAGTGGAGGTGGTGGTTCCGGTACAGGTCCACCGCCTTCCCGCCTTTGCCCCGGTCCACCAGGGTGATGATCAGTTTAAAGTGTTCCAAGGTAGGCTACCTCCTTACACGTCGTCAAATTCGATGATGTCCTCAGAGGGCATGGACGAGGTTTCGGCCTCGGTGACTTCCACGGTGCGGTGCAGCCGCCACTGGTAGAAGGCCCCCAGGCACTGGATGGTCACCAAGGGGGTCATGGCCACCATGGCCACAATGCCAAAGGCGTCGGTGAGCACATCGCCGCCCAGGGCGTTGCAGGCGCCCATGGCAAAGGGCAGCAGGAAGGTGGCCGTCATGGGGCCGCTGGCCACGCCGCCGGAGTCAAAGGCAATGGCGGTGAAGATCTTGGGGACCTTCCGGGAGAGGATCAAGGCAAGGGCGTAGCCCGGGAGCAGGAACCACAGGATGGAGATGCCTGTGAGCACCCGGGTGATGGCCAGGCCCACGGAAATGGCCACGCCGATGGACAGGCTCAAGTTCATGGCCCGCTGGGGCACAGCGCCGCCGGTGACCTCTTCCACCTGTTTGTTCAGCACGTGGACAGCGGGCTCCGCCGCCACGATAAAGTAGCCCACCACCATACCGATGGGGATAAGCACCCAGTTATAGGGAAGCTTGGCAATGGCGTCGCCCAGGTAGTTGCCGGCGGGCATAAAGCCCACGTTGACGCCGGTCAAAAACAGCACCAAGCCCACATAGGTGTAGGCCACGCCCACCACCAAACGGATGAGGGCGTCTTTTTTCAGGCGCAGGGCGAAGATCTGGAAGAAGGCGAAAAACACCACCACCGGCAGCAGGCCCAAAGCCACTTCCTTCATATATTCCGGCAGGCCCTGCAAAAACTGGACACCCGCCTCCCGGGAGGTGTAAGTGTCTGTAATGGCGAAAGGAGTGTAGGCGATCTCCGCGCCGTTGAGGCACAGGCCCATCACCAGCACCGCTAAAACCGGTCCGATGCTGCACAGGGCCACCATGCCGAAGCTGCTGTCCTCCGTGTTTTTCCCGCTCTGCTGGTTGGCGGCCACGCCAATGCCCAGGGCCATGATGAAGGGGACGGTAATCGGCCCTGTGGTGACGCCGCCGGCGTCAAAGGCCACGGCCAGGAATTCTTTGGGGATGAAGAGTGCCAGGACGAACACAAGGATGTACAATACCAGCAGAAGGTTGTTCAGGGAGAATTTCTGCTTCAGGGTGTTCACCACGGAAAGGACCAGGAAGGCCCCCACGCCGGCTGCCACGGTGAGGATGATCACCATGTCCGGTACGGCCGGCACCTGGTTTGCCAGCACCTGCAAGTCCGGTTCCGCCATGGTGATAAAGGCGCCGATCAGGAACACCAAGGGGATAATGGGCCAAAGGGAGCGCTTGCCTATGCGCACCACTTGGCTGCCCACGCCGTCGCCCATGGGCATCATGGCCATGTCGGCCCCCAGGGAGAAAAAGCCCATGCCCACAATCAGCAGGATGGCCCCCAGCAGGAACATCATCAGCGTCCCCACAGGCATTTCGGGGGCCAGGGTGAAGCTGAGCGCCAGCACAATGGCTGTGATGGGCATGACCGAGGAAAGGGATTCCAGAGTTTTCGCTTTTAAGTTTTTCCGCATTCATACACTTCGCTTTCGGTTTGGATTTTCCCGCTGACCCGGGAGCGGTCCCAACAAGGCAATTACAAAAGGAAAGAGTGGTCTTTTACATTAGTATACCAGAAATCTTGTCCCAAGACCAGAAACAAATTCCTGGAGATGTGTAAATTTTTTTGAATAGATTTGTACGTACAAATAAAAGCTTTTCCCTTGCTTTACGAAAGTGCCTCTGCTATAATGGGGAAAAATGAAAAAACCTTGGCCCTTTGGGGCCGGGAGGAGGACGTTATGGGTCAGCAACAAACTTTCCAGTGGAAGAAGCTGGAGCTGGGCACCTGTTACTATCCCGAGCATTGGGACAAGTCTTTGTGGGAGCAGGACCTGGAGAGGATGCTGGAACACGGTATCACCACCATCCGGGTGGGGGAATTTGCCTGGAACCTCACCGAGCCTGAGGAGGGCGTGTTCACCTTTGACTTTTGGGATGGGTTTTTCGACCTGGTGGAGAAAAAGGGGATGAAGGTGATCTTCGGCACCCCCACCGCCACCCCGCCCGCCTGGCTGACGGAACGCTACCCGGAGGTGCTCAATGCCCGCCGGGACGGCACCCTGTACCGCCACGGGATGCGCCGTCACTACAACTACAACTCCAAGATCTACCAGCAGCTGTCCTGCCGGATCGTGGAGTGGCTGGGGCAGCACTACGGGAAGCGTCCCTGCATTGTGGGCTGGCAGATCGACAACGAGCTCAACTGCGAAACGGATGAGTTCTATTCCGAAAGCGATACCCTGGCCTTCCGGGAATTCCTTCAGGAGAAATACGGCACCTTGGAGGAGCTGAACAAGGCTTGGGGTACCCTGTTCTGGAACCAGACCTACACCGCCTGGGAGCAGGTGTATGTGCCCCGGCCCACCATCTATGACGGCACCAACCCCCACCAGCATTTGGACTACCTGCGGTTTGTGTCGGAGAGCGCCATCCGGTTCTGCCGGATGCAGCGGGACATCCTGGTAAAGTACCGGAAACCCGGGGACTTTATCACCACCAACGGGCTGTTCCCCAGCCTGGACAACCATCGCATGGCCCGGGAGTGCCTGGACGTGTACACCTACGACAGCTACCCCAACTTTGCCTACGACGTGGACGCCGACCCCAAGCACGACAAAAACCTTAAAGACCGGAAATGGAGCCGCAACCTGATGGAAGTGCGGTCCATCTGCCCCCACTTCGGCATTATGGAGCAGCAGTCCGGGGCGGGCGGCTGGAACAACCGCATGGAGGCCCCGGTGCCCAAGCCCGGCCAGATGATGCTGTGGGCCATGCAGAGCATTGCCCACGGCGCGGACTACATCAGCTTTTTCCGCTGGCGCACAGCGGTGTTCGGCACGGAGATGTATTGGCACGGCCTGCTGGACTACGACAACCGGCCCAACCGGAAGCTGGCAGAGCTGCGGCAGATCCACGCCCGGGTGGAGGCCATCCAAGAGGCGGCTGGCGCGGACTATGTGGCGCCCCTGGGGCTTTTAAAGGACTATGACAACGTGTTTGACGTGAAAGTGGACAACTGGCACCGGCGGGTGTCCACCCCCAGCGAGACGGAGATCTTTGTGGCAGCCCAGCTGGCCCACACCCCCCTGGACGCGGTGTACCTGACGGAGGCCACCACCCTGGAGGAGCTGCTGGCCTATCCTGTGCTGATCTACCCCCATGGGGAGATCCTCACCTCCCAGCGGGCCCAGCTGCTGGAAGCCTATGTCCGGGCGGGGGGCACTCTGGTCCTGGGCGCCCGCACCGGCCAGAAAGAAGTCCATGGCCAGTGCGTCATGCAGCCCATGCCCGGGTTGCTGGCGGACTTGACCCAGACGGCGGTGAAAGAGTTCACCCTTCTTGGGCCGGGGGACGACCCGGTGACCATGGAGTGGGAAGGCCATTTGCTGCCCACCGGCGTGTTCAACGACGTGCTGGAGGGTATGGGGGAAGACGCCAAAGTCCTGGCCCGTTACGGCGGCAGCGCCTATTACGCTGGGGAGCCCGCCCTGGTGGAAACCAAGGCGGGGGAAGGGAAAGTGCTCCACTTTGGAGGCACCTTCACCAGGGAGTTGGTGGATGCCCTGCTGGAGTACACCGGTATCCGGGAACCCTTTGAGGAATTGGCCCAGATCCCGGCGGCCTGCGAAATTGCCCTGCGCCGGAAAGAGGGAGAAGAATACCTGTTTGTACTCAACTATAGCAAAGAGCCCCAAGAGCTGGTATTGAAGCAGCCCATGGTGGACCTGGACAACCGCTGCGCTTCCCAAGGGCCGGTGGTTTTGGGAAGCTACGAAACCAAGGTCTACCGGGTGCAGAGGTAAACGAGAACAAAAGCGTGGGATGCGCTGCCCGTGGCGCCCCAGAACGAGAACCCCCAGAGAGCGCGTCTCTCCGGGGGTTCTTGTTTGGATGACAGGGCATTGGGCGGGCGGGACGCCCAACAAAAAAGGGCGCCCGAAGGCGCCCTTTGGGAAAGGCTGTTTACTGTTCCATTTTGAAGAGCTCTTCGCCGGTGGCCTGGTCGGTGATAGTAGCCACAAAGCCGCAGGTGGCCAGATCGGCGTCCAGCTGGGCTTTCTGTCCGGCGTACTCCCAGGCAAAGCGCATTTGAGAGCCCTCGGCGGACACGGTGATCTTGGCTTCGCTGTCAAACACCGGGTAGGCGGCGCGGGCTTTCAGCAGCTTCAACTGCTCCTGGACCACAGGCTTTTGCAGGCCTTCGGCCATGGCCTCTTTGGAGAGGTTGGTGCGGTTGATCTCCTTGTGGCCGCCGGCGCCGGCGCGCTTCATGGCTTCATAGTCGTTCTTGCCGGCGAACAGGTCCAGGTACCACACCTGGGGTTTGCCGGGCATGAACAGCTGTAGGGCGCGGGCCAGCAGCATCCGGCGGTCGTCCTCGCCCAGGGCGCTGTAATAGGTGGCGTTCACCTGGTAATAGACGTTCTTGGCGCCGTGGAGGTCCTTCACAAAGCCGCCCCGCTTCACCAGGGTGTCGATCAAGCCCTGGATGCGCTCCTCAGGCAGCAGGCCCTTCAAATCCAGTACCGGGATGCCGTCGTGGCAGCCCAGCATATTCACCGTCTGCATCCCGGTGGACAGGATCTCGTTGGCCCACTGGGCCAGTACCTGGCCGGATTTCTGCTCGAAAGCGTCCAGCAGCAGGCCGGGCAGGAAGAAGTCGTACACCATGTACCCCTTGTCCCCGATGACCCGGTAGATGCCCTCTTCGTAGCTGGCGTGGATCTCCGGCAGCAGGGCCATGCCGTAGGGCTGGGCCATGTCGGTGAGCTCCTGGAGGAAATCCCAGGTGCCGGGGTCGTTGAGGAAGTTCTTGGCGCCCACTTCCTTGGGGGCATAGGCAAAGGCGTCCAGACGGACGATCTTGGCGCCGTAGCCTGCCAGGGTCTTTAGCGTTTGCTGATAGAACTCCTTCACCAGGGGGGAGTTGATGTTCAGGTCCATCTGGCCCAGGTAGTGCTTCCGGCCGTTCCCGTCCACGTCCACCTGCTGGTAGAAGGTGTTCCAGTAGGGGCGCTTGGTGCCGTCGGCAAACTCCACCACCAGCACGGGCAGGCCGGGTTTGCGGAAGAACATATCCTTGATGTACTCCTGCCGGGGAACCAGGACGCCCTCTTCGTCGATGTCGCCGCAGCCTTCCCAGAACTTGTTCCAGTCGATGAAGAAGTCCTTATACTCCGAGGCGTCGCCCTTTTGGAGCAGGTCCTGGAACTGGGGGGACTGGACGGACATATGGTTCAGGATGATATCCAGCTTTAAATCCACGCCCATGGCTTGCAGGGCAGAGAGATCCTCCGCTTTGGCGATCACGCCGTTGATACCGTAATCGATCACGGAGAAGCCCCGGTCCAGGTCTGTGTTGAACAGGCTGGGCAGGATGTAGAAGGAGGAGAATGCCCCCTTCACGGGTTCGTCTTTCAAAAGCTCCACCGTGTCGGAAAGGGTGCCTCCCAAACTGTCGGGATAGGCGTTGAGCATGGGCCCGAAATTGATTTTTTCCATAGCGTTCACCTGCCCGCAGCCATCTGCTGCTTGTATTCGTCGTAGGTCAACAGTTTGCAGGATTTGGACACGATCACTTTTGCCGCGTGGGCCCGGGCTTCCAAAGTTTTCTGTTCCAGCTCGATGACCATGGTGATGAAAGCGGTGTCCGCGTTGGCGTTGCGGCCGCGGGCCAGCCGGTATTCCCGGGTTTCCGCCGGGGTGCTGGACAGGAGGATGGGGATATCTACCCCTTCAAATTTGCCGGAGTTGCCGTGGGTCCACTCCAACACCAGCACGTCGATCTGGGAGAAATCCTTCTCGTCGTACCACAGGTCGGCATCCTCATTGCCCAGGCGTTTGAGCCAGACCTTCTCCTGGCCGGCCTTGAACTGGGTCAGCACGTTTTCCAGCTGGTCGTACTCCTGCTCCAGGTCGGTGCCCAGATAGCCGCTGAGGGCTTCCCGGCCTGCTTTCTGGTAAGCGGCCAGCCAGGGGTGTTCCTCCACCATTTTGGGCTCCGAGTCGGTGTCGGCCAGCTGAAGCTCTTTCAACGTGGCGGCGTTTTCGGGGTTGTACACGCCCTCTTGGAGCATCCCCCGGATGCCTCCCAGACGGAAAATGCGCATCCGCTCGGCGTCATTCTGTACAGGGATCCGCCGGGGATAGTTGTCCCCGGACATGGTGTAGGCACCCACGCCCAGCTGGGTTAAGTAGTAGGTCAGCAGGGCGGAAACGCAGGTTTTCATCACGCCGCTGCCGCCGGATACAGAGATCACGGCTTTGTGGGCAGGGTTAGCCTCCAGGGCCTCTTTCAGCATGGGCAGCGCGGCCCGGAAAGCCACTGTGGCTTTTTCGATGGACTGGGGCCCAATCCACACCTTGTCGCCTGGCATATCCCCCTGGGGGATGTCCTCCGGGACTTCCGGCGGCTGCCAGTTGTTCATGGCGTTCTCAATGATTTGCAAAACGGATGCAGACATAGAAACAGCCTCCCAATAACTCAAATAAATATGAAATTATAATACCATAGATTTTTAGTTTCTTCAACCAGAAATCCGCAGAGCGTGAAGGTTGTATTCATAAGAGGAATATGATAGAATTTTAAAAATATATGAGATGATAGTTTGGAGATGAAAGTTTGAATGGATAAAATTTGGTTATTTATAGCAATTTAAAGCGCAGGTGTAATAATCAAGGGTGTGATAATATGGTAACCGAAAAAAAAGAAAAGTTAATTTTAAAAATGTCCTTTTTCTCAGGGCTTCTATTTGCGGTTTTGGAATTTATTTTTGCAATATACAGTCATTCACAGTCATCTTTAACCGATGCAGTATATGATACGGCAGAATTGGTATTTATTGCGTTGCTTTTGTTCCTTACCCCACTCTTTCATAAACCGATATCTGAAAAACGTCCTTTTGGATATTTTCAAATTGAAACAATCTTTATTATCATTAAAGGAATAATGATGTTATCTGTTACCTTAGGAGTTTCTGCCGAGGTGCTTCATTCTGTAATATCTGGTGGAAATGCGGTGGATAATGGTTTAGTTTCCATATTCCAGTGTTTTCTTGGAATAGCTAGTATTATTATTTTCATAG
>URKX01000002.1 GCA_900548545.1 uncultured Oscillospiraceae bacterium
GCCAAGCTGTGTGGGTAATCATGGGTGCGAACATCGGCACCACCATCACCGGCCAGCTCATCGCCTTAGACGTGGGCGCCATCGCCCCGCTGTTCGCCTTTATCGGCGTGGTGCTGGTAGTGTTCATCAAGAAGCAATCTGTCCGATATTACGGACAGATTATTGCCGGTTTAGGCATTTTATTCATTGGCATGGACATGATGAGTTCCTCCATGGCGCCGCTGCGTGAGTCGGAAGCTTTCGTTAACCTGCTCACCCAGTTCAGCAACCCTGTGCTTGGCATTTTGGCCGGCGCGGTATTCACGGCTATTATCCAGTCCTCTTCTGCCTCGGTGGGCATTTTGCAGGCCCTGGCCAGCAGCGGGGTGATTGGCCTGTCCAACGCGGTGTTCGTGCTGTTCGGCCAGAACATCGGCACTTGCATCACGGCAGTGTTGGCCTCTGTGGGCACCAGCCGCAACGCCAAACGCACCACCATCATCCACTTGATGTTCAACATTTTCGGGACAGTGTTGTTCACCGTTATTTGCATCTTCTCGCCCCTCACCGACTGGGTATCCAGCTGGACCCCGGGCAGCCCCTCAGCCCAAATCGCCAATATGCACACTCTGTTTAACATTGTCACCACCTTGCTTTTGCTGCCCTTTGGCGGGTACCTGGCAAAGCTGGCCACCCGCATCCTGCCGGAAAAGCCCACCGAAGCTTTGGAAAACGGCGTCCATCAGCTGCTGTACATCAAGCCGGTGGACCAGCTCTCCGCAGAGCATCATGTGGGCACCTCCGCCATTGTGATCAACGGCGTTCAGCGGGAACTGGCCCGGATGGCGGAAATGGTTTTGAAAAACGTGGACGAAAGCTTCCAAGCTGTTTTAGAGGGCTCCCCTGCCCGGCTGGAACAGGTGGAGGAAACCGAAGAATACATCGACTATTTGAACCAGCAGATCTCCCGGTATATCTCCCACATCATTGTGTTTGAGACAAACCCCCAAGACTCGGAACAGATCAGCGCATTCTTCAAGATCTCCACCAACTTGGAACGCATCGGCGACCATGCGGTAAACATTTGCGAATACACACAGCTGCTGGAGCAAAAGCACATCGGTTTTTCCCAAAAGGCCAAGGCCGAGATCCAGTCCATGCGGGAAACCAGTTTGGAAGCCATCCGCTCCTTGGGCGATATGAGCCGCGTAGATGAAGACGCCCTGAAAGCCATCGAAAGCTTCGAGCAGAAGATCGACGACATGACGCTGGACTTCCGCCAGAACCAGATGACGCGCCTGCGGGAAGGCGCCTGCTCTGACGAAGCCTGCACCCTGTATTCTGAAATGCTCACGGACTTTGAGCGGATCGGTGACCACATCTTGAACATCGGCCAGGAATTGGCCCCTAAAGAAGCCATCCCCCTGAAACTGTAACAAGCAAAAAGGCTCTCCCTTGGGAGGGCCTTTCCTTTTTGCAGAATATCCCCCAAGATACCGGGCACAATAGCTTTTGAACACTGTATACAAAGGGGGATCTCTATGATCGAAGAAGATACCATCAAGCTGCTCCGGGAGTGCAACTCCGGCATCAAAATGGGGGTGAGCTCCATCGATGACGTGCTCCCCAAGGTGAAAAGCCAGGAACTGCGGGGCTCTTTGGAAAAAAGCCGCCAAGCCCACGGCAAGCTGGGGGATGAAACCCACGCCATGCTGGCCCGGTATGGGGACGAGGGAAAAGAACCCAGCCCTGTTGCCAAGGGGATGTCCTGGATGAAAACCAACGTGATGCTCACCCTGGAGGAGAGCGACAAGACCGTAGCCGACCTGATCACCGATGGGTGCAACATGGGGGTGAAGTCCTTAAACCGGTATCTCAACCAGTATGAGGCCGCCGAAGAGCAGGCCAAGGACATTGCCAAGCGTCTGATCGGCCTGGAGTCCCACTTGGCCCAGGATATGCAGTCCTACCTGTAACAGGCGGCGCATATACTGCCCTAGAATGAACCAGCGAGAAAGGATGGGCGCCATGGTCAAGTTAAAGCCGCTTCTGATAAGCCTTGCAATCAGCCTGGGGGTGGGCGGGCTCTCCGCCCTGCTGACCCAGGGGTCTATGGAACAGTATGGGAACTTAAAACAACCTCCCCTCTCCCCGCCAGGGTGGGTCTTCCCTGTGGTGTGGACCGTGCTGTTTGTTCTGATGGGCATTGCGGCCTATCTTGTCTGGATGCGTGACAGCACCGGCAGGAACGGTGCCCTGGCACTTTACGGGGCACAGCTTTTCTTCAACTTTTTCTGGACGCTGATCTTTTTCAACCTGCAAAACTATGCCCTGGCGTTTTTCTGGCTGCTGGCCCTGTGGCTGCTGATCCTATTGTGCACCCTGCGCTTTTTCAAAGAGGTCCCCGCTGCCGGCTGGCTGATGGTACCCTATCTTGTGTGGGTGGCCTTTGCCGGGTATCTCAACGCCGGGGTGTGGGTGCTGAACCCCTGACCCCTCCCAGGCGGGGCGGCCCTGTGGCCGCCCTATGAAAAAGGGCCTGTTGCACTTGGCAGCAGGCCCTTCTCTGGTTCCCCGGCAACACTGTCCGCCGGAGGACCCTATTTTGATTGGTTCGCTGAAACGCTTTTCGGGTTTTTCGGCAACCGTTTTTCCAGTTGGTCCAAGGCCTTGCGCAAGGGGTGGTACAAAAGCAGCGCCAGAAGGAAGTTTCCCCCCGCGTGGACAAGGTCAAAGGTCAGCCCACTGATGATCCACGCAATGACCATCTTCAGCCCGCCTACCGGCAGGTAGAAAAGGGAGCACAAGGTGCCAAAGGCCAACCCATACAGCCCCGAAAAGATCGCCCACTGCCAAGCGTGCTTCATCCACCGGAACAACCAGGTCAAAAGCGCCAGCAGCGGCCAGATGTACAGGTACATCACCCACCAGGTGCCAAAGCCGTAGAGCACGCCCTCCAGCAGCAAAAACACCGCCAGGGCGCCCACTGTCCGTTTTCCAAACACCAAGGTGAAGAGGATGGTCAACAGGCTCACCAGCTCTACATTGGGCAAAAACGCCAGGGCCTCTTTGGAAACCACCAGCAGCGTGCCCATCATGGCCATCAGGCACAGGCTGATCAACCGGCTTTTCATTAGTAGCCTACAGTAAAGGTGAGTTCGTACACGTCTCCGTCACTGACCTCGGTGGAATCCACACCAGTGGTGACCATTCCGCCGCCTTTGGTCAGGCACCACCACTCTTGATTGCCCTCGTCCACAGTTTCGCCGTCCACGGTGGTGACAAACAGGCCGTAAGAGCTTTCCTCGCCAGCGATCAGGCCCTCGGCTTCCAGAGCCTCGCCCAGGGTCTCAGCGGTGGTGGAGACGGGGAATTCCTTCTCGCTGCCGTCGCCGTGGACCACCTTCAGGGTGATCTCCTTGGTTTCGGCGTCTGCCTGGGAGGCGTCCTCTTCCCCGGGCTCTTCTGAGGTGCGGGGTTCAGGCTTCAGCTGGGAAGTTTCGCTGCTCTCTTCCACTTGGGAAACGATGCTGCCGGAGGATTCGCTGGACTGGGAAGTGGAAGAATTGCCCCCATTGGAGCAGCCGGCCAGCATGGTCAGGGCCAGGGCAAGGCTCAAAAGCAGCGCGGCGCCCCGGCGGATCAGATGATTGTGTTTCATGTTTGTTTCCTCTCATTTCTAAAGAATTTAGATTTGAGGGACGGCGCCCGCCCCCTAACGCCCTGGCGCAAGCGTTTGGAGGCAGGCAGGAAAACAAGGCCGGGGATTCTCTCCCAGCCCTTCCTGTACCATACGCCAAGAACCCGTGGCTCTGGTACGGCCTTTCCGGGCAAGTCTTTCGGCTGAGGCATCAAACAGGGCGCTCCGCCTTCCCAGGCAACTGCCCAGTGGTCTATGGAGCGCCCCTCTGCCATCACGGCGACGGGTTCGCCGGGGAATTTCACCCCGTTCCTATGTTCGGCCGCGAGAAAAGGCCCGCGGGCACCCGGAGTCCCAACGGGCCCTATCATACCCCATCCCGGGGATTTTGTCAATTTCCAGATGCGCCTGCCCGGGCTTTAAAAGCCCACGAATCGGGCAAGGGCGGCAATCAGCCCGCACAACACCAGTCCAAAAGCAGTGGGCAGTAGGAAAGCCAAGGCCGTCCAGCGGAAACTTTTAGTTTCCTTCCAGATGGTCCAGCAAGTGGTGGAACAGGGCCAATGGAACAGGGAAAACACCATGACGCACAGCGCTGTCACCCAAGTCCAGCCATTTTGCACCAGCAGCCCCTGGAGCATGGTCAGCTCTCCCGTATCCACCAGGGTGCCCTGGGCTAAGTAGGCCATGAGGATCAGGGGCAGCACCAGCTCATTGGCGGGCAGGGCCAGCACAAAGGCCAAAAGGATCACCCCGTCTAAGCCAAACAGCCGGGCAGCGGGGTCCAGGAAACCGGCACAGTGGGAAAGCAAACTCTCCCCGGCAATGGTCATATTGGCCATACACCAGATCACCACCCCCGCCGGGGCGGCCACCGCTGCTGCCCGTCCCAGGACGTACAGGGTCCGGTCCAGCACGGAGCGGGCCAGCACCCGGGCCACCTGGGGCCGCCGGTAAGGGGGCATCTCCAAGGTGAAGGAGGAGGGCACCCCCCGCAGTACGGTTTTGGAAAGCAAGGCGGATGCGGCCAGGGTCATGGCAAAGGAGATCGCCAGCAGCCCCGCCAAAAACAGCGCCTGGGACAGCCCGCCCCCGGCGGCGAAAAACAGGGCGGTCAGGGTGATGAGCAAAGGCAACCGCCCATTGCAAGGGGTGAAGGCGTTGGTCACCACCGCGATCAGCCGCTCCCGGGGGGAATCGATGATCTGGCACCCCACCACCCCGGCAGCGTTGCAGCCAAACCCCATGGACATGGTCAGCGCCTGTTTGCCGCAGGCCCCACAGTCCTGAAAACACCGGTCCAGGTTGTAAGCCATGCGGGGTAAGTAACCCAGGTCCTCCAGCAGGGTGAACAGGGGGAAAAAGATGGCCATGGGCGGCAGCATCACCGCCACCACCCAAGTGAGGGTGGTGTAGACGCCATCCACCACCAGGCCGGTGACCCAGCCCGGCGCCCCCGCCTGCTGGAACAGCTCCCGCAGCCACACACCCAGCTGGGCAAAGCCGTCGCTTAGCAGCTGGGAGGGCACATTGGCCCCCACCATGGTCAGCCACAGAACCACAAAAAGCAGCAGGGCCATCACAGGAAACGCCGTCCGCTTGCCGGTGAAAAGCCGGTCCAGCTTCCGGTCCCGGGGGCTGTATCCCCGCTCCAGTCCGGTGACCACCCGCCGGGCCAAATCCCCAGCAGCGTTGCCTTGGGCCGTGGCAATGGCCTCCCCAAAAGACTCCTGCGGGCAACTGTCCCAGGCGCCTTCCAACAGTGCGGCAACCTGGGGGGAGGCAGTGGTTTCCGTCCCTTCCAACAGGCGCAGCGCCCGCCACCGGGGATTTTTCTCCCCTTGGCGGCGGAGCAGCGGGACGAGCCTCGCCACAGCCGCCTCCACCTCCTGGGGATACCGCACGGGAGGCGACAGCTGAGGCGCCGGCTCCTGGGCCGCGGAAGCCACTGCCTCCAGCAGGTCGGGAAGCCCTTTCCCGCTGCGGGCAGCGCATCCCACCACCGGCACGCCCAATATCCCGGAAAGCCGATCCAAATCTACCCGCACGCCTTTGCGACGGGCTTCGTCCATCAAATTGACACACACCACCACCCGTGAGGTGACCTCCAGCACTTGCAGCACCAAAACCAACCCACGCTGCAAATTGGTGGCATCGCACACCACCACCATGGCGTCCCCCTGCCCGGAACAGAGAAATTCCCGGGCTACCCGTTCTTCCCCGGTGCGGGACAGCAGCGAGGCGCACCCAGGCAGGTCCACCAGTTGATACTCCTCCCCTTGGATCACACAACAGCCCAGGGCGCTGCGCACAGTTTTCCCAGCCCAGTTACCCGTGTGCTGCCGAAGCCCTGTCAGGGCGTTAAAAACGGTGCTCTTCCCCACATTGGGGTTCCCTGCCAGGGCAATGGTCTTCCCGGCAGGCTCTTTGGATCCTTCCACGGTATCACGCTCCTTCTCTCAAATGGGGGGCCCTTCCAAGGGCAGTACCCGCACCAAGGCTGCGTCCCTCCGGCGCAGGGCGATCACAGTCCCCCGAACCAGGTAAGCGATGGGATCCCCCAGGGGGCTTTTTCCCAGGGCTTCCACGCTGGCGCCGGGCAAAAAACCCAGATCCCGCAGCCGGCATCCCATGGTGCCCCCTACGGCAAGCCCTGCCACCAGCCCATAACCGCCCGGGGACAGCTCCGCCAAGCTTGACTCTTCCCGCATCTTGCTACCTCCCCTCTAAAACGGGAAAACCCGTTTAGCCCACTGTATTCCCAAACACCTGAAAATGTGAACCCTCTTTTTGAATAAGAATCTTATGCCCTAAAAAACGGACACAGTTTTCCAAACAGTATATGTCCGTTTTTACGGTCTATAAATCAGGTTTTTTAAACTACAGGCAGTTTGGATATCCCACAAGGAAAGGCGAGAAAATCCTTCCAAGTGGACAGATGGTTATTGACATATGTTCAAAATAGAGGTAAGATAAAGACATTAGGATTGACCCGAAAGGAGGGATTGTTTGTCAAGGCCCAGCAAATGCCGCTGCATCTGTTCCATGCCCCAGGTGACCGGGTTTCTTCCTCAGGGAAGCCCGGCTTCCGGTGGCGATCCGGTGGTCCTGCAGGTGGACGAGTTCGAAGTGATCCGCCTGCTGGATTACAAGGGATTCACCCAGGAACAGTGCGCGGTGCGGATGAACATTTCCCGCACCACCGTCACCCGGATGTATGGAGAAGGCCGGCGCAAGCTGGCGAAAATCCTGGTGGAAGGCCGTCCCCTCCGCATTGAGGGCGGGGACGTGATGGTCTGTACCCAGCCCCGGCCGGAATGCGCCGGGGAAACCTACTGCTGCCACAGGCAGGGAAAGGAACCTGAAACATGAAAATTTTAGTCATCGGCGGCGTGGCCGCTGGCACCAAGGCCGCTGCCAAATGTAAGCGGGAGAACCGCGCAGATGAGGTGCTTGTCATCACCAAGAGCGCGGACATCTCCTACGCTGGCTGCGGGCTGCCCTATTATGTGGGCGGTTCCATTGAGGACAAGGCCGAGCTGATCGTCAACACCCCCCAGAAGTACCAGGGACTCACTGGCGTGGAGGTGCGCACGCTTCGGGAGGCCACCCATGTGGACCCGGCAGCCAAAAAGGTCACGGTAAAGAACCTGGAAAACGGCCAGGAAGAGGTCTATGAGTATGACAAACTCATTGTGGCCACCGGCGCTTCCGCTGTGAAGCCCCCCATTGCCGGAGTGAATTTAGGCGGCGTGTTCCCCATGCGCGCCCCTGATGACGCCGTCACCATGCGGGACTACCTGCAGGCCTACGGCGTGAAAAAAGCCGTGGTCATCGGCGGCGGCTTCATCGGCCTGGAACTGGCGGAAAACCTCTTTGACCGGGGCGTTTCCGTCACCGTGGTGGAACTGGCCAACCAGCTGATGGCCAATGTGCTGGACCCGGAAATGGCCGGCTACGTCAAGCGCCATTTGCAGCAGAAGGGCATCCGGGTGCTCACTGGCGCCAAGGCCACTGCCATTGTGGGCGAAGGCAACGTGGAAGGCGTCCAGACCGACGCCGGCCTGCTGCCCTGTGGGGCGGTGGTGCTGTCCGCTGGCATCCGTCCCAACACCGGGTTCCTTTCCGACACGGGCATTGAGATGGTAAAGGGCACCATCCTGGTAGACGAGCACCTGGCCACCAACGTGGCGGACATCTACGCCGCCGGCGACTGCGCCATGGTGAAAAACCGCCTCACCGGCAAGGCCCAGTGGTCCCCCATGGGCTCCTCCGCCAACCTGGAAGGCCGCACTCTGGCTCAGGATCTGGGCGGCAGCGACAAGAAGTATCCCGGCGTGCTGGGCACCGGCGTGGTAAAGCTTCCCGGCCTGAATGCCGGCCGCACCGGCCTCACCGAAGCTGCCGCCCGGGAGGAAGGCTATCATGTAGAAACCGTGCTGGCTGTCACTGACGACAAAGCCCACTATTATCCCGACGCAGCCTTCTTCATCACCAAGCTCATTGCCGACAAGGACACCCACCAGCTGTTGGGCGTACAGGTGCTGGGCCCCGGGGCTGTGGACAAGATGGTGGACATCGCTGTGATGGGGATGTCCATGGGAGCCAAGCTGGAGGACTTTGAAAACCTGGACTTCGCCTATGCGCCTCCCTTTTCCACGGCCATCCATCCCTTTGTGCAGGCGGTGTACGTGCTGGAGAACAAGCTCTCCGGCGTGATGGACAGCATGACCCCCGCCCAGTACGCCAATGGCGACGCCAAAGGCTACACGGTCATCGACGTGAATCCCCAGCCCACCATCCGTGGCGCTGTGTTTGTGGACCTCTCCAAGGTCAACGGGCCTCTGGAAGGCATTGAGAAAGACGCCAGGCTGCTGCTGGTGTGCGGCCGCGGCAAGCGGGCTTACTTCCTGCAGAACCGGCTGAAGTTCTACGGCTACACCAACACCCTGGTGCTGGAAGGCGCCACCACCTTCAACGAGGTGCGGGTCAAGGCCCCCGGCGCATCCGTTTCCCCGGAGGAGGTCACCCGTGTGAAAGCCCTGGGCTTCCTGTGGGACAAAAACACCCCCGACTGCTTCAACGGCCGTGTCATCACCCGCAACGGCAAGATCACAGCGGAAGAGATGCGTGCCATCACCGAGGCCGCGGAGCGCTTCGGCAACGGCCAAGTGGCCATGACCTCCCGGCTGACCATTGAGATCCAGCACGTGCCCTTCGACAACATCGAGCCCCTCCGGGAGTTCCTGGCCCAATCCGGCTTGGAAACCGGCGGCACCGGCTCCAAAGTGCGGCCTGTGGTATCCTGCAAGGGCACCACTTGCCAGTACGGTTTGATCGACACCTTCGCTCTCAGCGAGGAGATCCACGAGCGGTTCTACCACGGCTACAACAACGTGAAGCTGCCTCACAAGTTCAAGATCGCTGTGGGCGGCTGCCCCAACAACTGCGTCAAGCCCGACCTGAACGACCTGGGCGTCATCGGCCAGAAGGTACCCATGATCGACCTGGACAAGTGCCGCGGCTGCAAAGTTTGCCAGGTAGTCAATGCCTGCCCCATCCACGTGCCGGAAGTGAAGGACGGCAAAGTGGTCATCGACGACAACGCTTGCAACCACTGCGGACGCTGCGTGGGCAAGTGCCCCTTCGGCGCCCTGGAGGGCTTCACCAGCGGGTACCGCGTGTTTATCGGCGGCCGCTGGGGCAAGAAAGTCGCCAGGGGCCGGTATTTGGAGAAGGTTTTCACCGACAAGGAAGAAGTCTTGAACGTCATTGAAAAGGCCATTCTGTTGTTCCGGGAACAGGGGACTACCGGTGAGCGCTTTGCCGACACCGTGGACCGACTGGGCTTTGAAAACGTCCAGGAGCAGCTGCTCTCCGACGGGCTGCTGGCCCGTAAGTCTGAAAACCTGGCTGCTCAGAAGCACCTGAAGGGCGGCGCCACCTGTTAAGCCGCAAAGCGGCGCAGATGTTTCGCCAGCCAAACGCACAACAAACAAAAAGAGGGCCGGGAAACCGGTCCTCTTTTTTCGCGCAAACTCCCTTTTATCGAAGCAGCACTCCCTCCACGGCGTTGAAGGGGAAGTCCTCCATTTTCAACAAATGGGACTTGCCCTGGTAAAACACGGAGGTTTCGTTCACCCCAACCGTCAGCAGGCGGCCGTCCTTTAGGGAGTATTCCAGTACATAGGCAGGCTCCCCCTCCCCCTGGGAAAAGGGCTTATAGGAAAGGCAGCCCAGCAGGTTGGCGGTCAATTCCAAATCCTCGCTGGAAGCGTCTACCAGCGCCGTTTCCCTCGTGGCGGACTGTGTAATGGTGACGCACTGAATGTCCTCTGCTTCAGGATGGGCAAAAAACAGGGGCCAACCCCGGGTGGCCACAGTGATAGCTGTGAAAACAGCTGTCACCACCAAAATATACAAAGCCCATTTCCCCACTCTCTTGGGGGTGAGCTTCTTTTCTGTTTTCTTCATGCAACCCTCTCCTCTGGCCTCAGCATAGTATAAGTATAGCATAATCCTTGCCCGCTTGCAAGAAAGTCCCATTGAATTCCGCATGGCCGTAAGGTATACTATAATCCTGAGATACGGGAACAACTTGAACGGAAGGAGAAACCTATGGAAAAATACGTGCGGGATTCTTACACCGAGCAGGTGCAGATCTTGTCCCAGTCCAGCTTAAACGGGTACAAGCGGCTGTTTGGCGGCCGGCTGATGGAGTGGATCGACGTGGTTGCCGGGGTGGTGGCCCGGCGCCACTCCAACCGGAACGTGACCACCGCCGCTGTGGACAACCTGCGGTTTGAAGGCCCTGCTTACGGCAATGAAACCATTGTGCTGTGCGGCTACATCACCTACACCGGCCGCACTTCCATGGAGGTGTGTGTGCGCACCTATGTGGAGGAGTTAAACGGCACCAAACGGTTGATCAACGTGGCTTACCTGGTGATGGTGGCCCTGGATGAAAACGAGCGCCCTGTGGAGGTGCCCCGGTTGGTGCTCACCACAGAAGAGGAGCGCAAGGAATGGGAAGCAGCCCAGGAGCGCACCCGCATCCGCAAAGAGCGCCGCAAAGCCGAAAAAGAGGCAGGGATCTACTGAGCCGGATTCGATCTCAAGGGGCCCAGGGCTGCCCACAAAACGTCTGCAAAAAAGGGAGAGCTGAGTAAGCTCTCCCTTTTCGTATGTTCAGTTACGCAGCTTTTGGAAAAACTCTTGCAGCAGGGCTTTGGACTCTGCCTCATAAAACCCCCGGTACACCTCCGGCCGGTGGCTGTAGGGCAGAGCAAACAAGTCCGCAGCCGTGCCGCAGCATCCAGCCCGGTCATCGTCGGCACCGTAAACCACCCTGCCCACATGGGCATTGATGATGGCCCCGGTGCACATGGGGCAAGGCTCCAAGGTGACGTACAAATCACAGCCTGTGAGCCGCCAATCACCCAGGGTCTGGCAGGCCTGATGGATGGCCTCCAGTTCGGCGTGGGCCAGCGCGGTGTGGCCGGCTTCCCGCCGGTTGCGCCCTTCCCCAATGATGGTGCCTTCCCGCACCACAACTGCACCCACAGGGACTTCCCCAGCGGCAGCAGCTTCCCGGGCAAGCTCCAAGGCCCGGAGCATCCACTCCTTCTTGGGCAGGAACGCCAAGGGCAGCATCATAGCAGGATCCCCATCCCCACGGTGTAGAGGACCATCAGGCCCACCACCACCCAAAAGACAGGCGCCCGCACAAGGGCTCCCGCGCTTTCCCCAGCCCGCAGAGGCTGGGCAGGGCCGTCATATCGAGGGGAGCCCACCGAAATGAACATCTTCCGTTTCAAGCACAGCAGCAGGACCAGCGCCACAACCCCTACCCCTATGGGCACCAGCATAATCAAGTTGCCCACCAGGTTGGCCTGGCTCCCAAAAAGGAATTCCCCGTGGCTGCCCAACACAGCGATCAAATTGTTTAAGGCATGGACGATCACTGTCAGCCACAAGTTGTTAGTCTTGGCATAGAGGAAACCAAACACCAACCCCGCAATGGTGGCAAATACCACGCTGGAGGCATCCAGATGGGCCAGGCCGAACAGCACGCCCGACACCACAATGGAGAACCCAATGCCGTATTTGCGCAGCGCCGAGAGGATCACCCCGCGGAAGGCAAACTCCTCCATAAAGGGCACCAGCACCGCCGTGACGGCGATCTCCAGCAAAATGGCCTCCAGGGACTCCCCTTGGGAAAGGATACTCCCGGGGGACTCATACCCAAAGTTGCCCAAAAACTGCTGCACCAGCATGGCAGGGTAATTGCCCAGCAGCACCACGCCCAAACCAGCCGCCACACAGAGCAGCCCACTGGTAAAGCCAACCTTCTCGAACTTCAAGTAGTCGGAAGGGTCTTGTTTTCGGAAGAACAAATAGGCCGCAAAGGGCAAAGCCGTGGAAAGGGGCACCAGAACCCCGGAAAGCCACTGGTAGCCCAAGGCGTTTTGAAAAAGGTCTACCCCCACCAGCGCCAGCAGCATCTGCAAGGGGAACTGCCAAATAAAAGACAAGGCCACCTGGGCCAACAACAGCAAGCCCATCCGGTTGATGGTGGAAGACGCACCCCTCTTTCGAGGGTCACAGGCGGGTATAACCATGGGATAAGCAGCGGGCTGATACCCACTGGGGGGAACCCACCCAGGCACGGCCGGGGGCGCTCCATAGGGCGCCGGGCCTTGAGGCGCGCCTGCCTGAGGGACTTGCCCCTGGAACACTTGGCCTTGGGGAACCCACCCAGGCGCGGCCGGGGGCGCTCCATAGGGCGCCGGGCCTTGAGGCGCGCCTGCCTGAGGGGCTTGCCCCTGGAATATTTGGCCTTGGGGGACCCACCCAGGCGCGGCCGGGGGCGCTCCACAGGGCGCCGGGCCTTGAGAAGCTTCCTGAGATGTACCGGACACACCCTCTTGGGGAACCGGTTGAACATACCCCTGGGGCGGCCACGGGACCGGTCCCGGAGGTGTCGCGCCCTGAGGTTCCCCAGTCTGGGGATAGGGCGGGTAAGCGCCATAGTACATGGGATCGACCTCCCTTTAGTTTTTTACAGGATCTGGCACAGCTTCTGGGAGAAGTCGGCCGGGTCTTCCAGGGAGATGCCCTCAATGAGCAGCGCCTGGTCGTAAAGGATCTCGGCATAGAGCTTCAAGCGGTCCTTATCGCTCTCATACAGGTCGCGCAGCCTCTGGAAAATGGGGTGCTCCCCGTTGACTTCCAGCACCCGCTGGGCTTTGATCTTCTCCCGGGCGGGCATGGAGTTCAACACTTTTTCCATCTCCGTGGAGATCATGCCATCGGTGGTGATGCACACGGGATGGCTCTTCAGCTTCCCGGAAACCCGCACATCGGCCACCTTGTCCCCAAGGGACTCCTTCATAAAGGTGAGCATCTCCTGGTTCTCCTGGGCCAATTCCTTGGTCTTTTCCTGCTCTTCGGCAGTTTCCAGGCCCAGGTCATCGGCGGAAATGTTGCGGAATTCCTTCTCATCGTACTTTCCCAAAACCCGCAGGGCAAACTCATCCACGTTGTCGGTGAGGCACAGCATTTCAAAGCCCTTATCCTGCAGGGCTTCTGCCTGGGGCAGGCTCAGGATCCGCTCCACGGTTTCGCCGCAGCCGTAGTAGATGTACTTCTGTTCCGGCTTCATCCGGGAAACGTACTCCCGCAGGGTGGTCAACTTTTTCTCCGCGGAAGAGGCAAACAGTACCAGGTCCTTCAACTCGTCCTTCTTGGCGCCGTAGTTGTCGTACATCCCGTACTTCAACTGCAAGCCGAAATTCTTAAAGAATTCCTCGTACTTTTCCCGGTCGTTGTTCAGCATGGAGGAAAGCTCGGAGGAGATCTTCTTCTCCAAACGGGTGGCGATCAGCTTCAGCTGCCGGTCATGCTGGAGCATCTCACGGGAGATGTTCAGGGAGAGGTCTTGGGAATCCACCAGGCCCTTGACAAAGCTGAAGCAGTCTGGCAGCAGGTCGGCGCATTTGTCCATGATCAGCACACCGCTGGCATACAGCTGCAGGCCCTTCTCATACTCCCGGGTGTAATAGTCCATGGGGGCGCTCTTGGGGATGAACAGCAGGGCGGTGTAAGTGGCGGCGCCTTCGGTAGAGGTGCGGATCACCTTGATGGGATCCTGCCAATCGTAGAACTTCTCCTTATAGAAGGCGTTCATCTCCTCATCTGTGACTTCCGACTTGGACTTTTTCCAAATGGGGGTCATGCTGTTCAAGGTTTCCACTTCCGTGTGGGTTTCATACTCCGGGTCCTTGCCGTCCACACCGGTGCCCTCTTTCACATGGGTATGGGACACTTCCATACGGATAGGGTAGCGGATGTAATCGGAATACTTTTTCACCAGCTGCCGGATGCGGAACTGATCCAGAAATTCGCTGTAGTTTTCATCTTCGGTGTCGGCCTTCAGGTGCAGGGTGATGGTGGTACCCCGGCCTTCCTTGGCGCCTGGGGTGATCTCATACCCGGAAAGCCCCTCGGACTCCCAATGCCAGGCTTCACTGGAACCAAAGGCCTTGGTGTCCACGGTGACCTTGTCGCTGACCATAAAGGCGGAGTAGAAGCCCACGCCAAACTGGCCGATAATGTCCACTTCCTCTTTTTTCTCTGCCTCCTGCTTAAATTGCAGGGAGCCGCTGCGGGCGATGACGCCCAGGTTGTTGTCCAGTTCCTCCTGGGTCATGCCAATGCCGTTGTCGGTGATGGACAGGGTGCGGGCATCCTTGTCCACATCCAGGCAGATGGAGAAGTCCTCCCGGGAAAGGCCGGTGGCGCCATCCTCCAGGGTGCGGTAATAGAGCTTGTCAATGGCATCGCTGGCGTTGGAGATCAGCTCCCGGAGGAAAATCTCCTTGTGGGTGTAGATGGAGTTGATCATCAAGTCCATCAGACGCTTGGATTCTGCTTGAAATTCTTTTTTTGCCATAATCGTTTGTTTACTTCCTTTCCATGATAAACAGACAGCCCCAAAGGGCTGGTGCAAGCGAAAAACAGGGACGCAAACTGGCCATATGCCTTTCAAAGCGCCCAAATAAATTGTAATACAAAACCGCCCTTTTCGCAAGGGCGGTCCTAGTTTCTTTACAATTTGGAAACAGTGCTTTTACACTCACTTCAACTCCGCGATGGTCACGCCGCTTTCGCCCTCGCCATAGGTGCCCAAGCGGAAGCTTTTCACCTGGGCGCACCGCCGAAGATGCTGCTGCACCGCTGCCCGCAGGGCGCCGGTCCCTTTGCCGTGGATGATGGTCACCTGGGACAGGTGCATCCGGGAAGCCCGGTCCAGGAAGCTGTCCACTTCCATCAGGGCCTCCTCCACCGTCTGGCCCCGCAGGTCCAGGCTGGAGGAAGCCTCCGGGGTGGACACGCTCTTGGTGACCGTACGGCCGGGATTTTTCTTCTTCAGCTGCCGTTTGCTCAGCAGCCGGATGTTGGACAGAGGCACCCGGGTCTTGATGATCCCCGCCTGGACCAGCACAAAGCCGTCCTTTGGTTCCTCCAGCACCGTGGCGTCCTTGTCGATGTCGTAAATCAGCACGTCGTCCCCCACCTGGAGAGGCCGGGGCAGGGTGTAGTTGTCGTCCCGCCGCTGGTGCACCGGGTCGGAAGCGCTCTCCATCTCCTTCAAGCCAGAACGCAGCCTGGCCTTTTGCTCCGCGGACAGCTGCTTGTTTTTCTGACGGCGCAGGTCCTCCAGCTCGTTTAAAAGGGCGTCAGCCTGCCGCCGTGTCTTCTGGACGATCTGGGCTGCCTCCTGCCGGGCCCGCTCCACCTCTTTTTGAAACTGGGCCTCCGCCTCCTCTTTCAGGCGCTGGGCCTCCTGCTCGCTCTGTTTGGCACGCTCCGCCGAGGCCCGCAGGGACTGGAGCTCTTCCTCCATCTTCCGGCGGTCCTCCTCCAGGCGTCCCACCACCTGCTCAAAGGCGTTGCTCTCGGTGCTGACCAGCTCCCTGGCCCGGTGGACGATAGCCTCGTCCATGCCCAGGCGCTGGGAGATGGCAAAGGCGTTGGATTTGCCCGGCACGCCGATAAGCAGACGGTAGGTGGGCCGCAGGGTGGCCACGTCAAACTCGCAGCAGCCGTTCTCCACACCGGGGGTCTGGATGGCGTAGGCTTTCAGTTCGGCGTAGTGGGTGGTGCAGGCAAGCCGCGCCCCCCGGCTGCGCAGCTTCTCGATGATGGACTCGGCCAAGGCGGCGCCCTCCACCGGATCGGTGCCGGCGCCCAGCTCGTCCAGCAGGATCAGACTGCTGTTGTCCACCACCTGGAAGATCTGGATGATATTCACCATGTGGGAGGAAAAGGTGGAAAGGGACTGCTCAATGCTCTGTTCGTCGCCGATGTCCGCCAAAATGTGCCGGAACACAGAAACGCAGCTGCCCTCCCCCGCCGGGATCATCAAGCCGCACATGGCCATCAAGGTCAGCAGGCCAATGGTCTTTAAAGCCACGGTCTTGCCGCCGGTGTTGGGGCCTGTGATGATCAGGGTGTCAAATCCCACCCCCAGGGTGATGTCCGTAGGCACCACCTTCTCTTTGGCGATGAGGGGATGCCGGGCGCTGTGTAGGACGATCTTCCCGTCCTCCCCCACCTGGGGCACCACGGCCTTCATCTTGTAGGCCACCTGGGCTTTGGCGAAAATCAAGTCCAGCTCCACGGCATAGTGGTAGCTTTCGATGATGGAATCCGCAAAAGACCCCGCCTCGCCGGAAAGCTCCAGCAAGATCCGGGAGATTTCCTCCTGCTCGTCAGAGCGCAGCACACGGATCTCGTTGTTCAGCTCCACCACGCTCATGGGCTCGATGAACACGGTGGCCCCACTGGCGGAAGTGTCGTGGACCAGGCCCGGCACTTCTCCCCGGAACTCGGCCTTCACCGGCACCACGTACCGGCCACCACGCTGGGTGACCAGGCTCTCTTGCAAATGCTTTTGATGGCCCGGGGAGCGGATCAGCTTGTCCAGCTGGTCCCGCACCCGCTGGGAAGCCGCCCGGATCTTCCGCCGGATGGCAGCCAAGGCCGGGGAAGCGCTGTCGGCCACCTCTTCCTCGCTGACAATGCAGGTGAAGATCTTCTCCTCCAAATACTTGTTAGGGGAGAGCACCTCAAACCGGCCCGTGAGTGCCGTGCGGACACTTTCGCTTTTGCCCCACCACTGGGTCAGCCCCCGGATGGTCCGCAGGGTTGCACCGATGTCCAGCAGCTCCCGCAGTCCCAATCCGCCCCCGGCCTGGGCACGGCGCAGGGGGTTGGTCACGTTCTTCATGCCGTAAAAGGAAGGGGCGCCGAATTTGGCCATGGCCACAAAGGCGGCGTCGGTTTCCTCCAAAAGCCACTTGGCTTCGGCGGCGGTGTGCACCGGGGAAAGCTCCCGGGCCAGCTGGGCGCCGTCCTCACTGGAAGCCTCCGCTGCCACCATCTCTAAAATTTTATCCAGCTCTAAGGCTTTTGTATGTTTGTCCATCTTTTCTGTTCCTCAAAGTATCCGTCTTTCGTTTCGAAACTATGTAAAGCGTTTCTGCTTTTCACGCCTGAGAAAGCTCAGGAATATCCGGTGAAGGATCTCCCAGCCTATGTAAAGTAAATTTCTTGATATAAATCAAAGCAAACTGTAGTAGAAATCCAATGTCTTGGGCCGGCGCTGGAGGATATGCAGCGTGTAGGCTTCCGCGGCAGCGGAAAGCTCCTGCTGGGCCCGGGGCGTCACCGCAAAGGAAAAGATCTTCTCAAAGTCCGAAAAGACGATATGCCGCATGGCGGTAAGGGCCCCGGGGGACAGCAAGCAGCTGGGATCACCGTTGTCGATGTAGCAGTCGCCGCAGTACAGTTCCCCCCGGTTCACCTTAAAGTACATCCGTTCCGCCTCATAGGCCCCGCAGTTGGCGCAGTAGGCCAAGTTGGGCATATACCCTGCCTCGGACAGCATGCGCAGCTCCACAATGGCCTTGAGCGCCGGCTGGGGCCGGGTGCCCTTGCACAAAAAGTGAAGGGCATTGAGCACCAACCGCAAAAACACGGCAGATTCCACTCCTTCCGGCACCAGCTCTGCAGCCAGCTGGCAGAAATACTGGGCCAAGGCCAGGGCAGTCACATCCCGGCGCAGGTCGAAAAACACTTCCAGGGGAAAGGCCTCGTTGATGTTGTAGGTTTCTTTTCCCTTGGAGAGCTTTAACCGGGAATAGCACAAAAGCCCCGTGCCGGCGTTTTTAGAATCCTTCAGGTTTTTGGCCCGCCGGGCAAACGCCCGCACCACCCCTTCATCTTGGGTGAGCACCGTCACCAGACGGTCGCTCTCCCCCACCGTCTGTTCCTTGATGATCAGCCCCTGGGTGACTACTTGCATATTGCCCCTCCCCTGCCACGCAGTCACGAGCCTGCGTGTACTTGATATAATCCGAGATCCTGCCTGTCCGGTAAAAGCTTTCCCAAGCCTGTTTCACATCCACAAACGCTCCCCCTTTCGGAAGGGAAAAAGTCCCCTTCTCTAAAAAGAGTATTTGCCGATCTTCCCGGCATATGACAGGAAAACTTTTGTTTGTTCGACAGGTTTTGGCACCTTTCCCGGCAAGTTTGTGCTATGGCGCCGGGAAATCCGCCTTACATCTCCAGGTCTTTCTCCGAAAATCCCAGGCTTTGCAAGGTTTCAGGACGCTGGCGCCAATCCTCTTTCACTTTTACCCACAACTGCAAATTCACCTTGCAGTCGAAAAAACGCTCCATATCCTGGCGGGCGTTGGTGCCGATCTTCTTCAGCATAGCGCCGCCTTTGCCGATCAGGATGCCCTTGTGGCCGCTTTTCTCGCAGTAAATGGTCACGTCGATATCCAAGATGCCGTCCCGGTCCTTCATCCGCTCGGTGACAGCCGCCACCCCGTGGGGCACTTCCTTATCCAACAGCCGCAGTACTTTCTCCCGGACGATCTCCCCAGCGATGACCCGCTCCGGCTGGTCGGTGAGGGTGTCTTCCGGGAACAGATGGCCGCCGGGCATACACAGATTTTTCAGTTCCCCCAGGAGATCCTCCATGCCGTTGCCGTCCCGGGCGGAAACAGGCACCACCGCCTGGAAGTCGTACAGGGAGGAATACTGGGCGATCTGCTCCATAATGGGGCTTTTGTCCTCCAACAGGTCGATTTTATTGATGGCCAGCACCGCGGGGATCTTCCCCTTCCTAAACCGGCGGATCAGTTCCTCATCGGCTTTGGAAAGGGGCGCCCCCGCCTCTGTAACCAGCAGGCAGGCGTCTACACCGTCCACCGTGGTAGTGACGGACTTCATCATGTAATCTCCCAAGGAGGTCTTGGGTTTCATTAAGCCGGGGGTGTCCAAAAACACCAGCTGGTCCTCCCCCTGGGTGAGCACCCCCATAATGCGGGTGCGGGTGGTCTGGGGCTTTTTAGACACAATGGCGATCTTTTGGCCGATGAGTTGGTTCAGCACCGAGGACTTCCCCACGTTGGGCCGTCCCACAATGGCGATGAACGCAGAGCGTTCTTGAGGCATTGCTTCCATTTCGACCGTCCTTTCTTTATACAACACAAGGGGGCACCGCGAGCCCGCGGCGCCTCCCCACTCTACTTATTTCCATGACGGAACCTGTCCAGCCGCTCTTCCAGCCACACAGGCCCCCAAAACACGAACCACACTGCCAAAACCAAGGAACCCACTCCCACGGCCAGATAGACCGGGTTGCGCAAAATCACCCGCAACAAGTTCCACAGCTCCGGCCGGAACAGGATGACCACCCCCACCAGCAAAGCTCCCATGGCGGCCAGGAGCACCCCTCCCGCGGCCACGTCTTTAACAAAGCGGATGTACCGGTTCCTGTTTTTCTGGGTAAAATCGCAAAGTTTTTCCACAGCGGTGTTCAGCATTTCCGCGGCCATCACCGAACCAATAGCCAAAAACAAACAGGCCAACTCCCCCCGGCTCAGGGAAAGCCGGGATGCGAAAAATAACACATAGGCGCACATCACCAGGTGGATGCGCATATTCCGCTCGGACCGGATGCAGGCGCCAACCCCCCGGAAAGCATCGGCAAAGCTCTGCCACACTTTCCGTTTCTCCTTGGGATCGTAGTTACTCACGAGGGGTCGTGGCATAGCTGGCGCTGGCAGGCAGGCCTAGTTCCCGCATGACCTGCTCTTCCTTCTCCCGCATACGGACCCGGGCCAAACCGCCAGCCTCGTGGTCATATCCCAGCAGGTGCAGCATGGAGTGCGCCGTCAAAAAGCCCATTTCCCGCTCAAAGCTGTGGCCATAGGTTTTGGCCTGCTCCATGGCTTTGGGCACAGAGATCACAATATCCCCCAAGATCTTCGCCCCGGTTTCGTGGTTTATGTCGTACTGGCCGTTCTCCCCCATGGGGAAGGAAAGCACGTCCGTGGGGGCGTCGATATTCCGGTACTGCCGGTTCATTTCTTGGATCTGATCGTTATCCACAAAGGAAACGCTGATCTCAGCGGAATCCTTGAAGCCCTCCAATTGGAGCACCGCATGGCAGCAACGGCGGATAAGCATACGGATGCCCGTGGGGATTTTCACCGCTTTCTGCTGGTTTGAAATGATCACTCTGATTTTTTCCATTCTCTGCACCGTTCCTTTCTGTGGGTTTCCCAAATTTTTCCTTACCCGGCTCCCTATAATTTCTCTCATTACAGAGTTTTCGCCGTTTACTTCGCAGCGCGGCTGGCCCGCTCGTAAGCCCGGATGATATCCTGCACCAGCTTGTGGCGCACCACGTCTTTCTCCGTAAAGCGGAAAATGGCGATGTCGTCCACTCCTTTTAAAATGCGCACTGCTTCTTTCAAACCGGAGCGTTTCCCATCTGGCAAGTCGATCTGGGTCACGTCCCCGGTGATGACCATTTTCGAGTTGAACCCCAGCCGGGTGAGGAACATTTTCATCTGCTCCCCGGTGGTGTTCTGGGCCTCGTCCAGGATGATGAAGCTGTCGTCCAGGGTGCGGCCCCGCATATAGGCCAAGGGCGCCACCTCGATATTGCCCCGCTCCACATAGCGCTGGTAAGTTTCGGCCCCCAGCATATCGAACAGGGCATCGTACAGGGGACGCAGGTAGGGATCCACCTTCTGCTGCAAATCACCGGGCAAAAATCCCAGCTTCTCCCCTGCTTCCACTGCCGGGCGGGTGAGGATGATCCGGTTCACCTGCTGGGCCCGGAAAGCATTGACCGCCATGGCCACAGCCAGATAAGTTTTTCCGGTGCCCGCAGGCCCCACCCCGATGGTGATGGTATTCTCCTTGATATTCTGGCAATAGGTGCGCTGGCCCACAGTTTTAGGCTTGATGGGCTTGCCCTTGCTGGTGATGCATACCACATCCCCCGCCAGGCTGGCCACCTTATCCTCACTGTCCTCCCCCACCATACGGATACAGTACCGCACATTCTGCTCGGTGAGGGTTTCGCCGCTTCCGATAAGTGTCAGAAGGCTTTTCACCGTGCGGGAAGCCTTGTCTACGGCTTCCGGGTCATCCCCGGTGACCTTCAATTCCGAGTCCCGCACCACCAGGGCCACACCAAACTCTTTTTCGATCAGCCGGACATTCTCGTCAAAATTTCCAAAGAGGGCTTCCGCCTGGCCCAACCTGTCTAAATTGATTTTCTGCTCCAAACACATTTCTCCCGTTTCCTGGGGACGTCTTCCCTGCGGTGACAGGGAGAACCCTGCCGCATTTTGCCCCATGGAGTTATTATAGCACAAGGCATAGAGATTCTTCAAGGGAAAACACTATGAATACTCACCAAAATTTTTCTCCCCGCCTATGCTATTCAACTGAAATTTTTCGCACATTACCGATCTCTTCTTCACATCTGCACTGTGCTGTCAACACACAAACGCCATTTTGGAACTGGTAGGAGAGGTTTTCCTCTACCACTTCGCTGCCGGCAGGGAGCTCCTCCCGCTGGAGCTGGCGCAGTTGGAGCAAAGCGGCCTCCTTCCAGGCATCCTCCTCCAAGAGCACACGCTCCTCCTCCAGGGAAACATAGGTGGTCTTCTCCCACACCAGGGGCAAATCCTTCCCCAAGGGGCTCCAAGGGGTGGATTCCTTCCACTGGGAAACACCCTCCTCTGGGAAGGTGTTCAACCCCAGGGGGATGCGCAGCCCAAAGACCACCAGGGAGTAGGATTCCCATCGCTGGCCCGTGGGGGAATCAACAACTTTCTCCTGGGGCACCTCCACCGTAAATTCCCGGTAAGTGAGGGCACGCACGCTGCCCCGGGCCGCCCCCAAGATCTGGTAAGGGTCCTCCGCCGGCGGGGAATAGGGGTCCTGCTCTTGCTCATACAGCCCGGCAATCAGCATCTGCCCAGCCTCCACGGTGTCCCCCGGGGAAACCACCGGGCGCCCCCGTTCCGCCTGGATGGAAAGGATGGTCCCCGGCCGGGTGGCCACCATATTGGACCACTCCCGGTCATCCACCACCTCCGGGGCCTCCAGGCTCTCCCGCAGGGAGATCTCCACAAAGCACCCTCCAGTGTTGATGGAAAGCCATGTGATGCCCGGCAAGTCATTTTGGATGGCCAAAGCCGCTGCCTTCGCATCCAGCCCTTTGAGGGACACCCCCAGAGACACCCCGTGCTGCCGGGCAGCTTCCAACACTTGGGAAACCGGCAAGGTCTCCGCGCCTGTCACCGTGACACCCCAACAAAACCCGCTTAAAGCCAGGTAGATCACCACCCCTAGCAGGGATCCCACCGCCAGGCCCTTTTGACGCCACAGGCGGGCGATGAAAAAGGGCAGCCCACCCCGGCAGCGAAGCTTGGGGCGGATCCCGCACCGCCGGAACAGGGGGCGCAGGCACCCATACTGCCTGGCCTTCCCCCGAAGGATCAGGCAGCCCTCTTCCCGGCGGAACCCCCAAAACTCCACCCCAGAACGGGCAGCGGCGTTGAGGAACCGGGGGCCATTGCCACGGGCCTCAAACTCCACCCATCCAGTGAGGGAATGGGCAAGCCGCTCCATCATGGTTCCTCCCCCCTCTCTCTTTTCAGGCTGTGGGAAGGGACCTCCCCATATAGGTACGCCACCTGCTGGATGACGCCCTCGATCACCGCAGCCGTATCGGTAAGCTTTACAAGCCTCAGCCCCCGGCCTATGAAACACAGGGCCAGCTTGCCCGCCCGGAATACCACCTGGTCTTCCTCATATTCCAAAATACCGTCGCAGCCGTCTACCACGGCCCGGCGGTTCCCGGACAGTTCCACAGTCGGCCCGGATACTCGCTGCTGCTCCATTGACCCGCCCCCTTTGCTCCTTGGTCTATTCCTATGAACCGCTAGGGGAATGTATCACACGCACCCGGCATAGGATGGCACATGACATTGGGAAGGAGGCGTGTTTGTGAGGAAACACCGTGACCACCTGTGGGAAACATGGGGAGCTTTGGGGGCTGTTGCCTTTGGGGCAGGGTTGCTGCTCTACCCAGCCCACGTGCAAGAAAGCGTTGCCGCCAGCAGCCTTTACTGCCTCACGGCCCTGGTGCCCTCCCTGTTCCCCTTTATGGTCTTGAGCAGCTTTGGGGTGCGCTCCGGCACCGGGGAGATGTTGGCAAAACTTTTGGGGCCT
This sequence comes from uncultured Oscillospiraceae bacterium, assembly GCA_900548545.1. GTDB lineage: Bacteria > Bacillota > Clostridia > Oscillospirales > Acutalibacteraceae > Acutalibacter. The sequence goes on from URKX01000002.1 coordinate 23,237, forward strand.
GTCACCCGCACCCTGTTCCGGCTGCCTGCCGTCTGCGGGGCCACGTTGGTACTGAGCTTCTTTGGCGGCTATCCCGCGGGAGCACGAGGGGTTTCCCTTTTGTTGGAGGAAGGGAAGATCACCGAAAAGCAGGCAGGCCAGATGATGTCCTTCTGCGTGGCACCAGGAGCCGCCTTTGTAGTGACGTTTTTGGGTTGCGGCGTGCTGGGGAGCCTCCGTCTGGGGTGGCTGCTGTTCGCTTCGGTGACCCTCTCCGGGCTGATCCTAGGGGTTTTGGCGGGCTTGGGAAAGCCTCTGCCAGAAAAGCAGCCGTCCTCCCCCGTTTCCCAGAGCAGCAACTCCCCCTTGGTGCAGTCGGTGTGGGACGCCTGTTCAGCTGTGGCAAAAATGTGCGGCTGCATCCTGCTGTTTGCAGGGTTCACAGCCATCCTCCGGGGCAGCGGGATCTTCCAAACCGCAGTCCAGAGCCTTTCTGCCACAGGGCTGTTAGGCCCCCGGGAAACTGCCGCCTGCCTGTCCTTCCTGCTGGAGGTCACCGGAGGGACAGGGGACGCAGCCGCATTGGGGGTGGCCCCTGTTTTCTACGCTTTCGGGGTGGCCTTTGGAGGGCTGTGCGTCCACTTGCAGGTGTTTTCCTTTTTCCGGGAATTCCCCCTGTCCAAAAGGTGGTTCTTCCTTACCCGGTTCCTCCATGGGCTGGGGGCCGCAGGGATCTTCCTGGTGCTGCGGCGCATCTTCCCCGGAGAAGCCCAATGGGTATGGGCGTCCTCCAACGCGCCCTTAGAACCGGGCATCACTGCCTCCACTGCGGCGGGAGGACTTTCCCTGCTACTGATGTGCCTGGCATTCCTGGTATTTGTGGGACGTTCCCTGACAAATGCCAGGAAGGAACCCTGTGCCCCTCTTGCACCATCCCAAAAAGATGTGGTATAATAGCCGCAGAAAACTGGGGTGCGGGCGGCCAGGGTAGAATCCCTGCCCAGCTCGGCGGCTGGAAAGCCGCCTGCGTAACGTGCCCACCGCAGGTGTACGGTATCATTGCCGCAGAAAATGCGAATCCGGGCCACGAGGTGGGAACCTCCGGCCAGTCTGGCGGCTTCAGCCGCCTGCGCGACGTGCCCACCGCAGGTGTGATGTCTAAACCAGTTGCCAGGGAAAGGAAGGGCCGCCTATGGGATGGTTCCGCAAAAAGAAAAAGCAAACCCTCTTTGGGGGGAATATCCAGCCCAGCTGTGCCTACTGCCAGCACAACAGCGGGCAAAAAGGGGAAGTGGTATGCGCCCTGCGCCAAAAGCCCCAAGGGGACGCCTGTAAAAAATACCAGTACGACCCCTTGCAGCGGGAACCGCAAGTGGCGCCTACCTTGCGCACCTCCCAATACCGGCCGGAGGATTTCCAACTTTGACACAAAAGCCTTCTTACCAGAAGGCTTTTCTTTTTTGCCACAACCCAACGGCGGCCTCCGCCCCACCGGCTTCGACTAACTGGAAACGGCCAGAGGCTGGGCTGGGACACCCAGAAGGGCCCCAAACCCCTTTAAAATAGCAAAAAGAAGGGACAGATCTCTCTGCCCCTTCTCTAAACCCTTTATAAAACTCTGTAAGCCAGATGGACTTATTTGCCGAAGTAGCGGGCCAGCAGGCCAGCGAAAGCCTTGCCGTGACGGGCCTCGTCGCGAGCCATCTCATGGACGGTGTCGTGGATGGCGTCCAGGTTCAGAGCCTTAGCCTTCTTAGCCAGCTCGGTCTTGCCCATGGTAGCGCCATTCTCGGCCTCTACGCGCATCTCCAGGTTCTTCTTGGTGGAATCGGTAACCACTTCGCCCAGCAGCTCGGCAAACTTGGCAGCGTGCTCGGCCTCTTCGTAAGCGGCCTTTTCCCAGTACAGGCCGATCTCAGGATAGCCCTCGCGGTGGGCCACACGGGCCATGGCCAGGTACATGCCCACTTCGGTGCACTCGCCCTGGAAGTTCTCACGCAGGCCCTGGAGGATCTCTTCATCCACGCCCTGGGCCACGCCCACCACATGCTCGGAAGCCCAGGTCATTTCACCAGCCTGCTCAACAAACTTCTCGGCGGGAGCGCCGCAAACAGGGCACTTCTCGGGAGCAGCGTCGCCTTCGTGAACATAACCGCAAACAGTACATACAAACTTTTTCATGATAAATTCCTCCGTTTTAGTTTTTTTAAAATTTTTCAGTCATTGTGATTGCTGAAACTCAACCCAACTTGCCCCGCCGGTTTCCGCGCGGGACCTTCATCAAGCGGCCCCATGGGAACTTTTTTTCGCACACTGGGGGCAAGCCCCTTCAAAGAGCACCTTGGCCCCTTCCACCTTTAAATGGAACTGGGCGGACAGCCGGTCCAGCTCTTCCTCGCAGAAAAACTCTCGGGGGATATCCAGCACAGCGCCGCAGCGCTTGCAGACAAAGTGGGCGTGCGGTTCCACCCGGGCATCGAAATGCTCTTGCCCATTGATGACCCCCACACTCACCGCTTTCCCCGTTTCGCAGAACTTCTTCAAATTCCGGTACACGGTGCCCAAGCTCAAGTTGGGATAGCGGGGCTTCAGTTTGGCATACACCCAGTCAGCTGTGGGATGAACGGTGGTTTCCTGAAGCGTGTTCAGAATGGCCATCCGCTTCCTGCTGAAATTTTCGCGTTTTTCCAAACCAAGCTCGTTCCTTTCTTTGTGCCGTTTCTCTCGCAGGAGCGGCGCTCTAACAGCCCCTTCCGCTTCCTGTAAACACAGTATACCACAGGTTCTCCTGTTTGTAAAGTAGTAATCGTTCTTATTTTTTAATTTTTTGAAAACAAACTGTTAATGCGTCACTTCGGCCAGGGCGCGCATCAGCGCTTTCTGGCTCTTCTCCTCACTGACCGCCACCAATTCGTCCCCGGCCTGAAGAAGGGTGGAACCGTTGGGGATGGTAAGCACCCCCCGGCGGATGAGGGAGATCACCAAGGTCCCTCGGGGCAAGCTGATATCTTTTAAAGCCACGCCATCCAAAGCGGTGTTGGATGGCAGCGTCATGGAACAGATCCCGGCTTTTCCCTGGTTCAAGGTGGCGATCAGGTGCATATGGGCTAAATCAGCCTCTTGCTCGATCATTTTGGTGAGGATATCCGTGCTGCTTACGATATTTTCAATACCCAGCACCCGGAACGTTTCGATATTGCGTGGGTCATTTACGCGGGAGATCACCTTTTTGGCGTGGAAGTGGTCCCGGGCCACTTGGCAAGCCACCAAGTTGTCCTGGTCGCTGCCGGTAACCGTCATGAACACGTCGGCATCCTGGGTACCGGCCGCTTCCAGCACAGCCACGTTGGTACCGTCCCCGCGGAAAATGGCGGCGTCCAGCTCATCGGCCAGCTTCTCGCACTTCTGACGGTCCCGCTCAATGAGGCTGACAGTATGCCGCCGTTCCAGCATAATGCGGGCCAGGTTCCATCCCACTTTGCCGCCGCCCACAATTACCATTTTCATTTCCCTGCGCCCCCTTAATCGATCTTCTTGCTGCACACCAGGGAATCCCCTGGTTCCAAATGGATCTCTTCATGCTGGCATTTTAGCAAGAACTGGCCGCTGTCCTTGATCACGCCGAACAGCCCCTCCCCCGGCTGAAGTTCCAGGCTGGCTGTGGAATGGCCAAAATACCGGCGCTCCACCGGTACCACCTGCAACGAGATGGTGGTACTGCCAAAGGAGACCTGGCGGCTCTGCCAAGGGGTGGTCAGCGCGGTAACCAGCTTGTCCCCAGCCATATTGGTGGGGCATACGGTTTGCAGGCCAAACCGCTCGAAGATATTTTCCCGGTAGGGGTCGGAGATGCGGGCGATCACCTTGGGGATGCCGAAAAAGTTTTTGGCGATCTGTCCTACCGTGATATTCAGGTTGTCATCCGAGGTGGTAACCGCCACCGCGTCGCAGCCCTCGATCCCAGCAGAGCGCAGGCTTTTGATATCCATGGGGAAGCCAACGGCAGTGACACCGCTGAAATCCGGGCTGAGCTGGGCAAGATTTTCCGAACTGGCGTCGATCAGCACCACATCGTGGCCCGCCGCATCCAACATTTCCGCCGTTTTTCGGCCCAGTAGGCCTCCGCCAACAATCATAATGTTCATTTAGATTGATCCTCACTTTCAAAATACAAGCGTCACTCGCCCGGCCACAAAGCGCACAGGAAAAAGAGAACGGCGTTATTCGCCGTCCTCCTCGTCCATGGAAGTGGTGGTACCGCTGCTCTCATCCCCACTGGACTCCGGGGAGGGAGTGGGGGTAGGCTGTTCCGAAGTGGAAGACTCCGAGGAACTGGACGGCTCCTCTGTCTGGGAACCGCCGTTATCCGTGGAAGAACCCCGCAGCTGGTTATACTCATCCATGGTCACTTCGACCACTTCCGCATACTCAGCGGAAACATAGGCTGTTTTTCCCTCATACTGGATCTGATACCACCCATTCTGGGCGTCTTCCATCATCAAGGCCAGCCTCTGGCCATTTTCCGCCAGACCCAGGACCTCCCCCTCAGTAGAGGCTTCCGCCCGGATATTCAGGCCGGAATCCGCCGTGACCCGCAGGGCTTTGGCCGTTTGCGGCATGGGAGTGGGCGTGGGAGACACAGTGGAAACGGAGGAAACCGCGCTGGAACTGTCATCGTCTTTCTCCCTGCTGCCGCAGCCGCCGAAAGAAAAGACAGCGAAACAAAGCGCTATGGCCAAACAAACCAACTTTTTCATCTGCAACAACACTCCTTTTTCCCAAAAGTTATGATTTAACTTTATTGTACCATAATCCAAGGAAAAGTCCACTGGTTTTTACGAATGGCCCCGGTTTTCCGACCTCTCTTCCCGGCAGCCCTCTTTATTAAGGGGGCAAACGAAAAAATTTTAAAAAACGCAATTTTCGCCCTTGACTTTTTTCCTCCCCTACGCTATAATAAACAAGCGCTAAAAAATCCGCTGGTGTAGCTCAGTTGGTAGAGCAGCTGATTTGTAATCAGCAGGTCAGGGGTTCGAGTCCGTTCACCAGCTCCACTAGCTGACAAACAAGCATGTTTCACATATCCCTTCCTTTTGGGTTGGGGCTTATATGGGAGAGTTCCCGAGTGGCCAAAGGGGGCAGACTGTAAATCTGTTGTCGACGACTTCAGTGGTTCGAATCCACTCTCTCCCACCAGACTGAGTCTGGACGCAATTCGCGTTCGGACTCTTTTCTTTTCCCAGGCTATGATGTTCGCAACGGGGGCAGCATCGAAAGTATCCACCCCTTCCAGACCGAGTCGAGCCCGGATACATTTTGTATCTGGGCTTTTTTCTATCTTCTTTCAGGATCGCCTGAGTTCCTGGCCTTACTCTTCTACGCAAGAAACCGAACCCAAAAAGGGCTTGCCGCTATTGGCGGCAAGCCCTTTTTCTCTGTATTCTAGCCTTGCTGCGGGGAACCTTCTTCCCGCATGGTCAGGGAAATCCGTTTTTTCCCCTCGTCCACCGAGAGCACCGTCACCTCTACCACATCCCCCACGGAGAGCACCTCCGAGGGATGGCGAATATACCGGTTGGTGATCTGGGACACGTGCACCAGCCCATCCTGATGGACGCCGATATCCACAAAAGCGCCAAAGTCCACCACGTTCCTCACGGTGCCGGACAGCTTCATCCCCGGCTTTAAGTCGGAAAGCTCCATTACGTCTGTGCGCAGCAGGGGCGGAGGCAGCTGGTCCCGCGGGTCACGGCCCGGCTTTTGCAGCTCGCTGACAATATCCCGCAGGGTAGGAACGCCGATGCCGCATTCTTGGGCAGCCTTTTCCTCCCCCAGCTGCTTCAGCCGCCCGGGCAGGCCACCTAAGTTCCCCACATCCTCCAGCGTGTACCCGCACAGGGTGAGCAGCTTTTGGGCCGCCTGGTAGGACTCCGGGTGAACCGCCGTGTGATCCAGGACGTTGGGACTTTCCATCACCCGCAAAAAGCCGGCGCACTGCTCAAAAGCTTTGGGCCCCAGCTTGGGCACCTTCAAAAGCTCCTTCCGGCTTTGGAAGCCCCCATGCTCCTCCCGATAGGCCACCACGTTCTGGGAAACCGCCGGGGTGATGCCCGCTACCCGCTTCAGCAAAGAGGGGGACGCTGTGTTCAGATCCACCCCCACGCCGTTGACGCAGTCCTCCACCACCCCGTCCAGTGCCTGGGAAAGCCGGACCTGGGGCATATCGTGCTGGTACTGGCCCACGCCGATGGCCTTGGGGTCGATCTTCACCAGCTCGGCCAAAGGGTCCTGCAGCCGCCGGGCGATACTCACCGCCGAGCGCAGGGACACATCAAAGTCCGGGAACTCCTGGGCGCCCAGCTTGGAGGCCGAATACACCGAGGCCCCCGCCTCGCTGACCACCATGTACGCCAAGGGCTTGTCATACTCCTTGATAAACCGGCTGACAAACAGCTCCGACTCCCGGCTGGCGGTGCCGTTTCCAATGGCGATGCAGGTGACGCCATGCTTGTCACACAGCCGCCGCAGGACCTTTTCCGCCTCCTCCACCTTGTTGTGGGGCTTGGTGGGATAGATCACCCCGGTTTCCAGCACTTTGCCGGTGCCGTCCACCACCGCCAGCTTGCAGCCGGTGCGGTAAGCAGGGTCGAACCCCAGCACCACCTGGTTTTTCACAGGAGGCTGCATCAGCAGGGGGTGCAGGTTCAACGCAAAGGTGTGGATGGCCTGCTCGTCTGCCAGGTCCGTCAGGTCGCTGCGGATCTCCCGCTCCAGGGAGGGGAACAGCAATCGGGACCAGGCATCCTCCGCCACCTCCCGCAGCAGCTCCGGGAAAGGATGGTTTTTCGTCAGCGCCTTTTGAAGGATGCGGGGCACGGGGCTCTCCTCTCCCGGCTGGATGGACACCTTTAAAAAGCCCTCCTTCTCCCCCCGGTTGATGGCTAGGGTGCGGTGGCTTTGCAGCCGCTTGATGGGCTCGGTGAAATCGTAATACAGCTGGTAGACAGAGTCTTCCTCCTTGGCGGCCACAGACCGCAGGGAGCCGTTCTTTTGCAGCATGGCCCGCAGCCCCTTGCGGATCGAGGCGTCGTCGGAAAAGTCTTCCGCCAAAATGTCCTTGGCCCCTTGGAGGGCTTCCTCCACCGTGGCCACCCCTTTTTCCTCATCCACGTAAGGCTGGGCCAGTTTCTCCAGCGTTTGGCCCAGAGGGCGGCCCTGCTTGTCTTTGCCACTGAGCAGCAGCTGGGCCAAAGACTCCAAGCCCTTCTCCCGGGCCATGCTGGCCCGGGTGCGCCGCTTGGGACGGTAAGGGCGGTACAGATCTTCCACTTCCGCCAGAGTGGCCGCCCGGTCCAGGGCCGCCGCCAGCTCCGGGGTCAGCTTGCCCTGCTCCTCCACAGCGGCTTTGACCTCCTTCTTCCGGGCCTCCAGCCCCCGCAAATAGGCCAGCCGGTCCGCCAGTTCCCGGATGGTCTGGTCGTCCATGGCTCCATGGCGCTCCTTCCGGTACCGGGCGATAAAAGGCACAGTATTCCCCTCATCCAAAAGTTCCACCACGGCCTGGGCGTGTTCTGGCCGCACATGAAACTCCTGGGATAAACGTCCAATCAATTCATCCATTGTGGTCCTCTCCTTTCTACTGGGCCGCCTGCTTTTCAGCGGCCTTCTTCCTTCCTGTCCCAAGGGCAAGCGATCTCCACCAGTTCCTCAATCACCCGGTGGAGCAGCTGGGCGCGTTGGGTTTCGGCAGCCTTATAGTAGACCTCCTTGCCCTCCCGGCGGCTGACGATCAACCCGCCGGCCTTCAGCTGCTTCAAGTGATGGGACACTGCGGGGCTGCTCATCTCCACCATGGCTGACAGGTTGATGACGCACTCCTCGCAATGGCACAGCAGCCAAAAGATCCGGATGCGGCTGCCGTCGCCCAACTGTTTCAAGATGTCCGCCACGGTTTGGAAGTCACCGGCGCTGGGCATATGTTCCAGCTCCTGCTCTATGGTTTGCCCGTGGTCATGGGGCAAATGGGGATTGGCCAAAACGCCCCCTCCTTTTCCGTTTGTTTTTAACTTTATATTGTATTGCACCTGCGGTGGGCTGGGCGGGGATCCTCCCCTTGGGGCGGCCCGCGTCCCCATTTTCTGCGATTATTATACCACAAGCTTTCCTGGGGAAAAAGCACCTGTTTTAAAAAAGCCATTGACAACCGCGCTTCCTTGCGTTATACTACAATCAAACAATTAAACAATTGTTAAATTTATGGTTTGTAAAGGAGCCGCATCATGAAAAAATCTTATAAGATCGACGTGGACTGTGCCAATTGCGCCAACAAGATGGAGCGCGCTGCCCAGAAAACCCCCGGGGTAAAAGAGGCCGCCGTCAACTTTATGATGCTGAAGATGAACGTGGTTTTTGAAGAAGGCCACGATCCGGAAGCCGTGATGCAGCAGGTGCGCAAAAACTGCAAGCGTGTGGAAAGTGACTGCGAAGTCTTCCTGTAAGACACCATAGTTGGCCAGCCCTTTCCCTTTGTACGCAGCCCATAAAAAATGAGCGTAAATATAGAAAAAGCGGCCGGGGCCAGCGCCTCAGCCGCTTTTTGTTTTCATCCAATCACAAAAGCCCTCCGAACAGGGCAGGGCAGCACAAGCGCCGCCAACCGCCAGCCGCTTGCCGGCGGAATATCCAGCAAGGCATGGGAAAGACGCCCTCTGGGGAAACACAGGCAGCGTTATTTGGCCGCGCCTGCCTTTTCTTTCACTTTTTCGCCAAAACTCAGGATCAGGTTTAACAAGATGCCAAAAATGGCTGCCCCGGCAATGCAGGGCACCTGGAGGCCGAAGAAGGGGATATTCCCGCCAAAGGCGTACTGGCCGCCAATGCCGATCACCATGATGGAAGCAATGATAGCGATGTTCTTAGAAGAGAACATATCCACCTTTTTCTCGATCATAATGGCGATGCCCTGGGCAGCGATGGCGCCGAACAGGTAGACCTCCAGGCCGCCGATCACAGCCAGGGGGATGCCATAGATCACCTGGATGAGGGGCGTGAAGAAGCTGACAATCATCGCCACGATAGAGGCCACCACCAACACCGGCACGGAGAACACTTTGGTAATGGCCATCGTGCTGATATTCTCGCCATAGTTGGTGCCGGCAGGGCCGCCCACCAAACCGGAGATCATGTCGCAGATGCCATCGCCGATGAGGTTGCGGTCCAGCAGGTTGACCAAGTCATACTTCTTCTTGCTGCCTTTACGCTTGGCCACGTCGTTGACGTAGATATCCAGCTGGTACATATGGGCAGTGGACTCGGGGATGGTGGCAATGGCAATGGGCATGATAGCTGCCACAGCCGTCCAGGAAACCTTGGGGAAGGAGAAAGCGGGCACCGCAAAAATAGAGCCGTCACCCAGCTTCCACAGGGAGGCGTCCAGCGCCGCGGCAGGCACAGCCCGGAACAGGTTGGCCACACCGGCAGCATATAGGATACCGGCCACAACGCTGCCGGTAAGCACTCCCAACAGCAGGGGAAGCTGTCCTAAAAAGCCCTTCAGATACCGGGCGTATACGATGGTAGACAAGAGGGTGACCAGGGCCACCGCCGTCCAGGCCACAGTTTCAGCGCTCACTTCCGCCGCAGCGGGGATGGCGTCGCTCAAAGCGTTACCAGCCAAGGTTAAACCGATGATCATGGCCACTGGCCCGGTGATGGAAGCGGGCAGGATGGTTTCCACCACTTTCTTGCCAAAGAACTTCACCAGCAGGCCGGCGGCAATGGATACCAGGCCCGAGAAAATAATACCAAATTGGGCATACTGGATGGCCTCGGTGGGCAGGATGCCGTCCACCTTCTCAAAGCCCTCCGCAGCACACATACTGGAAATAGCCGTCAGGTAGGCAAAGCTGGAGCCATAGTACAGCGGGATCTTCTTGCCGGTGATCAAGATGAAGCACAGGGTGGCAAGGCCGCTGGCGAAAATGGTGGTGGATACTTGGAAGCCGGTCACCAGCGCCACGGTAACCGTGGCGGGGAACATGACGATCACCTGCTGGATGGCGTACAGCAGCAGCTTGACGAACCCAGGGCGTTCTTCCGGTAGGTACCCTACCGCGCTTTGTTGTTGATTCATGTGCAACGAGTCCTTTCCTAAGCTTGAGATAAAGGGCGGTTTTTGTAAGCCGCCATCTGTTCCCGTATAGTATAGTCGATTTGCGGGAAGCTTTCAACACTTTCTTAACAGGATGTTCATAAATCTTTCACAAGTGCCGCCCGCAGCCCAAAAAAGTGGCCCCACAACCCGCTTTCAAAGTCTTTCTCCTTGGAAAGGCACTGGGGCATAAAAAAATCCGGAACAAAGAAACCTTTGTTCCGGATTGGAGCGGAAGACGAGGCTCGAACTCGCTACCTCCACCTTGGCAAGGTGGCGCTCTACCAGATGAGCTACTCCCGCATTCTACACCGCCCTTTTTGAGCGCTTGTTTATTATAGCGGATGCCAGGCCGCTTGTCAAGTTCTTTTTTTAAAAAAACAGGGCCCGGTTTTCAAAAAAAGAAAACCGGGCCCTGTTTTTGTTGCAACGCTGTTTTAGATCTTCTGGACGTTCACAGCACGCAGCTTGGCGCTGTTCTTGGGATCGGGCTCGGTCTCAAAAGTGACCTTCTGGCCCTCTTCCAGAGTCTTAAAACCATCAGCCACGATGGCGGAGAAATGCACGAACACGTCGTCGCCGCCCTCGTCGTTGGAGATAAAGCCATAACCCTTTTCTGCGTTAAACCATTTGACTGTACCGTTCATAATCGGCACCTCCTAGAGATAATAAAAGATCGTATTATGCTAGCAGTGCCGGCCGCCGGCTGCCCGGCGTTTTCAAGGGCTTCGCGCTTTACCAAAGAGGGAGACCTCCGGCTTTTAAAAAAACTCACAGCTTGTGTAAACCATCCAAACAGTCAAATGACTTACACAGGCTGTGAGTTCATCTTTCGTGCTATCAGAATACATAATCACTATAGCATTCCACCATGTACTTTGTCAACATTTTTTTGAAAAAAGTTTCCGACAAAATCCAGGAAAAACCTTGGGGTTTTCCCGTGTTTTTCGAATCCTCGCCGAATGGGTTGCCTCCTCTTTGCCAAATATAGTATAATGGTGAAAATCACCCCCTAAAAGTCAGGGGGCACACGATTACAACGCCCGGCTTTTTCCCGGGCTGCCGATAGGAAAAGGAGGAGTCGCTATGATGCCATCCAAGGCGCTGGCTGTGGTCAACGAGGTGCGAAAAGCCATTGTGGGGAAGGACGCCGTGGTGTGCAAGGTGCTGATGGCCATTTTGGCCCGGGGCCACATCCTGCTGGAGGACAACCCCGGCGTGGGGAAGACCACCCTGGCCCTGGCCTTTTCCAAAGCCATGGGGCTGCGCTACAACCGGGTGCAGTTCACCCCGGAAGTGATGCCCGCAGATGTGGTGGGCTTTTCCGTGTGGGACCGGGCCACCGGGGGCTTTTCCTACCGGCCAGGCGCTGTGCTGTGCAACCTGTTCTTGGCAGACGAGATCAACCGCACCAGCGCCAAGACCCAAAGTGCCCTGCTGGAAGCCATGGAAGAGGGGCAAGTCACGGTGGACAGCGTCACCCGCCCCCTGCCCAGCCTTTCACCGTCATTGCCACCCAGAACCCGGTGGGGTCCGCTGGCACCCAGCTGCTGCCGGAATCCCAGCTGGACCGGTTTATGATGCGGCTTTCCATCGGCTACCCCACCCTGGATCAAGAGGTGAAGATCTTAAAACAGACCGAAGGGGCCAGGCCAGTGGACAGCCTGCGGCAAGTTTCCAACCTGGAGGACGTGCTGCAAATGCAGCAGGAAGTGGCCGCCGTCCATGTGGCGGACGACCTGTACCGGTACGTGGCAAGCCTGTGCGCCGCCACCCGGCAGCACCCGCTGATCCGGCTGGGCGCTAGCCCCCGGGCAGGCGGGGCACTGATCCGGGCCAGCCGTGCCTCTGCCTGGCTGGCGGGGCGGGACTACATCATCCCCGGGGACGTGGCCCTGCTGTACTACAGCGTACTGGAGCACCGCATCACCCCGGACCCCCAGGCCCGCCTCAGCGACCGGGACGCCCACACCCTGCTCACCGAAGCGTGGGACAGCGTCCCCCAGCCCAAAGTGGTGTAACTGCCATCCACCCATTGCGAAAGGAGGGACCCTCATGTGGAAAAGCAGGCTTTGCTACCTCTTTGTACTGCTGGGGACCACCACGTTCCTCATCTGTTTTGACGGGTACCTCTCCCTGTATGTCTTCGTGCTCTCCCTGCTGCTGCCGGTTGTTTCCCTGGTCTGTTCCCTGCCGGGGATGCTCTGCACCAGGGTGAAGCTTTCCACCGGCAAGGGGAACCGCGCACCCGCCGCCGGGAAGTATGCCCGCAAAGGGGAATCCATCCCCCTCCAACTGGAAGTGTGGAACGCCTCCCCGTTTTCCAGCGGGCGCGTCCGGGTGGAACTCACCGTGGAAAACACGTTCACAGGCCACCGGGAACAAGAGGGGTTCTCCTTCACCACCGGCCCCCAGCATCAAGTGTTCCAGCAGCAGCTCTCCTCCAAGACCTGCGGCCAAGTGGTGTGCCGGCTGGGGAAAGCCCGGGTGTGCGACTATCTGGGGCTGTTTTCCCTGCCGGTGGGGCGCCCCCAACAGGCCACCGCCTATTTTTGGCCCACGGTGTACAGCCTGGAACTGGGGCTGCGGGAAAGCGCCGTCCCCAACAGCGAAGGGGAACACACCTCCCAGAAAAAGCCGGGGGATGACCCTTCGGAACTGTCCGCCCTGCGGGAATGGCGGGAGGGCGACCGGCTTTCCAGAGTCCACTGGAAGCTGTCCCAAAAGGTGGGGCGGCCCTTGGTGAAAGAATTGGGATTGCCCCTGACAGACCACCTGCTGTTCCTTTTGGACTTAAACGGTTCCGGCCAGGAGTGCGATCTGCTTTTAGACGCCTTTGCCAGCCTGTCCAGTTTTTTGGCAGAGCGGGAATGGGCCCACCGGGTGGTATACTGGTCCGCCAAAGCCCAACAGCTGCAATGCCTGGAACTGGCGGGGCAGGAGGATCTGCTGCCCCTGTGGCAGGAACTGTTGGCTGCCGGGTGCCCTGCGCCGCTTCCCTCCCTGGAGGATGAGGCGCTGCCCCCGGGGATCTCCCACGGGCTGTACTTGTGCTGCAAACCCCAAGGCCCCATTGTAGGTGCCTTGGAAGCCCGCTACCCCGCCGCCCATTTCACCCTGCTTCGCACCAGCTCCCAAGGGGATGCCTCCCCCTGGGGCAGGCAGATCGTCCTGCAGCCCGGGCAAATCCAAAAGGCCCTCAACGGGCTGACCCTATAAAAGGAGGTGCCACCCTTGGCCAAAAAAAGACAAGCCCCTAGGGAGCGCGCCTCCCTGCTGGACAAGCCCCGTGTCCTCTACGCCGAGCCGGGGTACCTGTCCCAAGGGCTGTTTTACGGGATCCTGCTCCTCTTGGGCGGCGTGGGCGCCCTGGGATGCTTTTTTGGGGCTTTCCAGGTACCGGTATCCCCCTGGCCCGCTGTGGCTGTGGGCAGCGTTTACCTGCTCTTTTTCCTGGTTCTCTTTTTATGGAAGCGGCCCCCCTGGGCGCTGTCTTTGATGGGCATCGCCCTGTGGGGGGCGGCCGTGTGGTACTTTTTCCCAGACCTGATCCAAGGCTGTGCCCACACGGTCAACCTGGTGCTGGAAGCCTACGGGGACAAATTGAGTACAACCTTGCCCCAGCTGGCCGCCGGCTCGGCCACCCCCGGGGAGGTTCAGCGGCAATGCACGGTGTTCTGCTGCCTGTTCCTCTTCCCCTACCTGTTCTTCTTGGCATGGGTACTGGTGGGGTGCAAAAACTCCTTTGGGGCTTTTTGCGTCACCGGTTTTTTTGCCTGTGTGCCCATGCTCATCTCCCTAGTGCCCCCTGCGCCTTTCCTGGCAGCGTTGCTGGGGTTTTGGGCGGTGATGCTGCTGTTTTCCCCCTCCTTTGGCAAGCGCCACCGGCTGTTGGAAGACCACGGCAGTTTCCACGCCACAGGCAGCGGGTTGGCCCGGCCACCCATGCTGGTCCTGCTGCTGGTGGGGGCGGCACTGGCCTTAGCCGCCGCTTATGGGCTGGCCCCCTATTCCACCTATGAACGCCCCCAGATCGTCACCGACCTGCGCAACGGGTTTGCGGACGGGTTTGGCATCCAGGAGGCCATGCGGGGCGGGGTAGCCAGCAACAACAACCGGGTGAATTTAAGTTCCCTGGGCACCCGTACCTACACGGGGGAAACAGCCTTGCGGGTCAAATACGGCTGGACAGCCGCCCAGGGCGGCGACGCCACCTCGGCCGGAGCCACCAACTTTCAAAAAGACTACCTAAAAAGCTTTGTGGGCAGCGTGTACACCGGCACCAGCTGGGAAAGCCTCTCCCGCCAGGACCAGCGGGAGCTGGCGGAGATCCTGGAAGGGATGCATCCCCAGACCCTGCTGGACCAGTTTTCCCAGATGTTTTTCCCGGACACTCAACAGCAATACCAACTGACCGTGGAAAACCTGGGGGCAAACCCCCGGTGCGTCTACGCCCCTTACGGCCTGATGGAGGGCAGCGTGGACCAAGCCGCTTTGGCCTTTGACCAAGACGGGTTTTTGCGTTCCAACCAGTTTTTCAGCGGCACGCCCCAATACACCTTGCAAGCCTGGGGCCTGACCGACACCTTGCTCTATTATCCCTCCCGGGTACAGGAGGCTGTCCTGGAGGGCTATGCCCAAAGCAAAGGCGCCGACACCTCCCAAAAGAACTCCTGGTACCAAGTGGAAGGCATTGAGGACGTGGTGGACCAGCTGACCTCCAGCCTGTATGGAAGCCAGGAAGCCCCCCTTCTGGATAATTGGGACCTTTGGAAAGTCCCTGAGGGCCTGGTGCAATACCTCTCCCCGGAACAGCAGCAGCTTGCCTCGGCGGTGGAGGACTACAACGAGTATGTCTATGGGCACTACACCCAGCTCCCCGAGGAACTGAAAGCCCGGCTCCAGGAGTATCTCGGGGAAAATCACATCTCCACCTCCGCTTACTATGGGCCTTACATGGACGTACAGCTCAGCCAGTATTACCCCATCGACATGGTAGCCCAACAGATCGCCAGTACCCTGGCGGCACAGTGCGCCTACACCCTAACTCCTCCCACCATGCCAAAAGGGGAGGACTTTGTAGAGTACTTCCTCTTTGAAAGCCATCAGGGCTATTGCATCCACTTTGCCACAGCGGCCGTGGCATTGTTCCGGGCCATGGACATTCCCGCCCGGTATGCGGAAGGCTACGCCGTCCCTGTGGCCGACGGGGAATGGGTGGACGTCCCCGACTACAATGCCCATGCCTGGGTGGAGATCTACCTGGGGGGCATGGGGTGGATCCCCATTGAAGTGACCCCCGCCGGGCCGGACGCCCCTGCCGCCACCGATAACGCCCTGCCCATGGCACCCATAGAAACCATCTCCACGCCCACGCCTACCCCCACGCCAGCGCCCACAGCCACTCCTACGCCGGCGCCTTCAGCTTCCCCGGAAACGCTCCCCAGCGCCCAACCGGAAAGCTCCCTGGCACCGGCCCCAGAAAGCCCTGGCACCTCTTCCGGCGATGCGCCCACAAAAGCTTTCCAGTGGCTGGCGCTTTTAGGGGGCACAGCCCTGGTGCTGGCACTGCTTGTGTGTGGGCTCCTCCTGCGGCGCCGCTTGGTGCTCTCCCTGCGTCAGCGGAAACGGGACCAGGCCAGCCCCAACCAAGCGGCCTTGGCCCTGTATGGATCCCTGGTAGAACTGCACCGGATCGCTCAAAGCAGGCTGCCCGGATGGGAGGAACCCCTCCCACCCCAGCTGGTACAACTCTCCTTAAAGGCCCGCTTCAGCCAGCACACCCTCACCCCAGAGGAGCTGGACGCTTTCCAAAAGGAGCAGTCCTATCTGGCCGCCCAGCTGCAAACGCGCCTGCCCACCTTCCAGCGGCTGTGGTTCCAGTACGTCCGGGTGTTGTTCTGACCTACCAAACAGCAAAAAAGGCACGCAAGCGATTGCCTGCGTGTCTTTTTTTGTCCCATAAAGCCTTGTCACTTCTGGTTTTGGCCGGTCATTTTGGTGAGCAGCTCCAAGAGGGTAACACACTCCTGGCTGGTGAGGTCTTCCGTGATGGTGCGCCCCCACTGGGCCATATACGAGCGGATCACCGGTACCAGCTCCCGGCCCTTCTCGGTGAGGTACAGGTTGTTCTGGCGGCGGTCGTTCTGGTTGGTTTCCCGGTAAAGATAACCCAGGGTTTCCAGCTTCTTGGTGCGCCGGGCCACGTTGCATTTGTCGATGAACATATGGTTGGCAATGCTGTCCTGGGTGGTGCCAGGGTGGCGCTCAATGTGGAGCAAGATCAAATACATGGCCCCGGAAAAACCATAATCCCGCAAGCGCTCGCTCATAAACCGGCTGCGGCTCCGGTGCAGGAACGTCACTGCCCGGCCCAGCTCCCTAGTAAAGTGAAGCGGCAAGTCCCGGGCTTCCTTCTGGTCTGTTGCGTCCATGGGATCTCCCCCCTTTCCCACGAGTTCGTGGATTCCGCAAAACTCCTTATGGGATATTATAACCCGCAGTTTGCCGGTTTGTCAAAGAAAATTACCGTTAAATCCCAGGTTTCTCCCGCCGGTAGATACGGCACACCTTAGACCCCCTCTCCCCCTTCCCTGACCGGGGGATGACCACCTGGTAAATCCGCATTAAGGCAGCTTCCAGCTCCTCCGGGGACGGCAGCTGGCCTTCCAAGGGGAAAGCCAAAATTTGATATTCCACCCCGAACAGGTGGGCAAAGATGGGGGTTCCCTCACAGCCGCACCGCTGGTAAAACCGGATGCGCCGCCGGCGCACCTCCCGTTCTTCCGGGGAACAGGCGCTTTCCAAGCTCTCCACCTCAATGAAAACGCAAGAGGCCTCAAACTGAGGGAACACCCCTCTTAGCTCCCGGAAAAACCGGCTCCCCACCCCCTTGCCCCGCAGCTGGGGCACCACCGCGAAGTAGTCCAACAGCACTCCGGCCTCACAGCAGGCAAAGGCGGCATAGGCCACAAGCCGGCCTTCTTCCTGGCAGGCAAAGGCAGCATAGCAGCCCTGCTCTGTCAGGCGTTCCACACTGTGCCAGGGACGCAGCTCTTGAGGGACAAAATCCTTTTCCATATGGGCATGATACAGCTTTTCCAGCTGTGGGATCTCCAACTTTTGGATGTTCATAGGGTTCCTCCTTCCTCCAAAAAAAGGAAACGAAAGGTAATTTTTATTCATTGTATCAAATAAACACCGCCCCGGCAACCATGGAAACGACAGGAAACACCTGTTCCCGGTTGCTTTTTCGATACTTTTCGTATATAATGTGGAAAAGACCAGCTTTTTCGCTAAAAACTTTTTCGGCCCTTTGGCGGGCTTTGCATAGATTCTTGAAAAAGGAGCGCACACCTATGGATTCCCTGAAGAAACGCAATCTCTTTTTAGCGGTCACCCTGCTGCTGGTGGTGGTCATTGTGGCAGTTTCGGCAGTGATCTTGGCCAGAGGGCCCCGGGACAGCTCGGTAGAACTGATCCAAAACAACGGAGACGGCACCTTAGACGTCAACGACTTGAACGATGGCCGCATGACCATCCCCTATTACGACATCGCCGGGAACAGCTATGAGCTGGACGCCTTTAAGACGGGGGCCAACGGCACCATCGTCTATGAGGGCGGCGACTCCTCCGTTGGCATCAACGTGAACTACAAGGACGGGGATATCGACTGGGCCCAGGTGAAGGAAAGCGGTGTGGATTTCGCCATGATCCGCGTGGGCTGGCGAGGCCAGAAAAACGGCAACATCGTGCTGGACTCCAAGTTTGAGGAGAACATTGCAGGCGCCACGGAAGCCGGCCTCCAGGTGGGGGTGTACTTCTACTCCAAAGCCATCAACGCCCAGGAAGCGGAAGAGGAGGCCACCTTCGTGCTGGAGCAGATCCGCCTGTACAGCGTCACCTACCCGGTGGGCATTTACTGGGAGTATTCCACCAATGAAGACGGCAGCATGAACCAGTCTGCCCGCACGATCCAGTGCAACGGCGACCAAGTCACCGACGTGATCGAAGCTTTTTGCAACAAGGTGAAGCAGTCTGGCCGGACCCCCTGCTACTACGCCAGCAAAACCATGGCTTACGACACCCTAGACCTGGGCAGGCTTTCCGGTTTTGACTTGTGGTACGCAGAGTGCCACGCCCAGCCCAGCTTCTACTACGATTTTAAAATGTGGCAGTACACAGAGGAGGGCAATGTGCCCGGCATCTCTCAAAAAGTTCCCCTCACCCTCTGCCTGAAAAAGTACGGCAACTGAGAAAGCATACAAACAAACGGTCCGCCCCGGATCCACGAGGCGGGCCTCTTTTTTGGGGTGATCCCCCATTTTAGGAGGTCTTATGGCATCACGTCACAGCAAGCACTCGTTCCCTTTCAATCCTGTTTTGGTGGCGGCAAGTTCCGCCGTGGCCCTGGTGGTGATGGTGGTGGTAGCCATTTCCCTGCTGGGAGGCAACACTTCCCAACCGGAAGGCGACGGCTCCGGAATCCCCGACGACCTGCTTTTGGTCCAGGACCTTTACGAAGGCGAACGGTACATCCCCAAGTTCGATTTCCCCGCTAACCAATACGACACCTCCCTATTTGCGGAGGACAACGGCTTCATCCGCTATAACGACGGCAAATCCGTCCAGGGGGTGGACGTTTCCGAGCACCAGGGAGTGATCGACTGGCAGCAGGTGAAGGCCGCGGGCATAGACTTTGCCATTTTGCGCTTGGGCTTCCGGGGCATGACGGAAGGCGGCCTCAATGTGGACGCCACCTTCGAGGAAAACTACCAAGGGGCCACGGCCGCCGGGCTGAAGGTGGGGGTGTATTTCTTCTCCCAGGCCATCACCCAGGAGGAGGCCCAAGAGGAGGCCCAATTCGTGCTGGGCACCTTAAACGGACGGGAACTTACCTACCCGGTGGTGTTCGACTGGGAGCCCCCCATCCCCAGCGAGAGCCTCCCGGCGGAGGACCTGCGGGCTTACGACATGGAGGGGGAAGTGATCACCGCCATGGCCGGCGCATTCTGCCGAGCCATCCAAAAAGGCGGCTATGACCCCTGCGTGTACACCAACAAAAGCATGGCCTACAACACCTTTCACCTGGGGGAGCTTGCGGACTACCCCCTGTGGTATGCCGAATACCAGCCCGCGCCCAGCCTGTATTACGATTTCCGCATTTGGCAGTATTCCGCCAGCGGCACGGTGCCTGGCATCCCCACCACGGTGGATTTGAACATTTGCTTTGAGCCCTATGAATAAGTGATTTGGCGCGTGTCTGCGGCACCCAAGTGTTGGGGCTGCCAAAACGGATTTTTAATGGGAAACTTTTTTTAGACGGCTCACCTTTTCACAGGCGGGGCCGTCTAATTACAGGATGTGGGAAAGGCCGGGTATATCCCGGGGAAAGAAGGAGGAATCTGTGGAGCGATTGGTACGCAAGGCCCAACGGGGCGATAAAAAAGCCTTTATGGACCTGATCGAGGCAAACCAGCTTGCCCTGTACCGGGCGGCGAAAGCCATTCTCCACCGGGAAGAGGACGTGGAGGACGCGGTACAGGAGGCCATCTGCAAGGCCTTTTATAAACTGAGCGACCTGCGGCAGCCCAAGTATTTTAAAACCTGGCTGACACGCATTTTGATAAATTGCTGCTACGACTTGATGCGGCAGCAGCGGGGCCTGGTGCCCCTGGAAATCCTTCCGGAAGAGGGACGCAGCGATGAAAGGGACCTTTCCCTGGATGTACAGCAGACCTTGAACGATCTGGGGGAAAACGACCGGCTGGTACTTACGCTGTTCTATTTAAACGACATTTCTGTCAAAGACATCTCCGCCATGCTGGGCATCAGCGAGGGGGCCGTGAAGCAGCGGCTCTCCCACGGACGGAAGAAATTCCGGGAAGCCTTTGAAGGGCGGGAAACAGGAAAGGTGGTGGCGCGTCATGGAAAAAAATGACCTGAAGCGGGAGAAACGCTTTCAAAAGCACTTGGAACGGGAATTCCAGGTGGATGCGCCCCCCGCCTCGTACTTCCAAGCTGTCCAAGACGCTTTGGACAGCTTGCCTGACGAGCTGCCGGTGAAGGCGCGGCCCCTCCCCCAGCGGGTGCTGCGCACCTGTGCGGCTTTGGCCGCCTGCCTGGTGGTGGCCGTGGGGGTCGCTGCCGGCATCAACCTGGTAAACCCCGTTTTGATGGAGAGTATGCCCGGGGTGGGGCAGATCTTCCAGGAACTGAACCACCGGGGAGAACCAACCCCCTCCCCCGCCCCGGATGCGGAAAGCAGCGTCCCGCGCGAAGAGGAAGGCTTGCCGGATATCCCGGCTTTCGAGCCTGCTGCCTTCCCGCTGGAAAACAACCTGGGGCTGCTGACCGTTCGCAACACCTCCTGCGACGGCTCCACCCTGATCCTGGAGCTGGATTTGGAACTGTGGGACAGCCCTCTGACCAGCGATTCCATCAGCGTTTGCGACGAGACTTCCGGAGAAATCACCGGATCTTTCCTGTCCGTAGAGGGCCATAAAGTGGAACCCTTCCAAGATACAAGCGGCTACGGGTTCACCCGCCAGGAGGACGGCCTCTATGCCGCCACCTGGATATACCGGCTTTCAGAAAAGGCGTCCCACGGCACGGAACTGAACATTTCCCTGGACATCCCCAGGCTGTACGGGTGGGGCAACGACTCCTACCAGACCCTGGACTGCATGACCAGCGCCGGCTTTTGTGTGACCGTGGACGAATCCTCTTCCTTCCAGTGGGAGGACTCCGTCACTGACAATGGGGTGGAACTGAGCCATGTGGAAGCCACTTCCCAATACGTTGTTGCCCAGCTGGACATCCCCTTTTTCGGCTGGTTAAATTCCACTTTGACCATCCCCTTCCATATGCTCTCCTTAAGCGATAATGAGATCCCCCTGGGCCTTTATCCACAGCTGGCCACAGAAGACGGGACCACCCTGGACCTCTCCAATCACGTGCCCCCCGAAATCAACTACCTGGACTCCATCAACTGCGCAGACGATGGTTCCCTTTCCGGCGCGCTCGTTTTTGATGTGCCGCCGGAGGGCGCCTCCCGGCTGGTCTTGACCTTGTATGAATACCCCACAACCTTATCAGGGATGTTCAGGTGGGATCACGACCCGTCGGCCCTAACTTGTGCCCCCCAGAAAAACCGGGTCACCGCGGAGTTTACCATCGACCTGGAAGAAGGCCGGGTATACGCCAGCCAAAACTACTCCGCCCAGGGGCGGCAGAAACTGGACTACCGCCTGAGCGCCGGCCTGGACCGTGCCCCCGCTTGGGAAAACGGGTACATTTCCGGAGGAACCAGCGATTACAGCGGCCCGCCTACCGTGTTTTTCTATGTCCAGGAAGAGGACTACCGGCCGGTGGAACTGCGCTTCTATAGAGGGGACGGCCTGCTGATCTCCTCCTATAATTCCGTGGCGCCGGATGGCGGCACCGTGTATGAGGGCTACCGGGCTTTGCTGGGCTTGGGCACCTACATGGACGACCGGTACGGTTATGGGGAATTACCCCTGGACTCCGCCTCGGATGCCGTGGCTCCCTTGTACGGGGGCGCCGCCAAAGCCATTGCCTTTGAACTGTATGAAATTGACTCCGCTGTGCTGGACGATCCCACCAACCGCTTTGAACTGGTAGACAGCGTCACCGGCGAAGTGCTGGTTTCAGACGTGGCGTACAGCTACTGGCAGGGCATTGACAGCGTGTACGGCACCCAAACGCTTTCCTTCCTCTATCCCCCCAGCAATGGGGCCTGGGAAGACCAAGAGGGAACCGACGCCTCGGCGGAAAGCCAGATAAACCCCTCTCCCATCCCGGAATTCCACTAAACACAAGGCGTTCCTTTTTCGCGACGTCCCTTTCCCGCTTCTTCGGGAAAGGGACGTTTGTGTTTTCTCCGGATACCCCAGAAATTTTAATAAAAAAGTCTGAAAAGTATAAAAAGATACCATAAATTCTTCTTGACCGCATCCGGAAATCCGTGTACAATTTATTATAAAGTGTTTGTATGAATTTTTTATAGGAGGAATTAACGGTTATGAAAGCATTTTCCATGTCCAAAACCAGCCCCATTGTGGAAACCCCCAAGGGAAAGCTCCGCGGCTTCCACTATGATGGCGTCGATCATTTTTATGGCATCCGCTACGCCAAGGCCAAGCGTTTCCAAATGCCTGAGCCTGTCCCCGCCTGGGAAGGCGTGAAGGACGCCGGCAGCTACGGCATGATCTGCCCGGTCCTCAACGAGCCCATGCCTACCGGCGAAGTGATGACCCCCCACCGGTTCTGGCCCTCTTCCGAGCACTGCCAGTACTTAAACGTGTGGACCAAGGATTGTGACCCCAACGCCAAACGCCCTGTGATGTTCTGGATCCACGGCGGCGGCTATTCCGCTGGTTCTTCCATTGAGCAGGTGTGCTACGATGGCTTTAACCTGGCCAAGGATGACGACGTGGTGGTGGTTTCCGTAAACCACCGCTTGAACGCTTTTGGATATTTAGATCTCTCCGATTTTGGCAGCAAGTATGAGAACTCGGTCAACGTAGGCATGGCCGACCTGGTGGAGGCGCTCCGCTGGGTGCGGGACAACATTGCCTGTTTTGGCGGTGACCCGGGCAATGTGACCATCTTTGGCCAGTCCGGCGGCGGTGGCAAAGTCACCGTGCTGGGGCAGATCCCCGAGGCCGAGGGCCTGTTCCACAAGATGATCGTCATGTCCGGCGTCATCACCGGCCACGCCTTTGACACCGATTGCACGCCCAAGGAACTGGTGTTGGAGATCCTGGGCAACCTGAACATCCCCGAAGCGGAAGTGGAACGCCTGGAAAAAGTGCCTGTGCCCCAGTTTATCTGGGCAGTGAACCAGGCCACCAAGGCCCTTGCCAAACAGGGCAAGCAGGTGGGCTGGGCCCCCAAGCCCAACTCCTACTACACCTGCGATCCCCTGGAGGGCGATTTCAGCGCTTCGTCCCTGAAGATTCCCACCATGGTGGGTTCTGTCATCGCCGAGTTTGGCATGGTGCACGACTTTGGCGACCGCAGCAAGCTGACCGTGGAAGAGCGGGAGAAGTATGTTAAGGAGTACTACGGCGAAGAGGGTGGCCAAAAGATCCTGGATGCCTTCCGGAAAGCCTATCCCGACATCAATGAAGTGTACGCCGTAGACCTGGAAACCGCCTTCATCCCCGGCACGGTAGACTATGTGAACAAGAAGGCCAAGGAAGCCAGCGCCCCGGTTTATAACTACCTGTTCGCCAAAGTCTTTGATTACGACGGCGGCCGGGCTGCCTGGCACTGCTCTGATATCCCCTACTTCTTCCACAATGCGGACATCATCCCCATCTGCCAGCAGGCAAACGGGGAAATGCTGGACAAGGTGATGTCCGGGGCTTTTGTAAACTTTGCCCGCACCGGCAACCCCAACACCGAGGGACTGCCCCAGTGGGACAAGTGCGAAGACGGGAAGATGGTCACCATGGTGTTCAACGATACCTGCACCGTGAAGGAAAATATGCAGGAGGAACTGCTGCCCCTGGTGCTGCAGTACAAGCCTCCCTTCCAGTTCGCGCCTCCAGCCCCCAGCGATGACGAGGAAGAGTCCGGCAACGCTTGGGTGTTCTAACCTTTTCATAAAATGTAAGTAGAGAGCCAAAGAGGCTGTTGCAGTGTGCAGCAGCCTCTTTCCTTTCACTCCCGCTGCCCCCTCACCCCCATCCAGCTTCCCGGAGGGGCCCTTTCAAAAGGGAAAAAAGCGCCTTTGGGCAGGAACAATCCCACTCAAAGACGCCTCTGGTTTGTAAAGGGATGCTGCGGCCTGGCAGCAGCGCTCTCATGCGCAGGCTACACCGTTTTTCCCCACCAACACTTCCCCTTGGGCCTCTTCCACGTCCCGGATGACCTCCCCCACTTGGGGCGCCAGGATACGGCTGCCTGCCAGCGGGTTTTTAATGCTGGCCACCGGGGCGGTCAAAGTGGCCTGCACCTGGCTGCGCTCAAAGGCCAGGTCGCAATCCACCATTTCACAGTTGATCAGACGCAGGCCCTTGCAGTAACACAGGGGCTGGGTGCCGATGATCTTGCAGCTTTCAAATGTGACGTTTTCGCAATACCAAGCCAGGTATTCCCCTTTCACCACACTGTTTTTCACCACCACGTTTTTGGCGTGCCAAAAGGCATCCTTGGTGTCGAACCGGCAGTTTTCAAAGATGGAATCTTCAATGTACTGGAAAGAATACTTCCCGTCCAGCCGGACATTTTTAAAACGCAGGTTGGTGGAACGCATCATAAAGTACTCCGCCTGGACATCACAGTCCTCCATCTCCACCTGGTGGGTGAACCAGCCAAACTCCGGGGACACCACATGGCAGCCAGCCATCTTCACCTGGGAACACTCCCGCAGGGCTTTGATGCCGTGAAGCTTTGTGTCCTCCAACTGGATGTGGTCCGAATACCACAGGGCTGCCCGGCAGAGGGAGGTCAACTCCGAGTGGCGGACCGTCAGCCTGTGGTCATGCCAAAAGGGATACCGCAGGTTGAAAAAGCAGTGGTCCACTTCCACGTTGCTGCACTCTTTTAAAGCGCTTTCCCCGTCGGCGGGGCCGTCAAACGCGCAATCTCTCACCAGGATCCCGGTTTGGCCGTACAAGGCCCGTTCTTGGTCGAAAGTTTCCTTCTCAATGATATTCACGACGCACACTCCTCCTAGGCTTTTCCTGAGGGGCCTCCTTTGTGGCGGCGAGGCCCTTTTCCAACTGATACACCAGATAATCCAAACAGTCGATTTGCTTTTGCTGGGCATGGAGTTCTTCCAGCAGCCTGCCCCTCTGCCGGGAAAGCAGCTGTAGCTGCTCTTCCACACAGCCCTGCTGGAAGTACTCCCAAAACCGGTGGATGGTTTCCAAACCGCACCCTGCATCCTTTAAGTTTTGCTCCACCGCCTCCTGGGAAGGCTTCAAAGGGACACACTTCCTTTCCAGCACAGCCTTTTCAAGAAGGCTGAAGGGCCGCGCCATCCTTCACCGGTTTTCAGGCGCTCCCCTGCTTGCAAGACTATGGTACCATCAGGAAAGCAAACTAGCAAATACTTAGATTGAATATGGCCGCATAGGAAAAAGCTATTCCTCCTTCCGGCAAAAAAAGAGGGCGCAGCCCATGGGCAGCACCCTCTCTTTTTCACTGGTAACGTATGCACAATGCCTTTATTCGACCACGCCGCGAATCGAATCGAATTTCGGGTCAAACTTGGTGGGGAACGCGGAGTTGGAGCTGGCATCCACTGTAAAGCCGCTGCCGTCTTCATCAAAGTGGAAGTTGACCTTCTTGGTCAGGCAGGTCTCGATCCAGCGGCAAACCACCTGGAAGGTGTTATCATCTTCCCAATGACCACTGGTACACAGCAGCTGGGTCTGGTCAGCAGGGGTCTTCACCACATTGGTAAAGCGGCCGCCGTAGGTAGCTACGCGGACGGGCACCTGCTCCCCAGCGGGAGTGGTGATGTTCCACACACAGCCGTAGTTGTCAAAGCTGAAAGAGCACTCCGCTGCCTCGATGACGTTGGCTTTGCCCATGAAGGAAGGCATTTCGGGGGACAGGAAGCCGGACTCCACCTTGAACTTCTTCCCGTTGATCTTCTCGACCATGGGGCTGAAGGGACGGTAAGCGGGGTTGGGCACATTCAGGCGGGCCAGCTTGTGGAGCAGGTCGCCGTGAGCCTTCTCATCCTCAGCCAAGTCGTCGTTGCCGATCTTCTCCAGGAAGTCCCAGGTGAGATCCAGGGTGTTCTGAGCCCAGTGGGCACCCACAGCGGTTTCCGTGATGGAGATGATCATATCCTGCTCGGGGCAGACGATGGTGAACTGGCCCATAGCGCCGTCAGCACGGTACACGCCCTTGGGCTTGCACATCCAGATCTGGAAGCCGTAGCCCAGGAAGTTGTCGAAAGCTTCGGGGTTGTTGATAGACTCGGTAGCGGACTCGTTCTGAATGGAGGTGGCCATCTTCACATAGTCCTCGGCCAGGATCCGCTCGCCTTCCCACACGCCGCCGTCAGCATACAGCTTCATCAGGCGCAGGTTGTCTTCCAGGGTAGCCAGCAAGCCGCCACCACCGGTTTCCATACCGTCGGCCATACAGTACCAACGCAGGTTGGAGGGGTCGATGCCGATCTTCAGGAACAGGTTCTCGGTGAGGAACTCATGGAGGCCCTTGCCGGTCTTCTTGCGGACGATGGCGCCCAGCATGGTGGAACCGGTGGAGTTGTACATGAAGGTGGTGCCGGGCTCGTGGTTCACCGGGATATGCATGAAATCATGGATCCAGTGCTCGGAATTACGGGGCATTTCATCCATGCCGCAGCCCATGCACAGCACGTCGCGCACGGTGAGCTTCTTCAGGTTCTCGCTGGGGTTCTCGGGGGACTCCTCGGGGAAAATGTCGATGAGCCGCTCGTCCAGCTTCAGGATGCCCTGGGTGTAGGCAATGCCCACAGCAGTGGCAGCGTAGGTCTTGGTGTGGGACTGGAGGCCGTGGCGCAGGTTGGGCGCATAGGGGGCCCACCAGCCCTCGGTGCAGATCTTGCCGTGACGCATAATCATCAGGCCGTGCATCTCGGTAGTGCTGTGCTCCAGGGTGTCAATGTAATGCAGGATATCCTGGCTCTTGATGCCAACCGATTCCGGTGTGGTACGCTCAAATTCTTTTCTCATGGGAAAGCACTCCTCTCAATTTTTCGGGTAGGACCTTACCAATTTATAAAACGCGCAAACGCCTGCTCAGTTCAACACGCCCTTAAAGGAGATCATCTTCTGCTGTGTCATCTCTTCCAGGGTGGATACAGCGCCTTCGCGGCCCACACCGGAATACTTGTACCCGCCAAAGGGCTGGTGGGCCAGGCGGTAGTTGCCTGTACCGTTGATGATGCAGGCGCCGGCCTGGATGCCGTTGGCCACTTTCATAGCAGTCTTCATGTCGGAGGTGATCACGCCGGAAGACAGCCCGAAAATAGTGTTGTTGGCGATCTCCAAAGCCTCCTCCAAGGTATCGAAGGGGATAACGGGCCACACAGGGCCAAAAACTTCCATATCCCGGGCGATATCCATTTCGGGGGTGACTTCCATGACCGTAGGCTCTACAAAAGCGCCGTTGCGCTTGCCGCCGCAGACGATCTTACCGCCCTGTTCCACGGTCTTCTGGATCTGGCTCTCCACGTCCTTTGCGGAGCTTTCCCGCACGCAGGGGCCCATGTCCACCGTGGGGTCGGCGGGATCGCCCACTTTCAGCTGGCCCAGCCGCTGTGAGAGGTCCGCCACAAACTTGTCGTAAATGCCGCGCTGGACCAGGAACCGCTTGCTGGCGCAGCAGGTCTGTCCCGCGTTGCCTACACGGCCGCCAATGGTTTCATTGAGGGCCAGCTCATAGTCGCAGTCGTCGAAAATGATCAGGGGATCGTTGCCGCCCAATTCCAGGGAAACAGGCCGCAGGGACTTGGCGCAGGTCTCCGCCAGGGAAATGCCCACAGAGGTGCTGCCGGTAAAGCTGACAGCAGCCACGCGGGGATCCGCAGCAGCGGCGGCGCCGATCACGCTGCCCCGGCCGGTGACACAGCACACAGCGTTGGCAGGCACACCAGCTTCCACCAGCAGCTCCACCAGCAGAATGGCACTGCGGGGAGTCTTGCCGGAAGGCATCAGTACAACACTGTTGCCGGTGACCAGCATGGGGGCCAGCTTATGGGCAGCCAGTTCAAAGGGATAGTTAAAGGGAACAATGTTGGCAAACACGCCCAAAGGCTCGTGGACGGTGAAAGCAACGTCACCCTGGGAACGGGATTCCCCGTTATAGGGCAGGCTCTTGCCGTAGAACGTGTAGGCCGCCGCATTGTAAATGCGGAAAATAGCAGCATTGGCAAACACTTCAGTGCGGCACTGCTCCATGGGCTTGCCGCCCTCTTCGCACATGACCTTGGCGATTTTCTCCACCATGTCAGGGGCCGTGACAAGCTGGCAATATTTCTCAATGATGGCTTCCCTCTCGTGGAGGGGAACGGCATTCCACTCCTTCTGGCCTTCCACTGCCAGGGCAATGGCACGGTCCAGGTCCTCCAAAGTTGCCTCAGGGACAGTGTCGATCACTTGGCCGGTGGCGGGGTTGACCACTTGGGAAACCTTCCCATCGGAAGCGTCTACGCGCTTGCCGCCAATAAACATCTGCATAGGGGCTCCTCCTCTCTTAATCCAGGGCGCTGAGATATTCCCGGTCCGCCAAGATGGTAGTGAAGTTGTCGCCGGTATAGGCGTACTCGCGCTCTACAATGTAGGCCTTGACACCCTGGGCATCGGCAGCCTTCTTCAACTCAGGCATATTGATCAAGCCATCACCCAGCTTGCAGTTGATCTTCTGGTGCTCCTCGAACAGGGCCTTCTGCTCGGGGGTGAACATGGGACGCCCATCGGGCCCGCGCTTCACCTGACCGAACAGGTGTTTCATGTCGTCCTCCGGGCCCAGAACCTTGGAGGTTTCTTTCACATGGATCAGGTCAAAGCGGCCGGCATGAGCGTTGACAAACTCCGCGGCGTTGACCCCGGCACGCCACGCCCAGGCGGCGTCCAGCTCAAAGGTCACCAAGTCGGGATCGGTGTTGTTCAGGAAAATGTCAATGACGGTTTCATCGCCGTAGCGGTCGAAGTCATTGTTGTGGTTGTGGTATCCATAGCGCAGGCCGGCAGCCTTTGCCTTTTTGCCCAGCTGGTTCAAAAGTTCCGCCTTCTCATAGGCTTCCTCTTTGGAACCCACGTGTAGGCCAGGGCACACGATAAACTTCGCGCCGGTTTCCGGCAGGTACTCCAGCATCTTGTCGGTATCCGGGATATCCACATGGGCGCTGATGGCAGTGAGGCCATACTCCTCCAGCACCTTCTTGAGCTCCTTGGGGGTGTACTCATCGTAAGGGCCGCGGAACAGCTCCAGGCCGGTGTACCCAGCCCGGCGAGCCATATCCAGATAGCCCTTGAAATCACGGGTGATCTCTCCCACAAAGGACGCTGTGATCAAATAAATGTCTTTCAAGTGTTTTCTTCCTCCTTTGTCATGCGCTTCACGCGTTCCATCACTTCGAAGCACATCTGCGAATTGTGGAAGGGGCACTTGCCGCCGTTCAATTTGTCAAAGCCGTGCATGCCATCCACAATATGCCAGCCGGTTTCATCCACCACGATGTTGTTGTACCAATCGCCGTGTTCCCGGTTGACAAAGTATTTTTCAATGTAATCCGCCTGTTTCTCACAGGCATCCAAGAATTTCTCATCGCCGGTGAGCTCATACCCGCACAGCATAGCGGTGACAGCCTCAGCCTGGGCCCACCACACATGGCTTTCACCACAGTCGCCGGTATCTAGGTCGCAGCCATTGTACAGGCTGTGATAGGGATCGAAATCGTTCTCCAGAACATTATACAGCACATCGGTAAAGATCTTCCGCAGCTTCTCCAGCAGTTCCTGGTCACCCACGATGCCGGCCACTTTCAGGATCAAGTAGGCAATCTCACAGTCATGGCCAAAGCTCTGGTGGCTGCCCACCCGTTTGCCATCGGGCGTGATGATGGTCATAATGTCCCGCTTCTCGGGGTCATACAACTTTTCCGCGACCAGCTGGGCCATCTCTTTCAGGGCAGCCTTCACCTTCTCGTCACCGCCGGTGGCGTAGTACAGCTGCACATAGGACTGGCACAGATGGTGTGGGAACATAATGGCGCCCTTGGGGAACGAGGGGCCTTTCCGGCCGCCGAAACCGGAGCCCTCCGCGGGCTTCCAATCCCGGGTCATGTTGTTGTGATAGCTGGCAGGGCCAAACTTCACCTTGCTCTCCATGATCTCAAAGGTTTCCTTGGCAATGCGCAGGGCTTCCTCATTCCCGGTAGCCCAGGCATAAGCGGCGCAGCCCATCAACAGGAACGCTTCGCAGTAGTTAGGTTTGTTGTCCTCCAGCACTTCGCCCTGGGCAGTGACCGTGACAAAAGCCCCGCCGTACTCCTTGTCGTAGAAGCGGGAAATCAGGTCCTGGTAGGTGTAGTCTGCTTTCTCCCTGTAGATCGGGTCCCCAAACACCCGGTACGCCGTGGAAAAGGCATACAGCATCCGGCCGGTGAGGGTCAGTCCCCGGGGCTCGGTGTTGTCGATCTGCATATCCAAGGTGACTTTCCCATAAAAGCCGCCGTTTTCATGGTCTACGATAAAATCGCTGGTCCAAAAGGGGAAAATGACCTCTTTGGCGTCCTGTTCGGCCCACTGGCCCAGCTTTTCCAGCCTAGCCTTATCCATGGTAAAGCCCCCCATTAGTCAAAGTAGATGGTCTTGCCGGTACGGGCAGACTCATAGATAGCATCCAGCACCTTGGTGACGGTCAAAGCTTGCTCAGGGGTGACAAACAGTTCGCCCTCGCCATACAGGGCATCCACCCAGATCTTGGCTTCTGCTTCCTGAGGCATCACCATGGGGTTGCGGTCAATGGTGTTGGGACGGAACATGGGGAAGCCGCGGGTGGCGATCTTGGTATCCACCTTGCGGTTGGCCACTACGTGGTTGGCCACCACACCGTTGTTCGCGTCGATACCGCCCTTTGTACCGCACAGGCGCACCATGCCCTCCACAGGGATGATATTCATCGCCCAAGAGCAGCGGATGTTGATCAAAGCGCCGTTCTTCATGCGCACAAAGCCAAAGGCCGAGTCTTCCAGCTCGTACTTTTTGGGATCCCAGTTGCCAAAATCGTTGCCCATTTCGTCCACAGTGGCCACAGGGCCGATCTTATCGAAGGTGCAGCCGGTAACGCTGGCCACTTCGTAGTTGTTCATCATCCACAGGGTGAGGTCCAGAGCATGGGTAGCCATGTCGATCAAGGGACCGCCGCCCTGCTCGGCTTTGTTGGTGAACACACCCCAAGTGGGGATGCCGCGGCGGCGCCATGCGGTGGCCTCGGCGTAGTAGATCTCACCCAGAGCACCGGTATCCACATAGGACTTCATCGCCTTATTGTTGTCCATATGGCGGTACTGGTAACCAATGGTCAGCAGCTTGCCGGTACGCAGGTGGGTTTCATACATTTTCAAAGCATCGGCGTAGGTAGCGGCCATGGGCTTCTCGCAAATGACGTGCTTGCCTGCCTCCATGGCAGCCACAGAGATCTCGCAGTGCTTTACATTGGGAGTCAGCACGTGGACAGCATAAATATCAGGGTCTTTCAGCAGTTCCCGGTAGTCGGTGAACACCTTGGCGCCTTCGCAGCCATATTTCGCACGGGCTTCCTCTGCCCGCTCAGGGATAATGTCGCAGAAAGCATACATATCGATCCGGTCCCGCTGGGTAGCCATACCGGGGAAATGTTTGTCATTGGCGATACCGCCGCATCCGATGAAGCCGATCTTTAATTTTCCCATACAACTCTTTCTCCTTTACACGGAATTTTAGCGTTTTATTCTTTTAAAGGATACCGCAAACCCAAATTGGTTGCATTTAAAATTAAGCAATTCTCTTTTAAAAAAATGCCTCTCCGCTTGACAAATCCAGAAAGAACAGAGACAAAAAGGCGGAGAAACCTCCACCTTTTTGTGCCGTTCTTATTGTTTTTGGAAAGAACTGATTAGCCCTGAGTGCTGTTGTAGCCCTCAGTGTAGATCTCAACCAAACGCTCGAGGCCCATCTTGTTCAGCTGGTCCTTATAAGCGTTCCACTTGTCGTCGGTCACGCCGTTCATGATAAAGTCGGCAACAGACTGCTGGACATACGTGTTGATGTCGGTCTTCAAGATGGTCATCTCATCCATGGTGACAGAGTCGTACACAATGTAAGGCATACGGCTCTCGGGCAGGAACCACTCACTATAGTACACGTCGTTGTTGTACTTTTCCTTAGCGTCGTTCTCGCCGCCGATGGTGGCCACAAATTCATCGCTGGCCCAAGTGGGAGCGTTGGTATCCAGGCCGGTCAGGAACTTGTACTCAGGATCGGTATAGCCCTCGGGCACGTCCAGGAAAGCAGGGTTGCCGTCAGCGTCTTTCTCCACGCTGACGCCTTCGGAACCGTAAGTCAGCTGGAAGCCATTGTACTGGTCATAGCACAGGTTGACGAACTCAATGGCCTTCTCAATGTTCTCGCACTCGGCGGAGATGCACAGACGGTTGGGATACAGCTTGTAGAACCAGGCGCTGGAGTTCCAGTACTGGTCGCCGTTGGGCCCCTTCAGAGGAGCGATCAGCTCGTAGTGCTCCAGGTTGTCGCCCACGTTGTTGGACATGGTCCAGCCGGAGCCGGTGCCCATAATCAGGGTTTCGCCGCGGAACTTAGCGGCCTGAGTGGCGAAGTCCAAGCTGAAGTACTCATGGTCGATCAGGTTCTCGCTCCACAGCTTGTTCAGCCATTCCACAGCGGCGCGGTAGTTGTCGGTGACAGGCTGGAACTGGGGAGCGCCGTCCACTACCATGCAGTAGGTATCGCTTTCGTTCATCACAACACCGAAAGCGGGGAATGCCCAAGCCAGGGTGCCGGCGCCCAGGGTGGGGTCGCTGGGGGAGGCGCCAACGCCGGTGATGCCGATCTCATCCTGCTGGCCGTTGCCGTTAGGATCTTCGTCGCGGAACCGGATGAGCATATCATAGAACTCATCGGTAGTGGTGGGGATATCGATCCCCAGCTGATCGCACCAAGTCTTGTTCACGTACAAGGTATCGCCGGACTCAGGACGGAAAGCGATCATGTTGGGGATGCCATACATCTGGCCGCCAGCAGTGGTCGCCATAGACTTGGCATCGGGAACGGCATCCAGGAACTCCTTGATGTTGGGAGCCATATCCAGGTAGCCATTGGAATTCCAATCGATGAACAGGCCGTCATCCACTTCACCGTCTTTCAAATCCGTGCCGAAGAAGATGTCGGGAGTCTTGCCGGAAGCCAGCAGCACGCTCTTATGAGTGGGCCAGTCAGCCTGGGACTCCACCTGCCAGTCGATGGTCACGCCGGCTTCTTCCTGCAGCTTGGTGATGATGGGGTAGGGGAACTCGCCATCGGTGCTGTTACGGATCAGCACAGCGGTCAGGGCAACGGTTTCACCGGAAGCGCTGCCGGTATCACCGGTATCGCCGGACTCAGTGGCGGAAGAACCGGAATTGTCACTCCCGCTGGCGGAGCTGTTACCGCCGCCGGAGCAGCCGGCAAAGGCGGACACAACCAGGGCCATGGCCATCAACAGGGCCAAAACTTTTTTCTTCATGAAAATCTGCCTCCAAAAAAAATCCTTTATTTCACATTTTCCTCGCAGGGGGATCAGCCCTTCACCGATCCGATCATAACCCCCTTCGCGAAATACTTCTGGATGAACGGGTATACGCACATGATCGGTACGGTAGAAACCACGATCAGGGCATACTTGAGCATCTCAGCCTTGCGGACCACTTCCATAGAACCGCCGGCATCCTTCTGGTTGTTGATCAGGATGGCGCGCAGAACCAGCTGCAAGGGCTTCAAGGTATCGGACTGGATATAAATCAAAGCGTTCATGTAGCTGTTCCACTGCGCAACAGCGGTATACAGGCCCACAACCGCAATGATTGCTTTGGAAAGGGGCAGTACGATGGTGGCAAAGAACCGGAAATCGGAACAGCCGTCCAAATTGGCCGCCTCCCGCAGTTCATCGGGGATCGTGTTGGCGAAGAAAGTGCGGGCAATAATCAGGTTGTACACGCTGACACTGGTGGGCAGGATCAAGGCCCAGATGGTGTCCAGCATCCCCAGGCGCATCACCTGCAAATAGGTAGGCACTAAGCCCCCGTTAAAGTACATGGCAATCAAGAAAAAGATCATCAGGGGAGTGCGCAGGGGGAAATCCTTGCGGCCGCAGACATAGGCAGCGGGCAGGGTGAACAACAGGGCAAAAAAGGTATTGCCCACGGTGTAGATGATGGTGTTGCGGTAACCGACCCATACTTCCGTGCGGTGGAACACCTCTTCATACGCTGAGAAGGAAGGCTCCACGGGGAAGAACCACATCTCGCCGCGCTGGATAGCGTCCGGGTTGCTGAAGGACGCGATCACCACAAAGTACAAGGGGTATACGATAACAATAAAGATCAATGCGCAAATGATGTAAGTGACCACGGTAAAGGTAAGGTCGGCCTTAGACATCTTCACTTTGTTTTTCGATTTGCCGTTTGACAAAGCAGTCATTCCGCTCTCCTCCTTCCTTACATCAAGCTGGTGCCGGACATCTTCTTGCACACCCAGTTCGTAACAGTCAGCAGGATGATATTGATGACCGTGTTGAACAAGTTAATTGCCGTGGAGAAGCTGTACTGGGCATTTTCCAAGCCGATCTTGTACACGTAAGTGGAGAGCACTTCGGAAACAGACACGTTCACCGTATTCTGCATCAAGTATGTCTTTTCAAAGCCGACGTTCATCAAGCTGCCGACAGCCATAATGAACATGATGGTGGCGGTGGGAAGCAGGGACGGGAAGTCAATGTAACGGATCCGCTGCAGTTTGGTAGCGCCGTCGATCATGGCCGCCTCATACAGGGACGGGTCTACGCCGGACAGC
Organism: uncultured Oscillospiraceae bacterium; assembly: GCA_900548545.1. Classification (GTDB taxonomy): domain Bacteria; phylum Bacillota; class Clostridia; order Oscillospirales; family Acutalibacteraceae; genus Acutalibacter. Next base: position 57,950 of record URKX01000002.1, read on the forward strand.
GTTGCCAAATAGACAATACTGGAAAAACCGGTGGTCTGCCAAATGTTGGAAGCAACATATACTGTACGGAACAGCTGAGGGCTGGTGTTGGGATCGACGGGGTTCTGCACACCCATCATGTCCATCAGGGCGCCATACAGGCCGCGCTCGGGAGAGAGGAACAGCTGCAGCATAGCAACCAGCACCACGGTGGAGATGAAATAGGGCAGGTAGGTCACCGTCTGGATGGTGGCCTTAATCCTCGGCCGCTCCACCTGGTTGAGCATCAAGGCCAGCAGGACGGGGACCGGGAAAGACCACAGCAGGGAATACAGGCTTAAGAGCACCGTATTGCGGATGGTGGTGAAGGCGTTGAATGAGTTGAAGAACCGCTCAAACTGTTGGAACCCCACCCAAGGGCTGCCGGAGAAACCCAGCGACGGGCTGTAGTTCTGGAAAGCCATGGTAACGCCGTACATGGGGACATAGTTGAACAGGACAATGATGATTACGGCAGGCAGCACCATGACGATCAGCTGCCAGCATTTCAGTGTTTGGAAAAACGCCGCAGCGAATCTGCCTCTCTGCTTAGGCTTCAAGGCCGCTTCTTTTTTTGCCATGTGTTTTACCCCTCCTTGTTAAATATGGAATGAACAAGTTCGATTCTTTCGCGGAAAAACAAGCCATGGCAAGCCTGCTTCCCCACGGTGTGTCGCGTCTTCTGTGTAGGCATCACCCATCCTTTTCGGCACATCTCAGCAAGTTGCGCGTTGTTTAGGTATACGGGAAGGGGGAAGTTTGCTGCCGCGTGAAAGCCAAACGGCGCATAACCCTTCGTCCGGTGGCCAGACACAGAGGCCTTGTACCATCAGGATGGTACAAAAAGGACAGAGGGCCCTCTGTTGGCCAAAAAGTTCCAAAAAAACGAACACAGCCTCACAGACAAAAAAAGAGGCCCGGAACAGATTTTTTGTATCTTCTCGTTAAAGACTAACACATGGACGGACGTGTGTCAAGAGGGGTTCGGGAAAATGTACAAACATTTTTCGACTGTTAAATTCCGTCATTATGATAATACAAGGCCCTTTAATCCAGGACATTCCCAGCATTTTCCCCATTCCCAACTTCAAAAAGCCTTCCATCGATCCCTTTTACGGGCTTTTCTTGTGCTGCTTTTAGTTTTCAACCGTGAAAGTGCCCAACTTGTCTAATTGTAACAAATCGCTCTTTCCCCGCCACACTTCGCGCCGCCCTTTTTCCAACCTTCCAGCTACTGTACAGCTGTGCAAACTATAAGCAGTTAAAGCATCGTACCGCCTTGCGGAGGGCAAAAAAGGCGCCGCGGCAAATCCTTTGCCACAGCGCCCTTTCCCTTGGGGATGCCTGTTACAGGCCCGGGTCCTCCACCTCAATGGTGGCACCCGCGGGAATGCTGTATATCTTTTGCCCCACCAGCAGCCACAGCTCCGTGGCAGTGGGGTTGTAGATCTTACTGCCATCCGCGGAGTAGACCCGCTGGCGGAAGGCCGTCACATAGCCGGCAATATCCGCATTCCCGGCAAACCAGATCTCCTGAGAGAACTGGGATACGTACTTTACAAACTCCTCGATGACGTTCCAGTTGTTGTCGCCGTCGAACTCATAGGCGTGGCCCCACAGGTAGAACAAAGAGCCCGGGAACACACGGCCCTCGCAGAACTGCTTGGCCAGCTCCATCAGCTTGGGATCGTTGTGGTGGCAGGTGGCGTGCCACTCCATAAAGTCCTGGGGGATTTCAAAGGTATGGGTGGAAACCACCGTGCGGGCCCCCATGTAGCCGGCCATACGCACCAGCTGCTTCACATCCTCGTTGTAAGTGCCAAAGGGGTAGGCAAAGAACCGAACCATTTTCCCGGAAAGCTTTTCCAAAAAGATCCGGTCCTCCACCAACTCGTGCATCGCCAAGGAGGTGCCAATGTTAGGCAAGGAAGAATGGCACAGGCTGTGGCCTCCCACCTCATGGCCCTCATACAGGACGGCCACCTCTTCCGGGCTTACTTTGGAGATGTCCATGTGCTTGCCTCCAATGTCCGCCTCTGCCTGGATACCCAGGGTGGCTGTGTTCAAGTTGAAAGTGCCTTTCACGTGGTAGCGGTTAAACAATTCCACCAGCCGGCGGTCCTGCACCACGCCGTCATCATAGCTGAAGGTCATCGCCCGGTTCTTGCCGCCGGGGAAGAGCATAAAATCAAGACGTTTTCCCATGTTCCATCACCTTTCTTCTTTTTGGGGATTCCCCTCTTTTTATTTGCGGGCCAGGCCCTGTTCTTTCAAAGCTTCGTACACCAAGTCCCGGATGTGGGGGTGGATCTCGGAATACACCTTGATCATCCTCAGCACTTGCTGGGTGTACACCACGCTCACATGGTTGACGGGATCCATCAGGGCATAGGCACCGGCAGCGCCGTCCCAGCCGAACTCACCCACAGGCCCTTGGGAGCCGTTGGGGTCGGTCATGGTGCGCACGCCCAGGCCGTACCCGTACTCAAACCGGCCAGCACGGTGGAAATCCGCCAGCTCGGCTTCGTTGAGCCAATTGCGGGACCAGGTGGCGATGGACTCGGGGCTGAGGATGCGGACACCGTTGGCCCCAACGCCGCCGCAGCTGACGGCGTCCAGCACCGTGCTGTAGGCTTCCAGGGAGGCGGTCAAGCCTGCGCCGCCGCTTTCGTACAGGGGGGTCACTCGGAAATTGTTCCCGGTGCCGGCGGTGACGATCTCCTGGGTCTTGAAGTCCACCGCGTGCTGGGCAAACTGGCGGCCCCGCTTCTCCCCGGGGAAATACAGGGTGGCCTCATTGATGCCCAGGGGCTGGAAAATGTGGTTCTGAAGGTACTGGCCAAAGGTTTCGCCGCTGACCACCTCAATGACAGCCGCCATGATGTCGTGGCCCAGGCTGTAGGCCCAGTGGGTGCCGGGCTCAAACAGCAGCGGGGACTTGGCAATGGCCGCCACCACTTCCCGGGTGGTGGCCAAGGGGTTCTTCTTCAGCAGGTCCTGGATAGGGGCCGCGTTCAGGTTGTAGGAAAAGCCGCCGGTCATGGACATCAGGTGGTAGACGCACAGCTTGTTCCGGGCAGGGTGGCTGGGGGAATTCTCGTCCGGCCACACGGGCGGGCCACCAGCGCCCATGCTGAAGTTGTCCGCCACTTTCATATCGGCAAACTCCGGCAGGTATTTGGAGAGCTCGTCCTCCAGGCCGAGCTTCCCCTGCTCCACCAGCTGCATCACAGCCAGCATGGTGACCACCTTGGTGCAGGAGTACAGGTCGTACAGCTCGTTGCCGGTGACGGGGCGCTTGCCCACAAAGTCGCTGTAACCGGCGCTGTGGCGGTAAAGCACCTGATGGTCTTTCATCACCTGGCAGTCCAGCCCGGGGACTCCATAGCCCTCTTTCAGGCTGTCCAGGTATTCGGTCAATCTCTCAAATCCCATAGGATCTCTCCTCCTCCCTATAGCAAAGGGCAGCCCGGCTGTACCGGGCCGCCCAAATGGTGTTTAGTTTTTGCCGAAGTATTTGTCCATAGCCAGCTCGATCTGGGGATCCCAGAAAGCCCAGTTGTGGGCGCCGGGGGCAGTCACATAGGTGTGCTCCAGGCCCAGGGAATCGAAGTACTGGTGCAGGCTGTTGCTGGACTCGATGAGCATATCCTCAGTGCCGCAGGCCAAGTAGATCTGGGGCTTGGGAGAATCGCTCTCAGCCAGGGTCTTGGCAATGTACTGCATATCGCGGTCGCTGCCGGGGATCTCCTGGGGCTTGCCGAAAATGTGCTCATAGTAGGCGGCGGAAGCCATGGGGTTGTCCTCGTAGTGGTCCATCTTGGCCAGGTTGTCCGTAATGGCCGCAGCGGACAGGGCCACGATGCCGCCGAACAGCTCGGGGTGCTTCATGCCGTTGACCAAAGCGCCATAACCGCCCATGGAGAAACCGCCGATGTAGGTATCTTCCCGCTTGTCGCTCAAGGGGAACACACGCCGGCCGAAGTCGATGACCTCGCACAGGAACTGCTCATACATGGCGTCCCGCTTCCGGTCGTCCACATAGAAGCCATTCTCGCCGCTGGGGCACAGCACTGCCACATGGTACTTCATGGCCAGCTGCTCAATGCGGGAGCCGCGGATCCAGTCGGTGTGGGTGCCGGAGTAACCGTGGAGCAGCATGATGGTCTTCATGGGGGCCTCATCCTGGCAGCGCAGCTCCTCAGGGATGCCTGCGGCCTTTTCCACAGGGACAATCGCGGTCAGCTCGGTGAGCCGGTGCAGCGAATTGGAGAACATGGTGGTGGTAAATACTGCCATTGGAAAATCCCTACCTTTCTTTACATTCAAGTGTTTTCATTACAAATAGATGAACGGCTCCTTTGCGTTGACGAAATACACGGGGACACAAACCTCCCGGCTCAGCCAGCTCTGCATGAACTGCATCCCCCACTCCTCGCTGCGCTCGTGGCCCAGCACGATCATGCTGCGGGGCAGCCCCAAGCTGGCGGCATCCTGCATATAGGTGCCCAACAGCAGTTCGGCGATCTCGCCGCACACGATCACATCAATGTCTTTCTCTCCCATCAAACGCAAGGGCATATCGGGCATCCGGCCAAAGCCAAGGCTGCCGCCTCCCACCAGCACGGCCACCCGGGAACAGGCCGCCTGGGGATCCCCAGAGGCCCGCACCGTGTCGATGCCCATTTTTTCCTTGATCTCCCCAGCCAGGCCGGCCAGGGTGGTGGGCTGGATGTCGTAGTAATCCTGGAAGCCCGTGATGAAAGCCTCAAAGCCTTCGGCCCCGGACACTTTCTTTTCCACAGGGGGTTTGGCAAGCTGGTTCCATCCCATGGTTTCCAAAAAGCCGCTGTAGATATCATCGGGGGTGGCGCCATGCATCATATCGTGGCAGCGCCAGATCACTGCCCCGGACTGCTGGAGCAATTCCCGCAGCCCTTGGAACACTTTGTCGTGTTTGGGCCACTCGCCCCGGCACTCCAAAAAGAAGGTGGGCTCGTGGGTGATGATCATATTGGCGCCTCGGGACATAGCTTCCCCCAGCACCTCGGCGGTGACGGTAAAGGTGGTGATCACACCGGTGACCTCCGTTTCGGGGTCGCCGTAGACAAAACCATCGCAGGTAGGCGCCCCATTGTCCACATACTGATAATGGGCCGCTACCGCTTCTGAAATTTGACGCGCTTTCATTATATCATCCTTTCACAGCACCCACAACAATCCCTTTGATCAAATGCTTTTGCAAAAGTGGAAACAAAATCAAAATAGGCAGTACGCCGATTACAGCCAGGGCCATGCGCATACCAACGCTGGGGATGGTGATTTGGCTGGTATCCACCACCTGGCTGGCCTGGCCGGATGACAGGAACGCGATGTTGTTCATAATGGACATCAACACGTTCTGGATCCCGTAGAACTTCACATTGCGGATGTAGTACAGGGCATTGGTCCAATCGTTCCAATAGGCCAAACCGGCAAACAGGCCGACGGTCACATTTACAGGCACCGCCAAGGGGAGCATGATTTTCCAAAAAATCGTCAGTTCGTTGGCACCATCGATCTGGGCGGACTCGATGATGGCGGCAGGCACATTGGTCTGATAGTAATTGCGCACCAGCAGCACATTGAATGCGCCCATCAGCAGGTTGGGCAGCAGCAGGGCCAAGTAACTGTCCACCACGTGGAAGATGCGGGTCCACACCATATAAGAGGGCACAATGCCGCCGTGGAACAGCATGGTGAAAAACAGGAAGAAAGCGAAGGGGTAACGATATTTAAAATCGCTTCTGGACAGCGGATAGGCGAACATGGTGGTCAGAAGCATACTCAAAGCGGTGCCCACGGCGGTCAGGCAGATGGAGGTGAGGTAAGCGCGGCCGATGGTGGCAAAGTTATTGGCCAGATACTTATAGGCGTCCAGGCTGAGCTTCCGGGGGAAGAAGGTATAGCCGTACTGGGTCAGGGTCTTCTCCTCGGTGAAGGAGGCGATAAAGATCAGCACAAAGGGGAGGATCGCGCACAGGGATAAGACGCCCAGCACAATAACCGCAGCTACCTGGAAAGCGCGTTCATCCTTTGTCATAAGTTTGGATTTTTTCATCTGGATCTCCCTCCTTAGAACAAAGCGTCTTCTTTGTTGGTCTTGCGCACGATGGCGTTAGCGCCCATCACGAACAGGAAACCAACCACAGACTGGAACAGGCCGGCAGCGCTGGACATTCCCACGTTGTTGTTCTCCATCAGGCCGCGGTACACGTAGGTATCGATCGTCTGGGTAACGGGGAACAGGATGCCGGAGTTTTGAGGCACCTGGTAGAACAAACCGAAATCGGAGCTGAAAATACGGCCGCAGCTCATCAGGATCATCAGGGTGATCAGGGGCTTTAAGGAGGGCAGGGTGATCCGCTTGATCTGCTCCCACCGGCTGGCGCCGTCGATCCGGGCGGCCTCATACAGGCTGGGGTCAATGCCGGTGATGGAAGCAATGTAAACAATGGAGTTATACCCCACAGTTTTCCACATTTGGACAGTCACGAGGATAAACGGCCAAGCCCCCGTGTTGCTGTACCAACTGACAGGTGCGCCGCCAAAGGCTTTGATAATGGAGTTGACCAAACCGGTTTCGGGGCTGAGGAAAGCGTACACAATATAGGAAACGATCACCATGGAGATCAAATTGGGGATGATCATGCTGCCCTGATAGAACTTGGAGATGGAAAACTGGGTGATCTCACTCATCAGCACAGCCACAATCACGGCGAACAAGGTTCCCGCCACAATGAACACAATGTTGTAAAGCACCGTATTGCGGATCATCCGGGGAGCCTCAGCGGTGGAGAACAAGAACTCAAAATTCTCAAACCCCACCCAAGGGCTGGCGAACAGGCCCTTGGCATAGTCCAGGCGTTTAAAGGCAATGAACACGCCAAACATGGGCAAATAGTTGTTGATGATGATATATACCGCGCCGGGAATGGTCAGCAACAACAATGGCAGGTTCTTTTTGAAATCTTTCAATAAGGTTTTTTTCGTTTTGGCTTTTGTCATAAAACTCTGCCCCCTCCTGTCTTCATTCTTCTTCATTCTTTTAGAAAGCCGCGCTGCAGCCCTAGGTTACAGCGCGGCTTCCCAATCATTCTTTTATCCGTTACAAAATCGCGGTCCCTTTTACCAGCGCGTTATCCCTGCTCAGCCAGCCAAGCGTCCAGCTGCTCCTGCTTGGCGTCCATGACCTGCTGCAGGCCGGCATCATACAGAGCCTGGTTGAAAGCCTCCAGAGTGGAGTCGATGTCCACGCTGCCGCACATCAGCGGTACAGCGTACTGGTCATATAGGTTATCCATGGCGGTGATCTGGTTCAGATACTGCTCGCCATCGAAACGGAAGCCATAGTAAGGAGACTTGGGAGACTCCTTGTTGACGCGCAGAGCGTAATCAGCGTTGTACTCCAGTTCTTCAGCGGTCTGAGGAGTGGAAACATCGTACTGGGACCACATATAAGCCTCGGTGCCCCACTCGCCCATGGTCATGTAAGCGCAATAAGGAACGGTGTTGGCGTCCATGCCCTCGGGGAAGCCGATGAGGCCCAGCTCTTCATCCATCCACACATAGTCGCGGTCTTCCAGGCCATACAGCATGGTGTTGTACACATACTCATCCGTGTAAGCAATGCTCAGCAGTTTGATGGCGCCGTCCACGGACTTGGAGGTGCTGGGCACACCCAGGACAGCAGAGGCAAAGTCAGTGGTCACGTAGGGCGGGCTGATCTTCTTGGCATGGATGGTGCGGCCGGTAGAACGGGTCTGCATCTCGCCGAAATCCGTGTAATCCTCTCTCACGCCGTAGGAAGCGAAGGTGCAGAAGGCACGGCCAGCGTTCATGTACTCGGCGCCGCGCATGGTGGAAGTGGCCATGTCGCCAGGCATATAGCCGCCATCATACCAGCGCTTCATCATCTGGCACAGCTCGTACCAAGCATCAGACTCGAACACGTTGACGACCTCATTGGAATCGCCGAACACAACACCGTAGTCGTTGCCGATGGAGTCAATGGAATTGTCTGCATAGAACACATAGGGCAGGTTGGCGTTGCCCACGTCAGTGCCCACGTAGCAGTACACGTCCGGATATTTTTCCTTCAGAGCGGCAAAGATGGGCTCCAGGCTGGCCAAGTCGGTGATGTCATCATCGTCAAAGCCAACGGAAGTGAGCATATCGTAGTCGTAGGTCAGGCAGCCAGCCAAGGCCATGTTCTTGTTGGCAGGCACAGCCATGATCTCGCCGTTCATGGTGACGGTCTTCCAAACTTCCTCACCGCAGTACTCGGTGATGATGTCCACCAGCTTCTGGCCGTATTCAGACTCCAGAGCGGAGGTAACCGGGGCCAACTGGTTGGAAGAGATGGAAGTGGCGATGTTGGAAGGGATGAACAGGTCCAGCTGCTCGCCGGACTGCATCATTAGGTTGATGCGCTGCTCGTAGTCAGCAGGCCCGTACAGCTGCCACTCCAACTCCACGTTGGCGTCGGGGTAGTTCTCTTTGATGTAGCTGTTTACTTCATCCGCCACGGTTTGAGCAGTCTCCACAGTGGGAACGGTGTTGAAGGTCTGCATGGCGAATACAACCTTCTGGGTTTCTGCTGGGGCAGCATCGTCACCAGTTTCAGAGTTCTCTGCCTGAGAAGACTCAGAAGTGGCGCCGGAGCTGGCAGAACCGCTTCCGGAAGAATTGCCGTTCCCGCCGCAGCCAGCCAGGGTAGACAGTCCCAGCGCAGCCACCAACAACAGTGCAACTAGTTTTTTCATGGTCGTCCTCCTTCGTTGTTCAGGGCTTTCCTCGAGTAGCCCTTTTGTTGACGCTTTTTATTATAGTCCCATTGGCGCCGCGGCTTCTTTTAAAAAAACGCAGAAAGCTTTCATTTATTGGAGAATTTAGCAAATTTAATAACCGGCAAGTAAAAATTTGTATCTTCCTATATACAATACCAAATTGAAATAGTAAGGGCTGCCGGCCAAACGTTCCCTCACGTCCGGCCGGCAGCCCCTTTCCCTTACGGGAAGGTTTCATGCTGCTTCTTATATTCGTTGGGGCTTACGCCAGTGCACTTTTTAAAAAGCGTGGAAAAATAGGCAAAATTATCGAACCCCACAGCGGCAGCCACCTCGCTGACATTTTTCTGCCGCTCTGCCAGCAGGCTTTTCGCACGCTCCATTTTCCGGTCGTTGATATAGGTTTTCAGGAAGCTGCCCGTTTCCGTTTTAAACAGTTTTGAAGCGTAGTCCGGCGAAAGGTACACATACCGGGCAATCTCCTCCCTGCTCAGCTCCTGGTCCAAGTGCTCCTCGATATAGCGTTTCATCTTCTCCACCACATTCTCGCTTTTGCGCACCTGGCCAATGGTTTCCACCGCCTTTTGCATCATGTAGTCCATCCATTTGATCATGTCGAAGACCGAGCTTTCACACACTTTCTCCAGTCTCTGGGCGCTGGGGTTTTGGAACAGCTCGTGGGCCAACACGTGTTCTTCCGCCAAGCAGGAAAACACCGCTTGGGTAAAGTCCTGGCGCACCTCGTGAAGGGTCTGGGCAGAAAAGTGGCCGCTTTTCTCCGCTGCTTCCACGGCTTTGCGCACTGCGTTCACCGCCTCTAAAGACTTCCCTTGGCGGATCAGCTCTTGGATCTGGGAAACGTCCAACGCCACGCTCTTCCCCTCCACAGCCAGCTGGCTGATGTCCTCGATCACGGGGACCATGCGGGTGACGTTGTCCCGGTCGGCCTGCTCCCAGAAAAGCCGCTGTTTGGAAAGCTGGGTGATGGGGCAGGGCCCGCTGTAATAGACCACAACTTTACACTGCAAATACCCCTGGCAGGAATCGGCCAGCCGGCGGCAGTCTTGCGCAGAACAGGAATCTGCCACTACCGCCACATAGATCCGCCCTCCCTGGGAGTAGTCGAACACCCGGGAAGAGCCAAACCCGCCCAACAAGATCTCCCCGGCGATGTTGCCCAAAGCGTAGCGGAACACGGGAGGGTCCCACTGGTGGACTTCCAAATCAGTATAAAGCACTGAGCACAGCACCAGCTGGTACTCCCGGTCCGCCTCGATGCCCGCTTTCCGGTAGGCCTCGAAGGAATCCGCCCGAAACCCCAGGCTTGCGTCCACAAACAAAATCTCCCGCCAAAGGGATTTTTTCATCCGTTCTTCCTGATCCAGCCACAGCTGCCCATACTGGCTGCTGCGCTTCAGTTCCCGCTGGTAGAGGATCTTCTCCACCACCTTGGTCATGGCGCTTTTCAGATCTTCGCAGTTTAAGGGCTTTGTGATATAGGCGTCCGCCTTGTACCGCAGCGCCTGGGCGGCGTAGTCAAAGTCCGCATGGCAGGTCAAAAAGATAAATTCCTGCTCCATCCCCCTTTGCCGCACCCATTCCAGCAGGTCCAGCCCGGAATACTTCGGCATCTCGATGTCGCAGATCACAATATCCACCCGCTGCTTTTCCAGCACGCTTTTGGCCTCCAGCACATTGTAGACGGCAGTTACCTCCTTGATAGGCAAGTTCCAGCCCTTTATCAGGTCCCGCACCACTTCCGTGGTAGGGATATCGTCATCTACGATCAACAGGTTCATGCTTTTCTCCTTCCCGGCCCAAAGGCAGATAGATATCCACCTGGGCTCCCCCCTGCTCATTGTTGCTCAATTGCAGCAAGTCGTCCCTGCCATAGGTGAGGCTCAAAGTTTTCCGCACGTTTTCGCTGCCCAAGCTCCCCTTCCCCTGGCTCCCGCCCTGGGAAAGCATCTCCTCCGGGAAGCCGCAGCCGGTGTCCTCAATGGTGATCCGCACAAAAGGCTCCCCGTCCCTTTCCACCCGGCGCGCCCGGATGTAAATGGAGATCTGCTGCTCCCCGTCGAAAGCGTGCTTGAACACGTTCTCCACAAAGGTCTGCACCAACAGCCGCTGGATGGGCACATCCGCCACATCCCGGTCCACAGACTGGTAAAAGAAGATCTTGTCCTGGTGGCGGATCTGCTGCAGCCGGATAAACGCCACGGCGTGCTGCACCTCCCCTTCCACCGTGGCCTGGGCACGCTTATCCGTGAGCAGGTAGCGCAGGTAGGTGCTCAGGGCCTGGATGAACTCCTGGATCTTGTCGTTCTCCCCCCGCATGGACAGGCTGGAGATGGTGGTGATGGCGTTCAAATAAAAGTGGGGGCGCAGCTGCATTTGCAGGTACTTCAGCTCCGCGTTTTTACGCTCCAGCATCTCCTCGTAGTTTTGGATCTTCAGGTTTTTGATCTCCCGGGTCATCTTGTTGAACAGGCCGATCAAATCGGAAAATTCCAACGCAAAATGGGGGTCCCCCTGGATCTGGTATTCGATGTTGCCCTGTTCGATCTCCCGGGTGGCCACAGCCAGCGTTTGGATGGGTTTGACGATATTGCGCTGCAGGTAGACCCACAGCAGCGCCACCAGGGCAAGGCATCCCAGGGCGATCCCCACCAGCAGGTACTGCATCCGCTGCATACCCGCATACACATCCTCCGTGGGCACCGCGCAGGAAAGCCGCAGCCCGGCCGCCCCCACCTCCTCGGTAAACACAATGTAGCCGTTGTCCTCGACAGGTTCGAAGGAGGTGCCGTTTTGGACAAAATCCCCTTGGGCAAAGGCAGAAGCGTCCTCAGAGAGGAGGACCATCCCCTCGCTGGTGGTAAACATATAAATAGATTCCGTATTTTCCTCCCCTTGCCGCTCTTCCAAAAGCATATCCAAAGAGATAAGCACGCCAAAATACCCCTGGCCAATGCGGTAATTTTGCTGCAAATAGCAATCCCCCTGTAAGTTGATGATGTGCCAATTTCCGGTGATCACGTCGTTTTGCAGGCTGGGATTCCCTTTTAAATAGTCCTCCAAGGCGAGCTTCCGCTTCCAGTCCATGGAGCTGTCGCAGCGGTACAGCAGGAGTTCCCCTTCCTCCGCCACGAAGTACGCCCCTGTCAGCTGGCTGTTGTTCTGAACTTTCACCTCAAAATCTTTTATGATGGAGCGGGAAGCCAGATATTGCTGGTAGGCGCCCATCGCCCCTATGGAACTGGCCTCATCCAGGTTACCCAGCACCATCTCTTTTAAAGAAACGTTGGCATTATCCGCGGCGGCGGAGATCTGCTGGGTGTGTACCCGCATCACCCGCAGCTGCTGCTCCTGGATATTTTGAGAGGCCGTGCGGATGGAGTAGGCAAAATACCCTACCAGAAGGCCCAGGATCACCACAAACGCCAGGGCAATAAAAATGCTGATTTTCAGCACAATGGAACGCCTGGGCACCTGGCCGGCCGTTTTGTCTGTTTTACCCATACCCGCACCTTCCCCTTCTTCCTCCCATTCCCCTCTTCCGGGAATTCTGCACCGCTTTATTATAGCATAGTTTCCGCAGGAGTAGGGAAAGCGCACTTTTAATTATACGACATAGTTTTTTGTTTTCCCGGCAACTTGTCCAGCATCCGTTTACTTCCCCGCGGCGAATGTGGTATATTTATTGAAGAATCGCCCCAAGGCTTTTTAATACGGATCCTCGAATCCAATTGTGAAAAGATGGGAGAGCCTCATGAAAAACATTGAAAACAAAGCTATGCTCATCACCTATGCAGACAGTATGGGCACCAACCTGAAGGCCCTGGAACGTGTGCTGGACAAGCACTTTGACGGGGTGTTCGGCGGTGTGCACGTGCTGCCCTTCTTCCCCTCCTCCGGTGACCGGGGGTTTGCCGTGGTCAACTACGACATTGTGGACCCTGCTTTCGGCACCTGGGAAGACATCGACCGGCTGGGGGAGAAATATTACCTGATGGCCGACTTCATGCTCAACCATGTGTCCATCCGCAGCGAGGAGTTTCAGGACTACATGAAGAACGGGGAAGCTTCCCCCTACCGGGATATGTTCATCCACTGGAACGAATTCTGGCCCGGTGGAGGGCCCACAGAAAAAGACCTGGAAACCCTCTATATGCGCAAGGCCCAGGGCCCTTACAAGGACTTCACCCTGGAAAACGGCCAGACCGTCCGTCTGTGGAACACCTTCTTTGAGGAGCAGGTGGACATCGACCCCTATGCCAAGGCCACCCAGGACTACTACGGCCGCAACCTGACCCGCATCGCCAGCCACGTGCCGCTGATCCGTTTTGACGCATTGGCCTACGCCTCCAAGCGCCCCGGCACCACCTGCTTCTTTGTGGAGCCTGACATCTGGAAGGTTCTGGATATCGCCATGGAGCCCCTGCGGAAAACCGGTACCGAAATGCTGGCGGAGATACACGAAAACTACATCATCCAGCAGAAGATGGTGGACCACGGCTACTGGGTGTACGACTTTGCCCTGCCCATGCTGCTGCTCCACGGCCTAATGTCCGGCCGCACCGACCGGCTAATCCACTGGCTAAACATCTGCCCCCACCACCAGTTCACCACCCTGGACACCCACGACGGCATCGGCGTGGTGGATGTGGCCGGCCTGCTGGAGGAAGACGAGATCGAGCTGGTGTGCGAAAACGTGGAAAAGCTCACTGAGGAAGCCCGGAAATACATCAAGCTGCCCAGCACCATCAAGACCGACGGCAAAAAGGTCCGCCGCTACCAGCTTGGCACCACCTACTACTCCGCCCTGGGCTGCAACGATGACGCCTACCTGCTGGCCCGTGCGGTGCAGTTCTTCACCCCCGGCATCCCCCAGGTGTACTATGTGGGCCTGCTGGCCGGCGAAAACGACATTGAAAACCTGAAGAATGGCGGGGAGCCCCGGAGCATCAACCGCCATAACTACTCCGAAGCGGAGATCGACCAGGTAGTGGAAAAGCCGGTTGTCCGGAAGCTGTGCAGCCTGATGCGGTTCCGCAACCAGCACCCTGCCTTTAACGGCAGCATCGCCGTGGATCAGGACAGCACCGGCGGCAAGCTCCACATCCGCTGGGACAAGGACGGCGCTTTCGCCGCCCTGGACGCCAACTTCCAGGACAAGTCCTTCCAGATCACCTACACGGACGTGGAAACCGGCGAAACCAAGACCCTGGCACTGTAATCTGAAACAGTCCCCCTAGGGGACCTCTGAAACCCGGAAAGGAGGCTTACGCCATGTCTATCCTCACTTACAATTTTGAAAGCGAATACTTAAAGAACAACCACGAGGTCACGGTGATCCTGCCCGACAAGCCCCGGGCCCTCACCCCCGAAGAGTTCTACCGCAGCGGCCGCAAATATAAGGTTTTGTGGCTCTTGCACGGCACCTTCGGCGACCACACCGACTGGGTTCGCAAAACCAACATTGAGATGTACGCCACCGAGCGCAACCTGGTGGTGGTCATGCCCTCCGCTTTGAACTCTAACTACTCCAACTGGGACAAGTTCATGATGGGCTACGATATGTTCGACTACCTCACCGAAGAGCTGATGCCCTTGATCTACGGCTGGCTGCCTGTTTCTGACAAGCGGGAGGACAACTTCATTGCCGGCCTGTCCATGGGCGGCCGGGGCACCATCAAGTTTGCCGTGAACCATCCTGACAAATTTGCCGCTGCCGCGGTGCTCTCCGCAGCCCCGGTGGATTTCTCCCTGATAAGCCCCGGCAACCCCAACATGATGCTGGACTGCGCCAACCCCCGCACCCTGGCCTCCATCGAGAACGCCGGCGGCCTGGAAGCTTACCAGAACTCTTGCGAGAACGTGTGGGCCATCATCGACAAACTGGCCCCCACCGGCAAACTGCCCCGGCTGATGTTCGCCTGCGGCACCGAGGACGCCATGATCTACGAAAACTTGAAAACTTTCCGCAAACACTGCGAGGAGATCGGCTTGGATTGCCACTGGTTCATCAAAGAGGGCTACCGTCACGAGTGGCGCTTCTGGGACCTGGCCATCCAGGACGCTCTGGACTTCTTCGGCCTCACCGAGCAAGGGGGCAATCCGTACTAAGCAAAAGGTCTTGGAAACAACACTGGGAAGAAAGGATTGGTTCCAATGAAAGAGCATTTGTTTGAAGACGCTTACGTGACCGTAACCCAGGGCATCCTTCACGGCACGGTGGAAGACGGGATCAAAGTGTTCCGGGGCGTGCCTTACGCAGCATCCCCGGTGGGCGACCGTCGCTGGAAAGCCCCGCTGCCTCCCGCCCGCTGGTTCGGTGTGCGCAAGGCTGACCGCTTCTCCGCAGGCGCCATCCAGGTGGACACCCGCGCCGGTTGGAAAGAGGACTCCTTCGAGCTCTCCGCCGACATGGACTGCGAGGACTGCCTCTACTTGAACCTGTACACCCCTGCCCAGACCCAGGAGGAAAAACTCCCCATCCTGGTGTGGCTCCACGGCGGCGGCATGGTGGCCGGCACCGGCATGGCCCCCTTCTTTGAAGGGGAAAAGCTTGCCCAGCAGGGGATCATTGTGGTGACCATCAACTACCGCCTGGGCCTGTTCGGCTTTTTGTGCCATCCCGAACTCTCCGCAGAAGCCCCCCAGGGCACCAGCGGCAACTACGCCCTGCTGGATGTGATGCAGGCTTTGAAATGGCTCCAGGAAAACGCGGCCCAGTTCGGCGGCGACGCCAGCCGCATCACCGTGGGCGGCCAATCCGGCGGCTCGGTGGGGGCCTCCTGCATCCTCATGTCCCCCCTGGCCCAGGGCCTGTGCAGCCAGATCATCATGGACAGCGGCTGCCCCACCATGGGCGGCATGATGGACGCCAAGCCCCTGGCTGACATGGAAAAAGACGGCGCTGCCTTTGCAGAGAAGATCGGTTGCCACTCCCTGGCGGAGCTGCGCGCCATGGACGGCTGCGACCTGATGGAAGCCTGCACCCGGGAGGGCTATATGGCCAACTACTGCAACGACGGCTATGTGCTGCCCGCCGACCCCAAGGAGCTTCTCCCCAACGGCCGGTTCAACGATATGCGGTTCCTGGTGGGCTTCACCACCGAAGAGTTTGGCTCTTTGGGCTGCTCTCCTGACCTGGAGATCCAGCCGGAGAACTTCGAGAATTATATCCGCACCGTATTCCCTGCGGACATGGCCCCTGCCATGCTGGAGCACTATCCTCACGGCACCTTTGATGAAACCCGCAAGAGCGTGCTCCATGTGCTCAGCGACCTGCTGTTCCTTTCCGCAGTACGGCTGGGCGCTGCCGCCGGGGAAAAGGGACTGCCCGCCTTCGTGTACTATAAATCCCGGCCCGACGCTGGCGTGCGCGGCCAAAAGCTGGGCAGCACCCACTCCTCCGAGCTGCCCTACCTCTTTGGCCGCCCCCAGCCCTGTGCCATCAACCCTGCGGGCATGGATCAGGATGAGCGGGCTTTTGGCCGCCAGCTGCAGAACTACTGGGTAAACTTCGTCAAAAATGGCACCCCCAACGGAAAAAACGTGCTGGTGGAATGGCCCCAGTGCACCAAGCTGTTTGAGTACATGGACCTGGGCGTGCACATCCACCCTGCCACCGAAGAGGAAACCAAGGTGCTGAAGCTGCTCAATGACCTGATGGACCAGCGGGGGGAAACCTCGGTGAAACCCTACATGGACACCACCTCCCTGAACACCCCCGGCTTTATGCGCCGTCGCTGATCGATACGGAACACAAAAAAGGGCTGCCCAAATTGGGCAGCCCTTTTCTGTTTCTTAGAACTTACAGCTTCTTATAGACGTCCTGCATAAAGGCGTCCGCCAGGGGGATCCACAGCTCGAAGTTGGGATAATCCACCCGGCCGGTGAACACCTTGTCCCCGGCCATACCGTGGGGCACTCCGGCAAAGGTGTGCACTTCCGCCTCCACGCCGTGGGCTTTCAAGTCGGGATAGACATACCGGAGGTTGTCCATGGCGGCGTCCTCCCGGCCCACTGCGAAGAAGGTGGGCGGGTACACCACATTTTCGTAGTCGAAGGGGTCCCCCACAAACCGCGGGCCATAAATACACAGGTTGGCAGCGGGGGTGGCGTCCAGCTCATCCAGCTCATCGGGGCGGTAGTCCGGGAAGGCATCCTTCACAGCCTGCTTGCCGGAGAAGTACTGGATCAGCCCCTCCCCGGTGAGGCCGCCGTTGGAAAACCCGGCAAAGGCCACTTTCCTGGGATCGATGCGGTATTTCTCCGCATTCTTCCGCACCATGCGCACTGCCCGGGCAGCGTCCACACCAGCCTCTTTCTGGGTCCATGGGTTCTGGTTGGTGCGGTTGAGCAGCTGGAAGCACTGGTATCCCAGGGCGTTCAGATCCTTGGCCACCTGGGTGCCCTTCACCACAGACTCCCCATGGTCGCCGCCGGCACAGATCACCACCGCGCCCTTAGGGGCCACATCCTCGGGGAGGAGCATCTCATACAGGTAAGGGCGGAAATCCGGCTCATGATTATAGCGCATTCCAGAGTTGTCGGTGTACTCCGTTTCCGTGGGCATATTGCCCTCTGCCCACAAGTAGGTGCGGGGCTGGGCATTTTCCACCGGTTGCAGGGCGTCCAGCAGTTCCCCCAGCTTGGCCACCTGGGCCTGGGTGTCGCCGTCAAAAGGCTTCCGGGTAATGACGTTGTACAGGTTGGCGATCTCCACCACCTTCTCCAGGGGATACTGGACATTGTCCTCACACACGGTAACGGCCCGGTTCTTCAGCGGCCCCAGTGCCTGATACACCGGCAGCATCCGCTTCCAAAGTTCCTCAAATTTGCTTCTGTCTGGCATACAACTCGCTCCTTTTCTCTATGTTTTATGGATTCGCTGTAGCGTGCTTTTTCACTTCTTTACCTTTAGAAAGCTCCTCCACGCCGCGGATTTTTTTCACCCATTTCCCGCTGCGGAGCCGGAACACACACCACACAGCCTTGATGATCTGGTCGGAATACAGGAACATGAACACCCAGAAGGCGGGCAGGTGCAGCACCAACCCTGCCAAAGCCCCCAGAGGGATGGCAACGCACCACATGGTGATGGTGTCCGCCAGGAAGAGGAACCGGGTGTCGCCGCCCCCACGAAGCACACCTTTTGTCAAGATGGAGTTGGTGGAACGGAAGATGATGATGATACTGATGGCATCCATCAGCTGTTCGGCGATCACCTTGGTGTCCGCCGCGATGTTGTAGGCATTGATTACAGGGGTGCGGATCAGGAAGGTGATGCCGCCGGCCAGGGCGCCGATCACCAAGCCTAGGATCAGGAACGTATACCCCTGGCGCTTGACCTTTTCCTGTTCGCCCTCACCTAGGGTCTTTCCAATGATAAAGCAGCCGGAGTAGGACAAGCCGGTGATGAAGATGGTGCTGATCCGCTGCACCACCACCGTGATGGCGTTGGCCGACACAAAGGAAGAACCGATGTGCCCCATAATGACCGCCAACACATTGTCCCCCACGCCCAGCAAGCCGTCACTGAGCATCACAGGCACGCTCACCCGCAAAAACTCCCCCACCATATCCCGGCAGGGCGAGAGCAAGTCCTTCACCCGGTAGCGCACCCGCCGGTCCACCGCCCAGAAATAGCCGCAGATCACGGCGGTTTCCACGACACGGGCGATGACTGTGCCCAAAGCCGCGCCAGCTACCCCCATGCGGGGCGCGCCGAATTTACCAAAGATGAAGATGTAGTTGCCCCCAATGTTGATGAGGAAAGCGCTGATAGACGCGATAAAAGGGATATGGGTCAAGCCCACGCTGCGCATGATGTTGGTTGCTACCGTAGACAGCCCGGTGAGCAGGAAGGTGATGGTGGACCACCGCAGATAGATGGCGCCTTCCAAGATCACTTCCGTTTCTTGAGAGTATAGGGACATGATCTGTTCCGGGACGGCAATGTTCACCACAGTAAACAAAAGCGCCAGTAAAATTCCAAACCGCATGGCCACGGTGATCACTTTTTTCAAGGACACGAAATCACGGGCGCCCCAAAAACGGGATGTCAGCACCGAGGCACCCATGCTGATCCCCATGCACAAAAACAAGAACAACGAGATGAAGTGGTTGGCCAAAGACGAGGCGGAAAGGGCGGTCTCACCCAGCTGCCCCAGCATGATGGTGTCCACCAGGTTTACACCGGTGGTGATAACGCTTTGCAGCGCCACCGGCAGCGCGATCTTCGCCAGGTCCTTGTAAAAGGCCCCGTCGGTTTCAAAATACTTCACAGAAAACTCCCCTTTTGCGGCCCTCTCCCCGGGCCAAATTTTAGTTGCAAATAACATTATCTAGAAGTATATCATTTTATACGATATATTGCAAGTGTGGGGCAGCCTTACCGCTGGCTTCCCGCCGTTTTTTTCTAAAAGAATGCCCCTTGGACAATCTTGGCAGCCTATTGACGGGCGGCTGTTTTTTTGCTAGTATGTGGCTGAAAAGCACGGCGTCCCACGGCTGGCGCCTCACAGGAAGGAGCACACCCCATGGAACAAAAATGGTGGCAAAAAGAGATCATTTATCAAATATACCCCAAAAGCTTTCGGGACAGCAACGGCGACGGCATTGGGGATCTTCCGGGCATTGTACAAAAGCTGCCCTATCTGAAAGACCTGGGTGTGACCATGCTGTGGCTGTGCCCCATTTACCAGTCCCCCATGGACGACAACGGCTATGATGTATCCGATTACCAAGCGCTGGCCCCGGAGTTCGGCACCATGGAGGATTTGGAACTGCTGATCCAAGAAGCTGGGAAACTGGGCATCCGCATCTTGCTGGACCTGGTCATCAACCACACCTCCGACGAGCACGCCTGGTTCCAGCAGGCTTTGACCGACCCGCAAAGCCCCTACCACGACTATTATATTTTTAAGTCCGGCAAGCAGCCCCCCAACAACTGGCGGTCCGTCTTTGGGGGCAGTGTGTGGGAAAAGGTGCCCGGCCGGGATGAGTATTACTTCCACGCTTTCGGAAAAAAACAGCCCGACCTCAACTGGGAAAACCCCGCCCTGCGCCAAGAGCTGTACCACATGGTCAACTGGTGGCTGGACAAGGGCATTGCCGGCTTCCGTGTAGACGCCATCAACTTTATCAAGAAAGACCAGACCTGGGCCAGCCGGGAACCGGACGGCCCCGACGGCCTGGTGGACTGTACCAAGACCAGCCGCAATCAGCCGGGGATGGGGGCCTTCCTGGAAGAGCTGGGCCGGGAAACCTTCCAGAAGCACGACTGCGTCACGGTGGCCGAAGCCGCCGGCGTGGACTATGAGGACCTGGAGGCGTTCATCGGGGAACATGGCTACTTCTCCATGATCTTCGACTTCCACTACTCCGACCTGGACGTGGCCCCCAGCGGCAAGTGGTTTGACAAAGCCCCCTGTACCCTCCCGGAGCTGGGGCGCCTGATCCTTCACAGCCAGACCTCCCTGCAAAAGTGGGGCTGGGCAGCCAACTTCATGGAGAACCACGACCAACCCCGGGCCACCACCAAATTCCTGGGGGCTGCCCAGGAAAACCAGGACGCTGTAAAGACCCTGGGCGCCCTGCACTTCTTCCTGCGGGGGACGCCTTTCATCTACCAGGGGCAGGAGCTGGGCATGGTCAATTTCCAGCGCAGTTCCATCGGCCAATTCAATGACCTCTCCAGCATTGACCAGTATCAGCGGGCCATAGAAGAGGGCCTGAGCCAGGAAGAGGCCCTGAAAGCTGTGAACCGCCGCAGCCGGGACAACGCCCGCACCCCCTTCCCCTGGACTGGGGAACAGTACGGCGGGTTCTCCCAGGCAAAGCCCTGGCTGGAGATGACCCAGGAGTACCCTGCCATCAACGCCCAAGAGCAGCAGGCCCGGAAGGACAGCGTCCTCCAGTTCTACAAGGACATGATCGCCTTCCGCCAGAACGGCCCCTGCAGCCAGGCCCTGACCTGGGGCAGCATCGCCCCGGTGGAGTCCTCCCCCAATGTGATCGCCTACTGCCGGGAAACAGAGGGCCAGCGGATCTGGTGCTGGTTCAACCTGGGGGACACCCCTTCCCAAGAGCCCCTGCCGGCCTCTTCCCTGAAGCCTGTTTGGGGCAATGCGGACACGGCCACCCTTGGGGACGGCACCCTGACCCTGCCCCCCTACCAGTTCCTCCTGCTAGAGGAAACCCTCTGACGGGAACAGCCAAAGCGCCTTTCAAACAGCAAAACGCCCCTGCTGGGAACTTCCAGCAGGGGCGTTTTTGGGGGTGAGGAACCGTTGGTCCACGCGCCTTGGACTTTAAACGAAAGCGGTTTTTCTTCCCTTGGGTCCGAAGCCTTAACCAAACGGTATACTGTTGAGAGGGAAGTTCCCTCAATCTCTTTTCAGCCAAAGGGTGTAAAAAAAGCCCGCTGTTTCCCAGCAGGCTTTTCCCTGAAAACTTGTCAGCCCTTCAGCTCCACCCGGCGGATCTTGCCGGAGATAGTCTTGGGCAGGCTCTCCCGGAACTCCACAATGCGGGGATACTTGTAAGGAGCGGTGTGCTTTTTCACGTAGTTCTGGATCTCTTTCTTCAGCCCGTCGGTGCCCTCGGTGCCCTTGGTCAGCACGATGATGGCCTTCACCACCTGGCCCCGGACCGGGTCGGGAGCGCTGGTAACGGCGCATTCCAACACGTAGGGCAGCTCCATAATGACGCTCTCGATCTCGAAGGGCCCGATGCGGTAGCCGGAGGATTTGATCACGTCGTCGGTGCGGCCCACATACCAGAAGTAGCCGTCCTCATCCTTCCAGGCAGTGTCGCCGGTGTGGTAGACCCCTTCGTCCCAGGCTTCCTTGGTCTTTTCCTCGTCCCGATAATAACCCATGAACAGGCCGCAGGGGGTACCCTTTGTTGTGCGCACCACGATCTCGCCGGTTTCGCCCACAGGGGCAGGGGTGCCGTCGGGCAGGATGATATCCACGTCGTACAAGGGGCTGGGCACGCCCATAGAGCCGGTCTTGGGCACAGTGCCCACGGGGTTGTACACTGTGAGGGTGGTTTCGGTCTGGCCGAAGCCTTCCATCAGGGACAGGCCGGTGGCCCGCTTCCACTGTTCATACACCTCGGGGTTCAGGGCCTCGCCGGCAGTGGTGGAGTACTCAATGGAGGACAGGTCGTACTTGGAGAGGTCCTCCTTGATGAAGAACCGGTACATGGTGGGCGGCGCGCAGAAGGTGGTGATGTGGTACTTGGCAAACATGGGCAGGATGTCGTGGGCGTCGAACTTGTCAAAATCGTAGGTGAAGATGGCGGCCTCGTTCATCCACTGGCCGTAGTACTTGCCCCACAGGGCCTTGCCCCAGCCGGTATCGGAGATGGTGAAGTGCAGCCCTTCGGGGTTCACGTTGTGCCAATACTTGGCAGTGATGTAGTGGCCCAGGGCGTACTTATAGTTGTGCTCGGCGATCTTGGGATAGCCGGTAGTGCCGGAGGTGAAGAACATCAGCATGGGGTCGCTGCCGCAGGGGGCGTCGGGCTTGCGCTCATAGGTGTCGGGGAAGGCTTCCACTTCCTTGTCGAAGTCGTGCCAGCCCAGGCGGTTTTTGCCCACCATGATCTTCACTTCCACACTGGGGCCGTTCTGGGCGGCCTTTTCGGCCTCGTCAGCCACCTGGCCGTCAGCGGTGCACAGGATGGCTTTCACGCCCGCCGCTTTAAAGCGGTAGTCGAAGTCGTGTTCCATCAGCAGGTTGGTGGCGGGGATGATGATGGCACCCATCTTGTGGAGAGCTGTGATAACAAACCAGAACTGATAGTGGCGCTTCAAGACCACCATCACCCGGTCGCCCCGCTGGATGCCCAGGCTCTCCAAGTAATTGGCGGTTTTGGAGGACCAACGGCTGATGTCGGAGAAGGTGAACCGGCGCTCCACCTTCTCACGGGACACATGGAGCATGGCAAGCTTGTCGGGGGATTTCTCCGCCAGCTTGTCCACAATGTCAAAGGCAAAGTTGAACTTCTCCTCGTTTGTAAACTGGATGCCGTTCAAGATGCCGTTCTCGTCCAGGGTGGTCTTCACAAAGGGGGAGGAAACCGTTTCCCGCTCCTGGCGGGCCAGCTTCTGGTCGATGAGCTTCTGGAAACGGTCCTGTTCCGGGGCAAACTCCTCGCTGCCCTTCAATACAATGGCGTAGATCTGGCACTCTTCCCCGCCGGTGGCGATCATGCCGTGGGGGGTGGCAGAGTTGTAGTAGATGGAATCCCCTGCGTGGAGGGTTTCAATGTGGCTGCCCACCTGCATTTTCATGGTGCCCTTGATGACGATGTCAAACTCCTGGCCCGCGTGGGTGGAAAGCTTGATGGCCACGTTCTGCTGGCTCTCCTCATAGGGCATGGTGACAAAGAAGGGCTCGGCGGTCTTGTTTTTAAACAAGGGGGCCATATTCAGGTATTTAAAGCCCTGGCGCCGGGTGATGGGCAGGCCGTCACCCCTGCGGTTGACGGTGTAGGTGGACAGGGTGGGGGAAACGCCTTTGATCAGGTCAGTGGGGTCAATGCCAAAGCGCTGGGCGCACTTATAGATGAAGGTGAAGCTGAAATCCTTCTCCCCTGCTTCGCACTGTTCATACTCCTCCCGGCTCACCCCGGTGCATTTGGCCATTTCATCCAGGGAAAGGCCGGTGATCTCCCGCATGGTGCGGATGCGTTCCGCCACCTCGGCGAGCTGTGTTTTCAGATCTGTTTTTTCCATATCCATGTTGTTTTCCCCTTTCCGCGCAAAACGCGCCTATTGGATCGGTGCTGGCCTTTGAACGCAAACAAAAAGCCCGCCTCAAAGGAATCCCCTTGAGACGGACTTAAAAAATCCGCGGTACCACTCAACTTGCGCTTTCGCGCCACCTCATCGGGCTCCAGCAAGCCCTATGCACTAACGCAGCATACACGGGAAGCGCCTACTCGCCAGCAACGCTGGGTTTGGGGCCTCCGGCTCAGAAGGGATGGATCCTGAGGCGCCTTCCACCGGCTCGCAGCCACCGCCGGCTCTCTGCAGGAAGGACAGATGGACCGTCTTCGTCGCAGCCTTTCTTCAGCTTTGAAAAAAGCTTTTTCAGTTGTGGTTCTTAAACAGAGTACACCTATTTTCAAAAAGTGTCAAGAGTTTTTTAAATCTTGCAGGGACATGCAGGGAAAAAAGAAAAATCCTAATCGGGACACGCAACAACTATCTTTACTCTTTTTCCGGCAGGCTTTCGATGAGATCGGCAGTGGCATCCAGCCAGCCGCCCTCGAACAGCTCGATGGCGCCCTTGTCGCAGGCGGCGGCCAGCTTTGGCTCCATGGGCAGCTTGCCCAGCACTTTCAGGGCGTACTTGGCGGCCACTTCGTCGATGTGGCTCTCGCCGAACACGTGGATCTCCCGGCCGCAGTCGGGACATTTTACATAACTCATGTTCTCAATGAGGCCCAGCACAGGGACGTTCATCATCTTGGCCATTTCCACAGCCTTGGACACGATCATGCCCACCAGCTCCTGGGGAGAGGTGACGATGAGGATGCCGTCCAGCGGCAGGGACTGGAACACGGTCAGGGGGGCATCGCCGGTCCCGGGAGGCATATCCACAAACATATAGTCCACATTGCCCCAGATCACGTCAGTCCAGAACTGCTTGATGGCCCCGGCAATCACAGGGCCGCGCCACACCACCGGGGAGGTTTCCTCTTCCAGCAGCAGGTTGACGCTCATCACCTTGATGCCGGTTTTGGTGGACACGGGATAAATGCCGTTTTCATCGGAAAGGGCCCGCTGCTTCATGCCAAAGCACTTGGGAATGGAAGGGCCGGTGATGTCGGCGTCCAGCACAGCCACTTCGTTCTCCCGGCGGCGCAGGGTGGTGGCAAGCAAAGAGGTGACCAGGGACTTGCCCACGCCGCCTTTGCCGCTGACCACGCCGATGACCTTCTTCACGTGGCTGAGATCGTTTGTTTTTTCCAGAAAGCTCTGGGGGTCCTGCCGGGAGGGGCAGTCCATCCCACAGCTGGAACAATCATGTGTGCAGTTTTCGCTCATGGTACTCGTTCTCCTTCTCGCAGTGAATTACCTTTTATTTTACCCTTTTTTCCAAAAAAGTAAAGCGGTATATGCCAAAAATCCCCCGGCGTGAAAAAATTCCCTTCCTTTTCTCGGGGGGCCGCGCTCCCTTACAGGTTTCTGTCTGGGGCGGCGCCACCCTGGCCGGCCCGGCGGGGAATACCGTGTGCCCCCTGCTGCGGAGCAGAGCCTTCGCCCAACTCCCCTTGGGAAGGCGCCAGGGGCAGCTCAAACCAGAAGGTGCTGCCCTTCCCCAGCTGGCTGGTGACGCCGTACTGGCCGCCGTGCATTTCTAGGATGTTCCGCACAATGGACAGCCCCAAGCCGCTGCCCATTTGGGCCCGTTTGTGCTCTTTGTCCACCTTGTAGTAGCGCTCCCAAATGTCCTTCAGCTTCTCCTGGGGGATGCCCTCCCCGGTATCCGTGACGGAGATGCGCACCTTCCCCTGCTCCACCTGTTGGGTCAAGGTGATGGTCTTGTCCTCCCCGGAATAGGTGATGGCGTTGTTCACCAGGTTGTACACCACCTGGGAGATCTTTAGCTCGTCGGCTTCCACCCACACGTCCTCCTCCCCGTGGAAGGGGAACCGGTAATCCGCCAGCTTGTCGTACCGGTGCAAAATCTGCCGGATGCTTTCCGTCAGGTTGAAGCGCGCTTTCTCCAGGGGCAGCACTCCAGCCTCCAGCTTGGACAGGTCCAGCAGGTCGTTGACCAGGTCTGTCAACCGTTGGGCTTCGTCAATGATGATCTGCACATTTTCCGGGGTGTTCTCCCCGGGCAGGTCCCGCATCACCTCGCTGTAACCCTTGATCATGGTCAGGGGCGTGCGCAGGTCATGGGACACATTAGCCAGCAGGTCACGCCGCAGGCCCTCCACCTTGGAAAGCTCCCCGGCGGCGTAGTTCAGTGTGCGGGAAAGCTCCCGCACCTCCCGGGCTCCCTGCTCCCCGAACCGGATGGTGTAGTCCCCCTCGGCCAGCGCTTTGGCAGAGTTGTTGATCTCCGTCAAGGGCCGGGAGATCCGCCGGGCAATCACCAACGCCAGCAACACCCCCAGCATCACCATGGCCACGGTGAGCACCGTCACCTGCACCAACAGCGTTTCCCGGATGGAATCCACCGGGGTGACCACACTCTCCATGGCCACCATGCGGTTGAGCCCTGTGGGGGTACGCACCACGGACACATACAGGATCACCTCATCCTGGGAGCCGTCTTGGTTCACAAAGGGGGATTTGGCCACCAGCAGCTTGGAACCCCCCTGAAGGTTCACCTCGTTGAACAGGGCCGCCAAAGCGCCGCGGGATTGGGAAAGGTTCTCCAGATAGCTCTCTTTTTCACTGGCTTTCCAACCGGCGAGCATCCGCCCCACCTCGTCGGTGACCACAATGTTGATGCCGGTATTCAGGCAGACTCTCCGGACTTCGTCATTCATGCCGTCGTCCTCCAGGCAGCGCGCCACCGATTCCGCGGCGCCCTTTACCTCGGCGGTCTTCACCCCCCGGTAGAAGGGCTCCAACAGCACCATTTGGAACAGCCACAGCAGGGCCCCCACCACCAGGATGAACACCCCAAACCCCAGCAGGATCTGCCCCCAAATGCCCAGGGGCTTCCGTTGTTTTTGGGACATCTCAATTCACCTCAAACCGGTAGCCCACCCCGCGGAGTGTGACGATAAACTTGCTGTAAGGCCCCAAGGACCGGCGCAGCAGCTTGATGTGGGTGTCCAAGGTGCGGTCGTCCCCGTAAAAGTCGTAGCCCCACACGTTGGTGATAAGCATTTCCCGGGTCAGGGCAATGTTCTTGTTTTGGGCCATATACACCAGCAGGTCGTACTCCTTGGGGGAAAGGTCCGCCCGGCTGCCGTCGATGGTGACGATCCGGGCATCCAGGTCGATGGACAGCCCCTCAAAGGACAGTACATTCCGGGGCCGCTCCGCCCCTTGGGGCCGCACCCGGTTCATGATGGCGGTGACCCGCATCATCAGTTCCTTGGGGGAGAAGGGCTTCACCACATAGTCGTCCACCCCCAGCTCAAAGCCGTGGATGCGGTCGTACTCCTCTCCCCGGGCGGAAAGCATCAGCACGGGTGTCTTGCAGGTCTTGCGGATCTCCGCCACAGCGGAAAACCCATCCAGTTCCGGCATCATCACATCCATGATGATGATATCGAAGGCGTTCGGGTATTTCCGGCAAAGCTCCACGGCTTCCATGCCGTTTTGGGCCTCGGTGACCTGGTTGCCTTCAAACTCGGCATATTTCCGGATGAGCCCCCGGATCTTCTCTTCATCGTCCACTACCAGGATACGGTACATGGATTCACCCCTTTTCACAGAAATAGAAATGCCATCCAGCACGCCCCGCTTTTCCAGGCGGCCCGGGCGGCGTTTATTGTTCGCATCCCATTCCGGTAAAACCTATTTTCTTAGTATAGCTTACCCACTCGTTTTTTTCAAGTTCCACGCTGTTTCCCTGTTGACTTTTCATTAAAAAGAAGGTATGATGAGCATAGAGAAAGTGTCTAGTTTTATAGAATAAACTTTTGAAATTATTAGTTTTTTTGATAAGGAGGAATCAATATGTTGCCTGTCATCACCATTTCACGCCAATTCGGCAGCGGAGGCCACGAAGTGGGGGAAAAGTTGGCCAAGCGCTTGGAACTCCCCTTTTATGACAAAGAGCTCATCGCCCTGGCCGCAAAAAAAAGCGGGTTTTCCGAGGAGGTGTTCTCCGATGTGGATGAGAAGGCCACCAGCAGCCTCCTGTACTCCATGGTGATGGGCAGCTATGCCTTTGGTACCCGGGTGCCCGGCATCAACGAAATGCCCATCAACGACAAGCTGTTCATCATCCAGTCGGACATCATCAAAAAAGCCGCCGCGGAAGGCCCCTGTGTCATTGTGGGCCGGTGCGCCGACTACATCCTGCGGGAGCATCCCAACTGCCTGCATGTGTTCGTCCATGCTGACAAAGCCGCCCGCATTAAGCGCATTGTGGGCCTGGGCTACTGCGATGAAAAAAAGGCGCCCGACTTTGTCACCAAGAAAGACAAACAGCGGGCCAACTATTACAACTTCTATTCCAACAACCGTTGGGACGACTTGCAGAATTACGATCTGACCATCGACACCTCCCGCTTCTCGGTGGATCTGGCGGTGGACATGATCATTGATGCGGCCAAATTGCTGGACGTATAACCCATCGCGTACAAGGTCATAGCGACCCCCTATATTCCCTGTATCGGGAGGGGGAGGGCAAAAAAGCCCTCCCCCTCCCGGCTTTTTCTTTGCAAATGGCAAAACCCGTGGTACAATAGTCCCAATGCACCACACCCTCCGGAGCCCTTCCCGGGGGACGCATCCCAAAAACAAGACGAGGATTTTGCCTATGAAACGATGGCTCGACCGCATATCGGAACGAACGGCCCGCTGGCTCTCCCTGGTTTTTTTAGTGGTTGGCTTGGGGCTGCTGGGGACAGCGATCTGGTTCAACCTGGGGGCCGGTGGCAGCGGCTATACCCTGACCACTTACTCCATGGGGTCTTACGTCCAGCAGACAGTCTACGGCAGCGGCCGGGAGGAAGCTGCCCAAGCGGCCTCCACCGCGGTGGCGGAACTGGAGGGCTTGATCTCCTGGCGGGTGGAAGGCAGTGACATTGCCCGGTTAAACCAGGCGGCGGGGACGGATTTCCTCCAGATTGACCCCCAGACCTGGGATATCCTCCACACCGCCCAAGAGGTCTGCCAGGCAAGCGGCGGGGCCTTTGACATCACCATTGCCCCCATCAGCTGGCTGTGGGACTTTGACGAAGACCCCCACCTCCCCCAGCAGAGCACGATTGAAAGCCTGCTGCCCGCGGTGGATTACACCCAGCTCTCCTTAAAAGAGGACGGTACCGCAGCTCTGCGATCCCACAGCGCCGCGCTGGACTTGGGTTCCGTAGGCAAAGGCGCCGCCTGTGACGCAGCTGTGGCAGCGTACAAGGAAGCCGGTGTGGACCGTGCCGTGGTGGCCGTGGGCGGCAGCGTGGGGGTCTGGGGGGAAAAGCCCTTTGGCCAGCATTGGAACATCGCCGTGCGGGACCCGGACTCGGAAGGCTCCCTGGGGACCCTCTCTGTCCCCAGTGGGTTCCTGTCCACCTCGGGCAGCTATGAAAAGCAGTTTGAAGAGGACGGCGTCACCTACCACCACATCCTGGACCCGGAAACCGGCTATCCTGCGGAAAGCAGGTTGGTGGGGGTCACCATCTGGAGCGGCAGCGGGGTGCTCAGCGACGCGCTCTCCACCGCTTGCTTCGTGCTGGGTATGGAGGAGAGCCTCCCCCTGCTGGAGCAGTTTGGCTGCGGTGCTGTGTTCCTTACAGAGGACCACCAGATTTACGTCACGGAAAACCTGGCGGACGCCTTCCACTTGGATTCGGACAACTACACCCTGGCCGGGGTGGTGTGAGGCGCCTATGGAAAAAAAACGGTTCCTCTCCCCCCTGGGGATGCTTCTGTGCGGGGGACTGCTCCTGTTGGCAGGGGCGCTGTTTTTCGCCCATTCCCTAGCCCCCCAGGGGACGGTGGCCATTGTG
Source organism: uncultured Oscillospiraceae bacterium (assembly GCA_900548545.1). GTDB lineage: Bacteria > Bacillota > Clostridia > Oscillospirales > Acutalibacteraceae > Acutalibacter. The sequence goes on from URKX01000002.1 coordinate 87,472, forward strand.
GAACAAAACGGTGTGGAAGTGGCCCGGCAGCAGCTCTCCCAGCTGACCCAAACGGAAACCCTCACCCTGGAAGGGGAAAACAGCGTGGAAGTGACCATCCAATTCTCCCCCCAGGGGGCGGCGGTGGCGTCCTCCACCTGCCCGGACCAGGTTTGCGTCAAAACCGGGACGCTGACCCGGGCCGGGGAATCGGCCATCTGCCTGCCGGCGCGGATCTCCCTGCGGCTGGAGGGCAGCGGCAACACTGTGGACGCGATGGTCTATTGACCCGGCAAAAATATGGTATCCGGCAGCCCTCCCAGGGGTTGGGAAGCCGGTGAGAAAGGAGGCAAGCCCATGAAGGGAAAAGCGGGCCACGTGGCATTCACCGGCATTTTGGCGGCGCTGGCACTGGCGCTGTCCTTTTTGGAGGGGCTTTTGCCCCCCTTGCCCATGATGCCCCCCGGGGCCAAACTGGGGCTCTCCAACATAGCCACCATGTACGCCGCGGGGAGCCTGGGCCTGCCCAGCGCGCTGTTCCTGGCGGTGTTCAAGGGGCTGTTTTCCCTGATGACCCGGGGGGTAGTGGCAGGGTTGATGAGCCTCTCCGGGGGTGTAGTGAGCACCTTTTTCATGTGGCTGCTGCTGAAAAAGACAAAGTCCTCCCTGGGGGTGGTGGGGGTCTGCGGGGCCCTGTGCCACAACGCCGCCCAGCTGTGTGTGGCCTACCTGCTCACCACCACCAGCGTGCTCTTTTATGTGCCTTTCCTGCTGCTCTTCAGCGTGCTCACAGGGCTGCTCACCGGCCTGGTGCTCAAGGCCACCCTGCCTCCTTTGGAGCGGCTGAAGCACACTCTGGGATAAGGCCCCCAGAGGAAGATGGGAACACAAAAGCACCTCCCCAGGACAGCGCTCCCGGGGAGGTGCTTTTCATATATGTCGCTTCTCTTTTAGCCGGTCACTTCACCTGGCAGCCGCCCCATTCCACAGCTGTGAAGCCAACGCGCTCCGGGCCGGTCAGCTCTTGGGCAGGGATCTCCACCGGCTTCTCCAAGGGTTTCCAGGCCATAAACACCCGCAGCAGCGTGTCGGGGGCCGGCTCCAGGGTCAACTGCGCCGCTTCCATGTAGACCTCACGCTGGAAGGCGATCAGGTTGTAGGGGTTTTCCTCCATCTGGGGCAGCCAGTAGACGATAAACTCGTTGGCTTCCTGCCGGGTAAGCCCCAACTGGTTCAAGGCGTCCTCCAAAAAGGCTGCCGTGTCCTCCCCGGCCACGCAGAAGCCCTGGGAGAAGTCGTACTTCACGTTGTCCTTGCCCTCCCAATAGAGGTAGTTGTAGGTTTGGCCCTGGTTGTCCGTCAAGGTGCCGTCCGGGCTGGCGGTCACGGTCCAGCCGTCCTGGTAGGCGGGATAGGTGCAGGTCAATTCCCCGGCATAGTCTAGCTGCACCGTAACTTGGGTTTCCTCCTCCGGGTAAAGGTAGATCACCGGCTTAGCCGCAGTGTCGTACTGCTCCTCCTGGACCTCTTGGCAGGCTGCAAAGCCACAGATACACACCAACGCCAGCAAAAGGGCAACCACTCGGCTTTTGTTTCCTTTCCTCATCCTATTTACCTCCTTTTTCTCTCCGGCTGTTCTTCACAGCCTTTGCGGCAAACCCTCTCAGCAGGGATGCCGCTCAACAGTTCCCAGGACATCTCTCCTGGCTATTCCACCAAAATCATACCACTTTTATAGAGAAAACTCAATAGTATCCCCTGCCATTTCCCAGCCGCCTTGGGTTTCCTTTAGGTATCCAGTTTCCCGCAGTAGAGTGTCCTGGTGGCCGTGTCGTACACAGCAGCGGTGAAATTATAGGAGCCCCGGCCCAGGACCCCGGCGGGTTCCGGACTGTGGGTTTGGTCGTCCCAAAAGAACCAGTACCCCTCTTCCACCTGGGGCAGCAGGGCCTTTCCATCCTTACCGGTGAGGTAGGGCCCCGCGGAAAAGGACTCGGTGCCCTCCTGCCACTCCCGGCCATAGAGCAGGACTTCCCCGTCCTCACTGACCGGCAGGGGATGCCAGCCTTCTTGGGCTTGAACCGTTTTCTCCAAGGCGGCAGCATCCTCTTGGGAGAGCTCCACCTGCCAGTACTCGGTGCCGTCCCCATGGAATCCTCCGTGGTCATCCCAATGTTCCGAAGTGATGGAATCTGTCAGGGTCACGCCCAGAGTCCCCGGAAGAGTGCGGGAGCTCCCCACACAGCCGGTGAACAGGGCTGCAAGCACCAGGGACAGCACAGCGGCTACGCGTCTTTTCATAAAACCATCTCCTTTGGCCCCAGTATACACCCTCCCCCCACCCTTGGCAACAACCAGACTTTCCCGACGGAAAACCCATTGACAAAGAAGGGTATTTTCGATATACTAAAAATGATAATATTTTTAAAGAGAGGTACTATCTGACATGGACGACGGCGACAGTCACCCTGCCAGCGAATCCAACAACCAAATGCATTGGGAATTCTTAAAGCATAACTTGCGGCCTTTTCCGGCGGCAGGCTATGCTTTTTTGTGCTTTGGAGGCTGGTTTTATCCCCGGAACTAGGAGGAGGGCAGCGAAACTTACCTTGTTAAATCATTTTGAAACCTGCGGAACATAAAAAAGGAGTGCGCGACTTTTGGAAATTTTACTGCAAATCGTTTTGATCTTGGTGAACGCTTTCTTCGCGGGCACCGAAATGGCCGTGGTATCTTTAAATGCCACCAAACTGCGAAAGCTTCAGGAAGAGGGCGACAAGACCGCCGGGAAACTGCTGAAAATGGTGGAGGATTCCTCCGCGTTCCTGTCCACCATCCAGGTTGCCATCACCCTGGCCGGCTACCTGGGCGCCGCCTTTGCCGGCGAGAACTTTGCCCCCGTTCTGTCGAACTGGCTGTACAATGACCTGGGGTTCCAAGCGATCCCCCTGGGGGCATTGAACAACGTAGCCATCATCATCATCACCATCATCCTGTCTTACTTTACCTTGGTGTTCGGCGAGCTGGTGCCCAAGCGCATCGCCCTGCAAAAGTCTTATGAATTTGCCAAGGTGGCCTGCGGGGTCATCCGGGTGATGGCCACGGTGCTGCGCCCGGTGATCTGGCTGCTGAGTATCTCCGTCAATGGGGTGCTGCGGCTGCTGCGGCTGAAAGTGGAGGCCGAAGAGGAAAATGTCACCGAGGACGAGATCCGCATGATGGTGGATCTGGGCGGCGAAAAAGGCGCCATTGATGAGGACGAACAAGAGTGGATCCAAAACGTGTTCGACTTTGGGGACACCACGGTGCGGGAATCCATGACCCCCCGGGGGGACCTGGACGCACTGGACATTGAATCCACTGAGGAGGAGATCATGGAAATGATCCAGCAGAGCGGCCGCAGCCGCCTGCCGGTATATGAGGAAAACGCTGATACCATCCTGGGCATTTTAAACGCCCGGGATTACCTGCTGGACCGCAGCGCCGGGAAAAAGACCCCGCTCAAGGAGCTGCTGCGTCCCGCCTATTTTGTTCCGGAAACCATCAAGGCCGACAACCTGTTTAAAGAGATGCAAAAGGAAAAAGTGCACATCGCCATTGTGGTGGACGAATACGGCGGCACCGAGGGCATCATCACCATGGAAGACCTGCTGGAGGAGATCGTGGGCAACATCTACGATGAGTTCGACCAGCCGGAACAGCCGGAAGTGGTGGCCCTGGGCGAAAACCAGTGGCGGATCGCCGGCTCCACGCCTATCAGCACCCTGGTGGACGACCTGGAGCTGCCCCTGCCGGAAAGCGATGACTACGACACCCTGGGCGGCCTGATCGTCACCCGCCTCAACGCCATCCCCAAAGACGGCGAACAGCTGGACCTGGAAATCAACGGCGTGGCCCTTCACGTGGAGCAGATCGAGGACCACCGCATTGAAAGCGTTGTGGTCCGGTTGCTGGGCTCCGCTGGACAGCCGGCTGAAACGAAATAACCCCTGGCAGTCAGCTTGCAACCTTCCAAACAAAAGGGCCGGTGCCCCGTGCGCCGGCCCTTTTGTTGCGCGCTTCCCGATAAAAAGGGCGGAAAAAGCGCCTGGGCCGTACCACCCAAGCGCTTGGAACCTGTTTTTTATTTCTCGCTGTCTCCCTCTTGGGGCTGTTCCTGCTGTTCCACGCAGATTTTTTGGATCCGGTTGTTGGAGATCTCTTCCACAGTGATGGACAGCCCGCCGTATTCAAAGCCCTCCCCCGCCGCGGGGACTTTCCCCATCCGCTCCATGACCCAGCCGCCCAGGGAAACGCTGTCAGCGTCGTCGGCAATGTGGAAATAGGAGCAGAAATCGTCAAAGGTCCAGTCACCGTCGATCAGGTATGTATGGGGATCCAGCTGCTGGAAAGACTCCTCCTGCTCGTCGTGCTCGTCCCAGATCTCGCCTACCAGCTCTTCCAGGATGTCCTCCATGGTGACAATGCCCAGTGTGCCGCCGTATTCATCGATAACGATGGCAATGTGGGACTGATTGGATTGCAAAAGTTTCAGCAGGTCGCTGACCTTCTCTGTGGGGTGGATGAAAATGGGCTGGGTGATGATGTCCCGGATGGGCTTTGCGGTGACGCCGTTGCCGGTGTAGAAGTCCTTCTGGTGAATGACGCCCACCACACGGTCGATGTCGTCATCGTACACCAGCAGCCGGGAAAAGTGGGACTCGGTGAAGCTTTCGGCCACTTCCTCCTTGGTGGAATCCACACTGACGGCGATCAGGTCCACACGGGGGGTGAGGATATCCTGGGCTTCCAGGTCCCGGAATTCCACCGCGTTTTTCAGCAGGGCACCCTCGTCCTTGTCAATGCTCCCGTCCCTCTGGGCCTCTTCCAGCAGCATCATCAGCTCCTCCTGGGACATCTTGGAATCTTCCTTGGTATTCAGCAGCTTGGAAATCAACTTTTTCCACTGGGAGAAGATGAAGTTGATGGGGGTCAGCACATGGATCAGCAGGTTGATCAAGGGGGCGCTAAACATGGCAAACCTCTCGGGGAAATCCTTGGCAACGCTCTTGGGGGTGATCTCGCCGAAAATCAGCACCACCACGGTGACCACCACCGTGGAAAGGGTGGCGCCAATGTCCCCGTACAGCTTCACAAACAGCAGGGTGGCGATGGAGGACACGGCAATGTTCACGATGTTGTTGCCGATCAAAATTGTGGAGATCAGCTTGTCATAGTTTTCCGACAGGCGGTATGCCAGCTGGGCCCGGCGGTTGCCGTTATCCGCCAGCACTTTGATGCGGATGGCATTCAACGAGGAAAAGGCTGTTTCAGTGGCGGAAAAATACGCGGACATCATAATACAGAACAGCATCACCAAGATGCTGGGCAATTCATTGGCAAACATGGGAAAACGCTCCTTATCAGTTACTGAGATTGCAGATTTTTAAAAAAGCCTAAAGAAACACAAAAAACACACCTATTCCCGCAAAATGGGCGTAGGTATGTTATACGCAATCAAAACCCTATAGGGAGCGCAATTGTGACTGGGTGTACAATCGTCGCTGCTGGAACTGTCCATGGAAGCAGATCACATCCTCTTTCTTGAAAGATATTGATTTTGATGATACCGTATTTTTCTCCCATTGTCAAGGGCCCGCGCCCCTTCTCCTCCAGGAAGCGCAGGCCCTGCTCCTTCTTTTTTCCGCTTTTCAAGGCTCACCCTTGGGCAATCCCGGCGCAGCCCTCCAAAACTGCCACCAGATCTTCCCGGATCACTAGATCCGCCTTGCCGTCATAGGGGGTGGGGTCCCGGTTGACAATGGCCAGTTTGGCCCCGGCCCGCAAATACTCCACCAGCCCTGCCACCGGGTACACCACCAGGGACGTGCCCGCCACGATCATCAAATCCGCCTCAGCGGCATAGCGGATAGCTTTCCGCAGATCCCCTTCGTTTAACTGCTCCCCATAGAGTACCACGTCCGGCTTGATCACCCCGCCGCAGGTACAGGTGGGCACCCCCTCCGACTGGAGGATCTTCTCCATGCCGTACTTTTTCCCGCAGGAAAGGCAGGTATTGCGCAGCTCGCTGCCGTGGAGCTCCAGAACGTTTTGGCTTCCCGCCAGCTGATGCAGCCCGTCAATGTTCTGGGTGACCACCGCCCGCAGCTTGCCCTCCTGCTCCAGCTTGGCCAAGGCGTAATGGGCACCGTTGGGGCGGGCGCTGGGGTAAAGCATCACGTCCCGGTAAAACCGGTAGAATTCCTCTGTGTGGCGGACGAAATACCCGTGGGAGAGCATCTCCTCGTAGGAAAGCCCCGCTTTTTTCTGCTGGTAAATGCCGTGGGCGCTGCGGAAATCGGGGATCCCGCTGGCGGTGGACACCCCGGCTCCCCCCAGAAACACCGCCTGTTTGCTCTCTTGGATCCACTGGCGCAAAGTTTCCACACCGGTCACAGGGCTTCGCCCCCTTTCAAAAGCAGTTCCACAGGGCAGTGGTCGCTGCCCTGGACCTCTGCGAGGATCCGGCTGTCGGCAAGCTGGGGGATCAGCCGTTCGTCCGCCAGGAAGTAGTCAATGCGCCACCCGGCGTTGTTCTCCCGGGCGTGGAACATATAGCTCCACCAAGAATAGGCGCCTTCCACATCCGGGTAAAAGTGGCGGAAGGTGTCCACAAAGCCAGAGGCCAACAGCTCGGCAAACTTCCCCCGCTCCTCATAGGAAAAGCCGGCGTTGCCCACATTGGATTTGGCGTTTTTTAAGTCAATGGGGCGGTGGGCCACGTTCATGTCCCCGCAGACGATCACCGGTTTCTTCTCCCGCAGGGTTTCCAGGTACCCCCGGAAGGCGTCCTCAAAGGCCATGCGGTAATCGATGCGCACCAGGTCCCGCTGAGAGTTGGGGGTGTACACAGTCACCAAGGTAAAGCCCTCATACTCCGCGGCAATGACCCGGCCCTCCCCGTCAAACTCCGGCAACCCTATCCCATAGGTAACAGACAGGGGTTCCCTCTTGGACAAAATGGCTGTGCCGGAATAGCCCTTCCGGGTGACAGCAGAGTTCCAATACTCCCGGTAGCCGGGGAAGTCAAAGTCTGCCTGTTCCCTCTGCATTTTGGTTTCTTGCAGGCAAATGACGTCTGGATCTTCCTCTTTTAAAAACGGCCCGAACCCTTTCCCCATACAGGCCCGCAAGCCGTTGACGTTCCAAGAAACTAGCTTGATGGTGTTCTCCACAGCGCTGTCCATTCCTTTCTCTGTAAATTTTCTTTGAAAACCATCCATTCCTTCCTCATTGTGTGCTATAATGGCACCAAGCCATCCGGCTGCCTGGCCGGACTTTACGAAAAAATCGCTGCTTTCCTCTAGGAAGCAGGAAGGAGAGAGACTTTATGCAAAATCCCATCGTCACCATTGAAACCACCCAGGGCACCATGAAAGTGGAGCTTTACCCTGAAGTGGCCCCCAACACGGTGAACAACTTCATCTACCTGGTGAAGCGCGGCTTTTATGACGGCACCATCTTCCACCGGGTGATCCCCGGCTTCATGGTCCAGGGCGGCGACCCGGAAGGCTCCGGTATGGGCGGCCCCGGCTACGGCATCAAGGGCGAGTTTGCCGCAAACGGCTTCCAGAACACCCTGAAGCACACCACCGGGGTGATCTCCATGGCCCGGGCACAGCGGCCCAACTCTGCCGGTTCCCAGTTCTTCATCATGGTGGACGACGCCCCCTACCTGGACGGCCAATACGCCGCTTTCGGCAAGGTGACCGAAGGCATCGAAGTGGCTCAGGCCATTGTGTCCGCACCTCGTGACCGCGCCGACCGCCCCTACGAGGACCAGATCATGGAGAAGGTCACCGTGGAAACCTTTGGCCAGGAGTATCCGGAACCCATCACCGGCCCCGAGCACGGCTAAGGGGCACGGCTGGGATGCTGTCCGCAGGTTTTTGCTGGCGGGTAAGGGGATCCGGCATTGGATCCCCCAGTACAAATAGAGAGCAAAAGGTCAGGGACACATTCCCTGGCCTTTTTTTGCACCCTGTTCCAGGGCCAGGCTTTTACTCCTCCACCCGCTCCAGGATCATGGGGCCGATCTCCGGCGCCTGGGGTCCCACCTCCAGGGCAGCAAGGAACCGCTCCTTGCCCCGCTGGCAAAGCTCTTCCCTCTGGGCGTACAGCCGGGCAATGGGCTGCCCCTTTTCCACCCGGTCGCCCTTGTTCTTCAGCAGGATGATCCCCGCCCCGGGGTCGATAGAGCTCTCTTTTGTTTCCCGTCCCGCTCCCAGTTCCACAGCGGCAAGGCCGCAGCCTTCCGCGTCCAGACGGGTGATATACCCATCCTCTGGGGCGGCCGCTTCCACCACCGCCGGGGAAACGGCAAACTGTTCCGGGTGGACGATATAGCTGCCGTCGCCCCCCTGGGCTTCCACCATCTGGCGCAGCTTCTCCAGGGCGCGGCCCTCCCGCACCGCTTTGACCACCTGTGCCCTCGCCTCGGACATATCGGCCGCCTGCCGGCCCAGGTAGATCATATTGGCGGCGAGTTCCAGGCACAGCGCCCGCAGCCGTCGCTCCCCCTGGCCGGAGAGCACCTGCACTGCCTCCTGCACCTCCAAGGCGTTGCCGATGCACCGCCCCAAGGGCATATCCATATCGGTGATGAGGGCCACGGTGCGGCGGCCCACCTGTTTCCCAATGCGGACCATCTCCCGGGCCAGGGCACGGGAATCCTCCAAAGTCTTCATAAAGGCGCCGGAACCCATTTTCACGTCCAACAGGATGGCGTCTGCACCGGCGGCAATCTTTTTGGACATGATGCTGGAGGCGATCAGGGGCAAACTTTCCACGGTGGCAGTGACGTCCCGGAGGGCATACAGCTTTTTATCCGCCGGGCACAGGTTCCCCGACTGGCCAATGATGGACAGCCCCACCTGCCGGACGATGCTGAAAAATCCCTCCCGGGGAATGTCGGCGCGCAGCCCTGGGATGCTTTCCAGCTTGTCCACGGTGCCCCCGGTGTGCCCCAGGCCACGGCCGCTCATTTTGGCGATCTTCACCCCGCAGGCCGCCGCGATGGGCCCCAGGATCAGGGAGGTCTTATCCCCCACGCCGCCGGTGGAGTGTTTGTCCACCTTCACCCCGGGGATGGGGGAAAGGTCCACCTGATCCCCCGAGCGGGCCATCTCCAAGGTGAGATCGGCGGTTTCCTCCCGGCTCATCCCCTGGAAGAAAATGGCCATCAGCAAGGCGCTTGTCTGATAGTCGGGGATCTCCCCCCGGGTACAGCCCTGGATGAAAAAGTGCAGTTCCTGTGCACTCAGCTGGCCGCCTTCCCGCTTTTTATGAATGATGTCGTACATCCGCATGGGGATTCCCCTCCTTTGTTACAGATACAAGTTCATATACCAGGCGTCGCAGGCCTGGCCGTTTACCTTCATAAAGTTTTTGTACAGGCCCAGCTTTTCAAAGCCCAGGCTCTCATACAAGGCGATGGCCGGAACGTTGTCGGAGCGCACCTCCAGCTGCAACACTTCCAGCCCGCAGCCTTTGGCAAAGGCGATGAGCGCCTCCATGGCTTTCCGGCCAATGCCCAAACGCCAAAAGACCTTGCCCACTGTGACCGACACACTGGCCCGATGGGCCACCCGCTCCCGGGCGGTGAGGGCATCGCAAGAGGCCACACACGCCAGTTCTTCCCCCACAAAGCCCACCAGCATCAGGGACTTTTCCTCCTGCTGCTGCCGGCTGAGGAACACGGCCTCCCGCTCCACAGGCATGGGGAAGCCACCCTGTCCAAACAGCAGGTTGTCGCTCTCCCCGCCCACCCGGTTCAGGTAGGAGAGCACCTGGGCGGCATCAGCCCCCTCCCCTTCCCGCAACAGGAGGGTACGGCCATCCTTCAGGGGAACCGTACAAGGCCGGAATTTGCTCATGGGGACCACTCCTTTCAGAATTTACGTGGGAAACGCCCTTTCCCGGTCACGGTTCCAGGTTCTTCGGGCCAAAGGCCAGGGGCAGCAGCTCTTCCAAAGTGGCCACCTGGAGGGTTTTCCCGTCGGTCAGCAGGATCTCAAACCCAGGGGCGCAAAACTCCGCCATCACCTGGCGGCACACACCGCAGGGGGCGCACAGCTCTTGGGGCTCCTGGCCGGCTTTGCCTCCCACAACGGCGATGGCTTTGAACGCCCGCTTGCCATCGTTGACCGCCCGGAAAAAGGCGGTGCGCTCGGCACAACAGGTGGCGGTAAAGCCGGCGTTTTCAATGTTGCACCCGGCATACACGGAACCGTCGGCACAGAGCAGGGCGGCGCCCACGGCAAAGCCGGAGTAGGGGCAATAGGCATTCTTCCGGGCTTCTTTGGCCCGCTCCAAAAGCGCCAGGCGGATGGCCTCTTTCTGCTCCATCACAGCCCCGCCTCCTTTGCCAGGGCCACCAGACGGCTGGTGCCCAAACGGTCGGCCCCCAAGGCTAAAAACGCCTCCGCGTCCTCCTTGGAGGCAATGCCGCCAGCGGCCTTCACCTTCACAGAAGGGGCCGTATACTGCCGCAGCAGGGCCACGTCCTCCCGGGTGGCGCCCCCGGTGGAAAAGCCGGTGGAGGTCTTGATGTAATCCGCGCCGGATTCGCTGACCACCTGGCACAGGCGGATCTTTTCCTCCTGGTTGAGCAAGCAGGTTTCCACGATCACTTTCAGGATGCGGTCGCCGCAGGTGGCCTTTAGCTGGGAGATCTCCGAGCCCACCTCGTCGTACAAGCCGTCCTTGACCCACCCCAGGTTCACCACCATGTCGATCTCGCTGGCCCCCAGGAAGCAGGCGTTGGCGGCCTCAAAGCACTTCACAACGGTGGTGTTGTAGCCATTGGGGAAGCCGATCACCGTGCAGATGGGCACCCGCCCGGCAGCGTACTCCGCGGCCTGCTTCACGCAGCTGGGAGGGATGCACACCGTGGCGCACCCGTAAGCCACAGCCTCGTCCACCAGGTTCTGGATGTCCTGCCAGCGTGCCTGGGGCTTTAACAGGGTGTGGTCCACGTGGGAGAGGATCTGGTTCCATTCCATGGGGAAGCCTCCTTTCAGGCAATGCCTGCCAGGATGATCCGGGAAAGCTCCTCCCGGGTGGGCAGGCCCTCGTTGTCGCTGCGGTTGGTGATCTGGATGGCCCCTATGACGTTGCCGCGGAACGTGGCCTCCTCCAGGGACTCACCCTCCGCCAAGGCGCTGATGACGCCGGCGGCAAAGCCGTCCCCGGCGCCCACGGTATCCACCTTCTCCCGGACGGGGAACGCCGGGGAATAGCCCGCCTTGCCGCCTTTTTCAGAGAAGTAGGCGCCGTCCTTGCCCACTTTGACAATGACGTTTTTCACACCCAGCTGGTGGTAGAACTCCGCGATGCCTTCGGGGGTGTCCCGGCCGGTGAGGATCTTCCCCTCAGCAATGCCCGGCAGGATGGTTTCCACCCCTTGGGCCAGGCTGTTCAGGGTGGTGACCATCTTCTTCTCGCTCTCCCACAGCTGGGGGCGCAAGTTGGGATCGAAGGAGATGGGCAGCTCCAGGGCTTCGGCCCGGCGCATCAGCCGCTTGGTGGCGGCCAGGGCGCTCTCCGACACGGCGGGGAAGATGCCCGTCACGTGGAGCCGCTCACAGCCGTACAGGTCCAGGCCGTCGATGTCGTGGGTGGTGATCTGGGACGCGGCGGACCCCTTCCGGTAATAGGAGATGTCCGGGTCGCCTTTCTGGGTGAAGGCTTTCATCATAAAGCCGGTCTGGGCGGATTCGGTCTGCATCACCAGGTCGGTGGCGATGTGGTTTTGCCGCAGGCCGTTTAAGATCCGCTCCCCCAGGGGGTCAAACCCCAAACGGGTACAGTAAGCCGGGGTGTGGCCCAGCCGGGCCAGGCCCACCGCCACGTTGTACTCCGCCCCGGCAATGGAGGCGGTAAAGGTGTTGGCTTCGCACAGAGAGCCGGATTCGTTGGCCATAAACAGGCCCATGGGTTCACCCATCAAGATAATTTTCATAGCAATGTCCTCCCAATCAGATATAAAACGTTACGCAAGGAACCGGCAAAAGGAACCCTGCCGGTTGTTTTAAAGGGTTTCAGGGGCATCCTCCGCCCTTTGGGGCACGGTGGTTTTTATCAGGGTGGCCTCCCCGGCAATGCGCACCTTTCCCGCCCCCGCCGGAAGGAACAGGCTGTCCCCGGGGCCAAAAGCCAGGGAATTTTCCGGGCCGCAGACCACACCGCTGCCCTGGGTGGCCAACAGGGAAACAAAGCTGTCTTCCCCCACCTCCAGGGTCAGGGCGCGCTCCACCTGGAGCCGCTGGGCGGCAAAGTAAGCGCAGGCGCCCAAGTCTTGGGCCGTCCCACCGGCCAGAGGATAGACCGGGCCAGTGGAGCGCACCCCCTCTTCAGGGGTCAGGCGGCACACGTCCAGGGCCTTTTGGATGTGCAGTTCCCGGGGTTTGCCGTCGGCGCCCAAGCGGCCATAGTCGTAGACCCGGTAGGTGCAGTTGGAATTTTGCTGGATCTCACAGATCAGGATCCCGGCGCCGATGGCATGGATGGTCCCCGCCTGGATGAAAAACACGTCCCCCGGACGGACTTCCACTTGGTCCAGCACCTGGGTCACCGTGCCCTCCTGGACGCGCCGCTGGAACTCCTCCCGGCTCACTGGCCGGTTTACCCCAAAGTACAAGGTGGCTCCGGGGTCGCAGTCTATCACCACCCACATTTCGGTTTTGCCGTATTCGTGCTCCACCTGGAGGGCATAGGCATCGCTGGGATGCACCTGGATGGACAGGGCCTCTTTGGCGTCGATCAGCTTGATGAGCACGGGGAAGTTTTCAAAAGCCGCCGCGTTCCTGCCCAAGGCGGCTTTCCCCACTTGCTGCAAGTATTGGCCCAGGGTCAGGCCGTCATACCGGCCCCCCTGGATTTTGCTCTCCCCGGCCGGGTGGGTGGAAAGCTCCCAGCTCTCCGCCACCTTGCCCAGGTCGCAGTGTTTGCCATAGAGATCCCGCAGCTTGGTCCCGCCCCACAGGTAGTCCTGAAAAGCGGGCGACAACTTTTCCAAATTCATAACTCTTCCCCCAATAGTTGCAAGATTGTCATTTCAGATTACAACACTGTCACAAGACAATTCCTGTTTTCTATGGTATACTATTTTTGGGAAAAACGCAAACCTTTTTCGTCTGCTTGAAAAGGAGGAGTTTTTATGAAAAAACGTGTTTTGTCAGTGGTTTTGGCCCTGCTCTTTTGCCTGGCCCTCCCGGTGACCGCCCTGGCCAATGCCGCCGAGCCGCCCCGGCTCTCGGTGCTGGTTTTAAACCCGCCGGAAGACCTGCAGCTGTCCCTGGTTTTCACCTTGGAGGATGAAGCCGAGCCTGTGAAGGCAGAGGGCACCCGCCTGGCCTGGGAGGGGTATTACCTGTTCCGGCCGGCCCCTTTCCCCGACCTTTGGGACGGGGGAACCTCCCCGGAGGGATTGGCCATTTCCCTGCGGGCAGAAACCAACGGGGAAGCATTTTCCATCCCTGTGGACAAACAGGCCCTCATCCAGGGCACCGGCACCTACTATAACAACCTGTGCGTGCTGGACCTGTCCGCCCAGACCTTGACCCCCGGCGCCCCCTGGTGGCGGCAGCCGCTGTTGGTCTTTTTGCGGGTGGGGCTTACCCTGTTGCTGGAAGGGGCCGTTTTCCTGCTCTTTGGCTACCGGGAACGCCGCAGCTGGCTGGTGTTCCTTCTTACAAACCTGGTCACCCAAGGGGCGGTCAACGCGCTGCTGCTGTGGGGCGTGGGCCCCTTTGGCAATCTGCATTCTGTGGGCATTGCTTATTGGCTGCTGTATGTGCCCATGGAACTGGTGGTCATGGCAGTGGAAATCGTGGCCTTCCGCAAACTGCTGCGGGAAAAGGAAAAGCTTTCCGCCACCATCTACGCCATTGTGGCCAACCTGTTCAGCTGGCTGCTGGGCGGAGCCATGCTCACCTACCTGCCCATATAACACTGCTTACTAGGATTCAACCCTCCCCTCATATAGAATGCCCTGCCTGGAGATCTTCCGGCAGGGTATTCCCATTTTTACCAGCAAAAACGCCCCGCCTGGAAACCATCCAAGCAGGGCGTTTTCATTTTCATACAGAGGGGCTGCGAGTTTTGGAAAAGGGAAACCCGCAGCGTTCAAAAGGGGTTCTGGGTTCCGATATATCCCCAGTGCTCAAGAGGCCAGGGCGGACAACACGGCACTGACCACGGAACCAGCGCTCTCAATGCCGCCGGAACCGTCCTCCACCACCACCGCAAATGCGTAGGGGTTAGAAGGGGAATCGCAGAAGCCCACCATCCAGCAGTTGGGGCCTTTGCCCTCACCCACCTCGCCTGTACCTGTTTTGGCGCAGACGTTCCATCCCTCTGGGAACAGCCAATCCCCGTAATAGTACTCCACATTGCTGCGGAGCAGGGCTTTCAGGTTCTGGGCTTCGGTGGAACTGAGCAGCTGTCGGCTGCTGGTGGAAAGCTGGCCCAACAGGTCGGTACTTCCTTCCAGCAGCACCGGCTCGGTGTAGGTACCCCCCTTGGCGATAGCCCCCATGAGGACCATCATGTGGGTGGGGTTGGTAAGCACAGTATACTGGCCCACACCAGCCCAGCCCAGCTGGTTCTGGTTGGTGCCGGACAGCTCGATGGTGCTCTCTTGGATAGGGATGGTGCCGAAATCCAGCTGGGTGTTAAAGCCCATTTCTTCCGCCTTTTTCTGGAGGGCCTCTGCTCCCAGGTCATTGGCCAGCTGCGCAAAGTACACGTTACAGGAGTTCCCCAAGGCAGCGGCCATGTCCTGGGTACCGTGGGCGTGGCCGTTCAAACAGGTGATGTCGCTGCCCGCCAACTCTACAGAACCCTGGCAGTCGTAGGTGAGGGAGCTCCAGGTGTCGGGGTACTTCTCCATGGCTGCCGCTGCGGTGACGATCTTAAAGATAGAGCCGGGGGTAAAGCTGCCGGACAGGGTGTTGTCCAGGTAGGCCCCCTTATAGGCATCGTTGGTTTCAATGTCCTCGGGGACGGCGTTGGGGTCAAAGGTGGGGGCGCTGACCTTCACCAGCACTTCCCCTGTTTCATAGTTGTAGACGATCACCCCGCCGTTTTTGCCCCCCAGGGCGTTGTAAGCCGCCACGCAGGCATCCTGGTCGATGGTCAGGGCAATGTCGCTGCCCATGCGGTTAAAAAAAGTGTCGTTCAGGCCGGTGACAATGTTGTACCCGGACAGCTTGGCCCGCATGGTGTATTGCACGCTGGTGGAGATATACCCATAAGGGTCCCCCACCGTGTGGAGCAAGGCCCGGCGGACGGTTTCATCCCCGCTGTAAATGCGGACGCCGTCCTCCGTTGTAGCTAACAAGTTGCCGTCCCGGTCGGTGATGTCCCCCAGCTTGACCGTGGAATTTTCTGAATACACGTGGCCGTTATAGGGCTGCATGGCCCACTGGTCCCCATTGACGGCAAAGTTGAACAGGAAGTACCCCAGCCCGCCTAAAAAGGCGGCCAGCAGCAGGTACAGCACCATGGAGCGGAATCCGGTTGTGCGCATGGGTCATGCCCCCTTTCTGGAATGGCGTCCTACCGGCTGGCGCACCCGGGAGCCTCCCCGGGGAGCCCCTTGGGCCCTGCCCCGGGAAGGGGCAGGAGCCGGCGCCCTTGCCGGCATTTGGGATGGGTTGCTCCGGCTTCTGGGAGCAGGCGGGGGTGTGTTTTCCCGCAAGCTCCGCCGGCTGGCCCGGCGGGCGGCATAGGTGCGCTCGTCAGAGGCCTTTAAGAAGGCCATCATGCCCCACACAGACAGCAAGCTGGAACCGCCGGAACTGATAAAGGGCAGGGTCACGCCGGTGAGCGGCAGCACGTCCGTGGCGCCGTAGACGTTTAAGGCTGTCTGGAACAGCAGCATTCCCGCGGCGGCGCAGGCTGCGATGGAGAAGAAGGTGGAACGGCTGCGGGTCACATCGCTGCGGGCATAGAAGATGAACAGCACAAAGGCAAAGAGCACCACCAGCCCCAGCAGCAGCCCCTGCTCCTCGCAGAGCAGGCCGAAAACCAAGTCGCTGTCGGCGGCAAACACGCCCGCCAGGTAGCTGTTGCCCAGCCCCACGCCAAACAGCCCGCCGCTGGCAATATAGGTGAGCACCCTGGTCTGCTGATAGCCCAGGTCGTCGTTGATGTGCTCCCACACATGGCCCCAGCCGGCAAAACGGTCCAGGATGTAGGGCTTTGCGCTGAGCACCAGCAGCCCCGCCAATACAGCCCCCGCCACCACCAGGGCAATGGTACGGATGCTGCCGGAACGCATGAAGGCGATAATCAGGAAGGTAGCGAACAGGATCAGCGCCATGCCGAAGTCAGGCATCAAAGCAAGCAACCCCACACAGGCGCCGGTGAAGATCAGGAATTCACCAATGTTCTTTTTGGTCTGCAACCGGTCCAACGTGGAGGTACCCACAAAGATGAAGGCGATCTTCACAAACTCCGAAGGCTGCACGCTCAGCGGCCCCAGGCGGATCCAGTTTTTCGAGCCGTAAGCGCCGGTGCCGATAAGCAGCGTCAGCACCAAAAGGCCCAATGCGCCCGCGCCGATCCACAACCGGCATTTGGCCACCCGGTCCATGTCGTTCATGAACCAGATCATGAAGCAGAACAGGAAAATGCCCATGAGCATGGCGGCCAGCTGAGTGACGATGCCCTCAATGTCAAAGGCGGCCAGCAGCTGGACGCCAATACCCGAAAGCAGGTAAGCCACCGTTTCCACTTCAAAGCTGACCCGGTGCATCACGCCGATGGAGAAGAGATACAGCCCCCACCCCATGATGAGCACCGCCCCAAAGGGGACCAGCTGTTCCGGGTGGAACTCCCCGCCCAGGAACGCCCCTTGCAGGGCCACCAGCAACAAGGTAAAGGTGGCGGTGAGCATCAGTTTGATGGGGGACGCCGCCTCCCGGGAAAACCCGGTAAAGGCCCGGCGGCGCTCCAAGGGGCGCTCGTCGGTATTCCGCAGGACCAACGTGGTGGAACCCATGGTCACCTTGTCCCCAATGTTCAACAGTTTCCGCCCATCGATCTTCCGGCCGTTGACATACACCCCCGACTTGGAACCGGTGTCACAGATGAACCAGCCCTCGTCCCGGCGCAACAGCACCGCATGGTCCCGGGAGGCGGTGGCGTCCGGCAGGTAGATATCGCAGCTTTTGCTGCGGCCAATGGAGTTTTCCCAGTACAGCACTGGGAACCGGGCGCCCGAGGCCTCATCCACCAGCATGATCACCGGGTCCCGGCGGCGCTGGCCCTTTTTAAAAGAGGTGTAGCACCGCCACACCACGTACAGCGCCAGCAGCGGCACCAAGATCCGCACAATCAGCAGCACGGTGGGCAACACGCCCGATTGCAGAAATTCCACGATGAATTCCAAGGCTTTTCCCCCTTTCCCACAAGGTCATTCCCAAAGAGTTCAGTCCCACCCTTGCAGCGGGACAGTTTCCCCCGTGTTTTTGTGGATCATGCCGCTGGGCAGGAACCCACGCATCATGGAAAGCGGGTACACATGGGAGCCTCTCCCCACCACGGTGCCGGGGTTCAGCACACTGTTGCAGCCCACTTCCACCTGGTCGCCCAGCATGGCGCCAAACTTCTTCAAGCCCGTTTCCAGGCTGCGGAAGCCGATCTTCACCGCCACAGGGGACTTGTCCTGCTTCACGTTGGAAGTGACGGCCCCAGCTCCCATGTGGGACTTATAGCCCAAAATGGAATCCCCCACATAGTTGTAATGGGGCACTTGGACATTGTCAAAGAGGATGACATTTTTCAGCTCGGTGGAGTTCCCCACCACGCAGTGGGCCCCCACCAGGGCATTGCCCCGGATAAAGGCACCGGGACGCACTTCGGTTTCCGGGCCAATGATGCAGGGCCCGGAAATAAAATTGTTGGGATAGACCTTGGCAGTCTTGTGGATCCACACATCTTCCTGGGGATGGCCGTACTCCTCCAGGGAGAGGGTGGCCCCCAGCTCCCGGATAAACCCACCGATCTTGGGCAGGGCTTCCCAGGGGTAAGTGGTACCGGCCAACAAAGGCGCGGCAGCGGTGTGGGACAAATCGTACAGTTCTTTTGTGGCAAGCTTTTCTTCTTCCATCATAGCGGGTGTTTCTCCTTTTCCTGGATTGTTCTTTTGGGCCGGCAGGGGGGCTCCCACCGCCGGAGGATACCTTTTGAAAAGAGGGCGGCTCCCACCGCCCCCTTACCAGGGCGCCTGGCGCCAGGCAGCCCTCAGTTGGATTTCTGGAATTGCAGCACGGTCCGGTCGATGGTATCCAGCTGGTTGGTGTCCAGCTGCAACTCCCCCTCGTCCGTCTGGCGGATCTCCAAGGTCACCGTCACCGTTTTTCCGCTAAAGCGCAGGTTAGAAACCTGTTTCTGACACAGGGCCACTACCTTGTCCACAAAAATGGCATTGGCATCCACCACATTCCCATCGGAACTGGTGCTGCTCTCACTGTCGTCAATGCCGTAGTCATAACCGTCCTTGGAGCTGTCACTGTCCTCATCGCCGTAGTCGCTGTCTTCGTCACCGTAACCGTAGCCACCGGCGTCTTCATCCCGGGAATTGGAATACTGGGTGTGGGCCTGGGTGGCCTCCTCTTCCGCCTCTTCCCGCAGCTTCTCGATCTCCTCTTCCAGATCGCTGAAGTTCACAATGGGGTCCACTTCCACCTCCAGGGTGTAACCGCTTTCCACCTTTTCCTCGTCCTTCACAATGTAATCCGCCTTAGCTATCGCCTGGCGCATCACCGCTTCCAGCTGGGAAAGCTGTTCATCGTTGGGAAGCACCCCATAGGTGTTGCAGAAATTGATGGCAGCGTTCTGCACGGTGGTAGTGTTGTTCTTCTGGGCTTCCTCCTCCGACACGGCGGTCACATTGACATAGGCTGTGTTGTTCCCCTTATAGGAACTGTCCAGCAGCGCCCGGAAATAACCGGACACGTCGTAGTCGGCAAAGCCGCTTGTGGGCAAGGGCAGCGTACATCCGGCCAAGGCCAGCGCCATCGCCGCTGAGGCCACCCCCAAAGCAGCCCGTTTCCATCCATTTTTCACGCAAAGCCCTCCTTGGCGGCTCATTCGTTGCGGCCGCAGCATTTCTTATATTTCAGGCCGCTGCCGCAGGGGCAGGGGTCGTTCCGGCCGGGCTTTTTCTGCTTGTGCACCGGCTGCTTCTGCACGGTCTTATCCCCGGCAGAGGCCGTTGCCGCAGAGGAGGTACCGGTTTCCTTGGCCACCTGTTCCCGCTGGGGGGCTTCTTCTTTCCTGCGCAGCCGCACGGTGAGCATCATTTTGGCGGTGTTCTCCCGGATGGCCGCGATCATGCTGTCGAACATATCAAAGCCTTCCAAGCGGTACTCCACCACCGGGTCCTGATGGGCATAGGCACGCAGGCGGATGCCGTCTTGCAGCTGTTCCATGGCGTCGATGTGGTCCATCCACTCCTGGTCCACGTTGCGCAGCAGCACAACCCGCTCCACTTCCCGCATGATGGGGGAGGTAAACTCCTGCTCCTTCTTCTGGTAGAGCTCATCGGCCTTGTTCTTCAATTCGGTGACCACGTGCTCTGCCTCCAAGTCTTCCAGCTCGCCCCTGGTGAAATGGAGGTCCTCCGGCCCAATGAGCCAGCCCAGGTAATGGTCCCGCAGGCCCATGAGATCCCAGTCGTCGTGGGGCACGTTTTCCGGCAGGTACTGCTTCACCGTGGCCTCGATAGCCTCGTGGATCATCTTCAGGATGGACTCCTTCATATTCTCCCCGTTGAGTACCTGGTCACGCTGGCTGTAGATGATCTGCCGCTGGCTGTTCATCACTTCGTCGTACTGGAGCACGTTCTTCCGGATGGCAAAGTTGCGGCTCTCCACCTTGCGCTGGGCGCTCTCAATGGAACTGGACACCATCCCTGCCTCAATGGGCACATCGTCCTCGATCTTCATCTTATCCATCATGGCCTGGAGCCGCTCGCCGCCAAAGAGGCGCATCAGGTCGTCCTCCAGGGAGATGTAGAACCGGCTCTTGCCGGGGTCGCCCTGACGGCCGGCACGGCCCCGCAGCTGGTTGTCGATCCGGCGGGACTCGTGGCGCTCGGTGCCGATGATATACAGCCCGCCCAGCCGGCGGACTTCCTCGGCCTCGGGGGCAATTTCTTCCTTGTACTTTTTATTCAGTTCGGAGAAGGTCTTTCGGGCCTGGAGGATCTCCTCGTTATCGGTGTGGCTGAAGGCAGAGGCCTCCGCCAGCATTTCCTCTTCATAGCCCATCTTCCGCATTTCGGCCTTGGCCATAAACTCGGCATTGCCGCCCAGCAGGATATCGGTACCACGGCCGGCCATGTTGGTGGCGATGGTCACGGCGCCCTTGCGGCCTGCCTGGGCCACGATCTGGGCTTCCTTTTCATGGAACTTGGCGTTCAGCACCTGGTGCTTCACGCCCCGGGCTTTCAGCAGCTTGGAGAGCAGCTCGCTCTTCTCAATAGTGATGGTGCCCACCAGCACCGGCTGGCCCTTTTCATGGTGCTCCACAATGTCGTCAATAACGGCGTGGAACTTGGCCTGCTCGGTCTTGTACACCACATCGGGGCAGTCCTCCCGGATCATGGGCTTGTTGGTGGGGATCTCCACCACGTCCAGCTTGTAGATCTCGGAAAACTCCTCCTGCTCGGTCATGGCGGTACCGGTCATACCGGAGAGCTTGTTGTACAGGCGGAAGTAGTTCTGGAAGGTGATGGTGGCCAGGGTCTTGCTCTCCCGTGCCACTTCCACGCCTTCTTTGGCCTCGATGGCCTGGTGCAAGCCCTCGTTGTAGCGGCGGCCGTACATCAAGCGGCCCGTGAACTCGTCCACAATGATCACCTGGCCGTCCTTCACCACGTAATCCTGGTCACGGTGCATGATGCCCCAAGCCTTGATGGCCTGGTTCACATGGTGCTGGATGCGGATGTTGTCCGGGTCGGTGAGGTTCTCAATGCCGAAGAACTCCTCGGCCTTCTTCACGCCCCGGCGGGTCAGGGAGCAGGTCTTCAGCTTCTCGTTGACGATGTAGTCGTAATCCTTATAAAGCTCGTCGTTGTCCTCTTTTTCGTCGGTTTCCTTGACGCGGATAGGGGTCAGGGTGCGGGCAAAGGCGTTGGCACGGCCGTACAGGTCGTCGGCCTTGGCGCCCTGGCCGGAGATGATCAGAGGGGTTCTGGCCTCGTCGATGAGGATGGAGTCCACTTCGTCCACGATGGCGTAGTTGTGGCCCCGCTGGACCTTGTTCTCCTTGTAGGTCACCATGTTGTCCCGCAGGTAGTCAAAGCCCATCTCATTGTTGGTGCCATAGGTGATGTCGCAGGCATAGGCAGCCTTCTTCTCCTTGGAGGTCATCCCTGTCATGGCAAGGCCCACAGTCAAGCCCATAAAGTTAAACACACGGGCCATCATCTCCCCCTGGTACTTGGCCAGGTATTCGTTGACAGTGACCACGTGGACGCCCTTGCCGGTAAGGGCGTTCAAATAGGCGGGCAGGGCCAAGGTAAAGGTTTTGCCTTCGCCGGTCTTCATCTCGCTGATGCGGCCCTGGTGCAGGATGATGCCGCCTTGGATCTGCACGGGGAACAGCCGGATGGAGAGCACCCGGTCCATGGCCTCCCGGCAGGCGGCAAAAGCATCGGTGAGGACGTCGTCCAGAGAAGCCCCCCCTGCAAGCCGCTCCTTCAAGACGCCGGTTTGCGCTTTCAGTTCCTCGTCGCTCATTTTTCTGTATGTGTCTTCCAGCCCCAGCACCTGGTCCACCAGGGGCTGGACACGCTTGAGTTCCCGTTTGCTGTAGTTGCCAAACAGCTTTGTCAAAATGTTGTTTGCCATAAAAGCATCATGCCTTTCTTCCGGGGGTGATCCCCCTTCGATCCACAGTTGCCGCCGTTTGCGGCGGAGCATATTCGCTTGTTATTATACCACGTCCCCCCTTCCCATTGCAAGGAAAGCCACAGTTTGTTTACAAAAATTCAAGAGGGGGCAGCAGTTGGGCCTTTCCTTTTTCCAAGAATTTTGTTATAATAAGGTGCATTTTTTAAATAAGGATAGGATGATAGTATGCAAGCAGAGCAAACACGACAAAACAAAATGGGCACCGCCCCCATGCTGCCCTTGATCTTCTCCATGTCGCTGCCAGCCATGTTTTCCATGCTGGTGCAGGCACTTTACAACATTGTTGACAGCTATTTTGTGGCTCAGGTCAGTGAAAAAGGCCTGGCCGCCGTCAGCCTGGCCTTCCCCCTGCAAAACCTTCTCATCGCCTTTGCCGTGGGCACCTCGGTGGGCGTCACCAGCCTGATCTCCCGGCGTTTGGGCCAGGGCCGGCAGGAAGAGGCAAACTCCGCCGCAGCCCACGGCATTTTGCTGGCCATTTGCACCTGGGCGCTGTTTGCCATCTATGGCGGGTTCTTTTCCACCCCCTTCTTTGAACTCTTTGAAACAGACCCGGAGATCATCCGGATGGGCAGCTCCTATATTTCTATCTGCTGCGTGTTTTCTTTTGGCGTGTTTGTGGAGGTCACCCTGGAAAAGACCCTGCAAGCAACCGGCAACATGATCTGGCCCATGATCTTCCAGCTGATCGGCGCCCTCACCAACATTATTTTGGACCCCATCATGATCTTTGGCCTGTTGGGCTTCCCGGCCATGGGCGTGGCGGGCGCCGCCATCGCCACTGTGTCCGGCCAGATCCTGGCCATGGTGGTAGCCTCCCTGGTGATCACTTTCCGGGATCACGATATCCACATCAGCTTCCGTGGCTTCCGCCCCGACTTCAAGATCATCAAGGATATTTACATAGTCGGTATGCCTTCCATTGTGATGCAATCTATCGGCACAGTGATGACCATGGCCCTCAATGGGATCTTGTCCTCCTTCTCCACCGCCGCTTACACGGTATTCGGCCTGTACTTCAAGCTGCAGTCCTTCGTGTTCATGCCGGTATTCGGCCTCAACCAGGGCCTGCTGCCTATTTTGGGTTTTAACTACGGCGCCCGCAACAAGCACCGTATGATGTCCGCCTTCCGCTCCGGGTGCGTCATTGCCCTGGTGATCATGACCGCCGGCATGGTGGTATTCCTGGCCTTCCCCCAGTGGCTGCTGGGCATTTTCAATGCCTCCGAAGAGCTGCTGGAAATCGGCGTCCCTGCCCTGCGGATCATCTGCACCTGTTTCCTCTTCGCCGCTTTGGGCATTGTGGCGTCCACGCTGTTCCAAGCTGTGGGCCGGGGCATTTACAGCTTGATCGTTTCCCTGATGCGCCAGCTGGTGGTACTTGTCCCCGCCGCCTGGATCCTGGCCCAAGTGACCCACCAGGTGTTCTATGTGTGGTGGGCCTTCCCCATTGCCGAGTGCTTCTCCCTGGTTGTGAGCCTGGCGCTGCTCCTCCGGCTGTACCGGAAAGAGATCCGCAACCTGGAAACCGTTGAAGAACGGTAAAAATCCGCAAAAACAAAAAGGATGCCTTAGGGCATCCTTTTTTATAGGCTTCTCCATACTTGTCCCTGCTGGGCATTCCACATTGACAGGGGAAATTTCAAAACTGGCCGGTCAATCTTTGTGATCCTCGCCCCATTTGAGAAACTCCCCATTGCTGGAAATCTCAAACTCATACTCCGTGTGGTTATAATAGGCCTCGCCCTCATAGACGGTACGGCCATCGTCCTGTTCTTGGTAGATGCGCACGTCGCTGGCGGACGCCCCGGGGATCCGCTCCAACACCAGCTGCGTAGCCTGCTCCAACGTGATGCTCTCAGCTGCCCGGCCAGGAGCTTGGCTCTCCCCGGCAACAGGGGCCCAGCCCTCCACGTCGGAATCGTAGCTGAGGATCTTCCCCGTCTCTTGGGCGATGGTATAATCATACTCCGTGGTACCCACGGCAAACTCCACCTCGTATACCGGCTGGCCGTCCTCCCAGTCTACCTTCACCCGGTACAGGGCGGTTTCTTCCTGGGTGACGCCCGCGTGTTCCAGGGCGATAGCGGTTGCCTGCTCTTCTGTGATGGAACCGCTTCCCGAAACACTAGGGCTGGCCTGAGAAGCGTTGTCCCCAGTTCCGCTCTGACTGGTGGAAGAATCCTGGGACGGCTGGAAGGCGCTCCCGGAGCCTAACTTGTCAAACTGGTAGGCAACAATCTCCCCGTTGTTTTTGGCCACATCGTACTGGTACTGGGAATCCTGGGTGGAGAACTGGATCTCATACACCTCCCGGCCCTCTTCCTTTCCCTCTTCCACTGATAGGGATGTAGTGTCCTCCTGGGTCACACCGGCATGGTTCAATGCGGTTTTCAATGCGGCTTCCTGGCTGATCTGGCTGCCGGAACACCCTGCCAGAAGGGCACACAGCCCCAAAGCCGCAGCGGCCATCCAAAGTTTTCCATTGTATTTCATGGAAGCTTCCTCCTTGTTCTTTTTGACTTCATTGTAGTCCCCCAATGTGACAAAAAAATGAAGGGCCTGCTGGTTTCACATTTTTTCCTGCCGGGCATACACTAAAACGAGTATCAAAAAGGAGGCGGTTTCGTTGCCCATCCGCATTTTCATCGACCAGGGGCACAACCCCCAAGGAGTCAACGCAGGGGCGGAAGGCTTTGGCCTGCGGGAACAGGACGTCAACTACGCCGTTGGCATGGAGCTTGCCCGGCTGCTGAATAACGATCCCCGGTTCACCGCCAGGGTTTCCCGGAGCACCCCCACTGAAACCCTGGGCACCAGCAATTCCACCAGCCTGCAACGCCGGGTGCAGATGGCCAACTCCTGGCCTGCGGACTACTTTATCAGCATCCACTGCAATGCCAACACCAACCCGGCTGTCAACGGCACCGAGGTGTACGTCTACCAGCAGAACACCCAGTCTTACTGGCTGGCCCAGCACGTGCTGGAAGGGATTGTTGACGCGGTGGGCACCCGTGACAACGGCGTGCGCCTGAACCCCAGCCTCTATGTGCTGCGGCGCACCGCCATGCCCGCCATTTTGGTGGAGCTTGCCTATCTCACCAACGGCATGGACGCCCTGAAACTGCGGGATGAGCAGCCGGCCTTTGCCCTGGGGATCTACCGGGGGATCTTGAGCTATTTTGGCTTCTCCCAGGAGTAGCCCTGCGAAAAGGAAAGCGGCACCCTCTGCGAGACGCCGCGCCCTTTTATCTTTTCAACGCAGTTTGGTATGGCATTTTAACCGCTGTAGGTGAGCACAGCGGTGTAATGGCTCATGTTGGGGGTGACTTCCAGAGTGTCGGTGTCACAATGGACCCACTTGCCACACACATCCAAGAAGGCGCCCACAGTCCCCAGCACCTCAAAGCCAAACTCATCCGAGCGGTAGTGCATGGGGATGACCACCCGGGGCTGGATGGCCTTTACAATGTCCATGGCCTCCTGGGGCCCCACGGTGAAGTGGCCGCCTACCGGCAGCATGATGGCGTCCAGGTTTTGCAGCTGATCCAGCACCTCCTGGGAAGGCATACAGCCCACATCCCCAAAATGCGCCACCCGCAGCCCCTGGGCCTCCAGCACATAGATGGTGTTGGGGCCTCGCTGAGCGCCCTGCTGGCCGTCGTGATACCAGGGCAGTGCCGTAACAGTGAAGGGGTTTTCCGGGCCGTCCTCCCGCAGGATGACCCCAGCCCGGTAATTGTGGTCGCCGTGTTCATGGCTGCACAGCACCTGGTCCGCCTCCACGTTTTGAATATCCTTGCACCCGGGGACACTCCCCGGGGAAAAGGGATCCAGCACGATAACATAGCCTTGGCATTCCACCCGGAAGCAGGAATGGCCCAACCACTGAATTTGAATGGAAGACATACACAACAACTCCTTTACAATCCAACATACTTTCCAGAAACTTTTTTCTGTGAGTTGTATTATAGCACATTTTCCCAGATTTGCCTACTATCCAGAAGAAAGTACCCCGTACGAAAAGAACGCAGAGAGCATACGCCCTCTGCGTTCTCTTGTACAAATTTACGGCACTGCTTTCAGCCATCCGCCTTTGGAGGATGTCAGCTTCGATGATGAGGAGGTTCCTCCTGGCCGGGGCAGCTCTTGGAACGGCCAGGCGTCCCTGGTTCCCGCCGGGGGATGGCCATGGGGGAAAGCTGCTGATAAGATTCCCACTGGGCGTGATCTTCCGGCGGGGTGAACATCAGGCCGGTACATTCGTTGGCACTGGCCACCGGAGTTTCCGGGCCTGTATCGTGTTCGTGGTGGTCGAACCGGTGGCGGTTAAACAGGGGTTTCTTCATAACGGCACGTCCTTTCCTAAGTCTGTCTTTAGGATCTGCCTTTTTCCCCCGGCTATGCGCCCTGCACAGTTTTGGATGCTTTTAAATTTTCCCAAAAATTTTGACTGTGCGGCTAAAAAGCCCGGAACACCTGGAAAGCACTGCCCCCAAGCCCGGGCAGGAAAAAGGCCGCAGGGGATTGCCCCTTGCGGCCCTTTTATCAACATTTTTGGGAGAGCCAGTGGAAAACACCAGCCCTGTTTAGAAACGGCTTACGCCTTTTTGGCTTCGTCCAGCTTTTCCCGCTTGTGGACCTGCCACATGGCGAACAGGTTGGGGGCAATGCACTGGCTGGAGAAGCAACCGGCAGCCACGCCAGCCATCATGGGCAGGGCGAAGGTCACCACAGTGTCGATGTTGAACAGCACAGCCACAATCAGCACCACCACCAAAGCCAGGAAGGTAGTCAAAGAGGTGAGCAGCGTGCGGCCCAGGGTCTGGTTCAGGCTCAGGTTCATCAGGTCCTCGTACTTCACTTTGGGCCCCAGCTTCCGCTTGTTCTCACGGACGCGGTCGTAAATGACGATGGTGCTGTTCAAGGAGTAACCCAGGATGGTCAGGATCACCGCGATGAACACATCGTTGATGGACATCCCGCAGATGACAAACAAGAAGAAGGCAATCAGCACATCGTGGACCAGGGCCACAATGGCGGTGACACCAGCGGCAAAACCGCCGATCTTCCTGAACCGCAGGGTGATGTACACCAGCAGGAAAACTACAGTGATGGCCATGCACACCAGGCACTTCTGGAAGAACCGGGCGCCCATGGTGGCCTCCACAGAGTTGGATGCCAGCAGCGTGAAGGTCAGATCTGCGTAAGCGTTGGTCAGCACATCAGCAACCTCCGTCTGCTCATCGGGAGACAGGTTCTGGTTGCCGGAGAAGGACACAGTCACCTGTTGGGCGCCGGTGCTGATGTCCTGGTTGATCGCCACGGAACAATCTTTGCCCAGCTGATCCTGAATGGTCTGCCGGACCTCCTCTTGGGTGACATCGCCGCCCTCCACGGAATATTTCACCATGGCGCCGCCGGCAAACTGGATGTCCAGCTTGGGGCCCATCACCACACTGCAAAGGATCCCAATGACAATCAGCGCAATGGAGATCGCAAAATAGATCTTTCTGTTCTTATAAAAGTCAAACCGGTACATTTTCTCACTCATCGCCCCGAGCACCTCCAAACAGCCATTTTTTGTGCAGGCACTTGAAGCCAGCCAGAGAAGTGGTCATCAACCGGGTGGCCAGCACGGCCATCACAAAGTTGGCGATGATGCCCACCAGCAGGGTGAAACCGAAGGAGAAGATGGAACCCGTGGTGGATTCGCCGAAGATGACGGACAGGATGTTGCTGGGCCCAAACACGCCCATCAGCATGATCGCCACAATGGCGGTGGTGATGTTGCCGTCGAAGATGGCCCAGAAGCTGCTGTGGAAGCCCTTCTGCAAAGCACCGTCCAAGGTCTTGCCGTTCTTCAGCTCCTCACGAATGCGGCTGGCGGTGATCACGTTGGCGTCCACGCCCATACCGATGGAGAGGATCAAGCCGGCAATACCGGGCAGGGTCATGGTGAAGGAATTCAGGAAGGGGAAGAACCCGGAAATGGCCGCAAAGCACAGGCCCATCTGACCGGCCAGGGTAATGGCAGCCACCACGCCGGGCAGCCGGAACACCACGATCATCAGCACAGCGATAACCACAAAGGCAATGATACCGGCCATCATCATGGCGTCCAAAGCCTGGGTGCCCAGGGTGGGTGCCATGGAGTTAAAATCGGAAACTTCCAAGGCGAAAGGCAGGGCGCCGGCCTGGATCTTGGAGGCCAGCTGGGTGGCTTCCTCACTGGTGAAGTCACCGGAAATGGAGCACTCGCCGTTGGTGATGGCCTCCTCCACGGTGGTGTTGGCCACAGGAGCGACGCCGTCGCCCTTGCCGCTCATCAGGCCATTATTGGTCAGCTTGGCCACAGCGGGCTTGGCCCAGTCGGCAATCTGGTCCACATCGTTGAACCGGCTGGCATCCACCTGGATGCTGGTGTCGGTCAGGGTGGTAGAGTCATTGGCCTGGTCCACATACTCAATGACCTTGTTCAGCATGGCACAGATCTCCTGGCGGGTGATCTTATCACTGGGGGCGAAGATACCCTCGCCCTTGCCGGAGGTGACGCCAGCGGCCACAGCCTTCAGTACCATGGGATCGCTGGTGTCGGTGAAGGACTGGGTAGAGGGGGTGATCTCCTTGCCGGTGGCCTCTTCAATCAGGTTGACAGCCAGCTCGGCAAACTGCAGGCGGGTGATCTGGTCCTGATACAGGCCCTCGGTGCGGTCGGTGATTAGCTTCTTGTCCTTGGCGTCGGCGATGAGCTCGGCAGCCCAGGCGGAGGGCTGTTGTGTGCCGGGCGTGGGGTCGGCAGGCTGGGTGGAGGTGCCGGGTACATTCAGGGTGTAGGTCTTGCTGGAGCGGGAGAACTGGCCGCCGCTGGCCTCTGCCTTGACGGTGTGGCTGCCGCCGCCCAGAGCGGCCAGGTCGAGCTCATAGTAGTAAGGGGCCTGGGTGCTGGTGTGGACCAGCTTATCGTCCACATAGTATTTGACTGTGTTGGTCTTCTTGCCGGGGAAGCTGACATAGGAGGCCAGCTTCAGTGTGCTGTCGCCAGCGGAAAGGGCGGTCTTGTCCAGCGTTTCCCAGCCGGTGGCGGAGCCGTCCACCTCATCCAGATAGGCGCCGTTGTTGCGGATGGCGTTCTGATAGGTGGAGGACACGGAGGAATTGCCGTTGAGCATATACTTAAATCCGCTGTCGGGGTCGGCGTTGAAGTAGAACACAGCCTTTACCTGGGGATAGACCATGTTGATATAGGAATAGAACCAGTTAAGCTGCTCCACGGCGAAGGAGGTCAGGTCGGTGCCGGAGCTGTTGCGATAGGCAAAGCCGCACTCGCTGACCATAACGGGCTTGTTGTGGGCCACGGCCAGGTCGATGATGGGCTTGATG
>URKX01000003.1 GCA_900548545.1 uncultured Oscillospiraceae bacterium
TCTTAAAGCTTGATAAATCTTACGTCCCCGCCTTCACGGCTGACGCGGCTTTCAACGCCTCCTACTTCAGGCACGGAGATCCCTGCCGCCCCACCGGCAAGCGCGTTTTTGTGATGCTTTTGACTGTGCTTTAGCCCTGCTGGTGGTCGTCTTCGGGGCCTTGGGGACGCTTCTCATGCTGTCCCGGCCTGTGCATCGTCAAAATTATGAAGGCATCGGAACATCAAACTGGCAGTCCAACCGAATTTAGTATTATGTCTATGCGTCGGCAGATGGTGCAGATACGAAGATGACATACCGGTATGATTACGATGCGGTAGGAAACATTGATGAGGTTTATCGCCAAATTGGCACAGGTGCTCTTGCATTTCTGAGCAGCTACGAGTATGATAAACTCGAGTAATTAACAGAAATGACCGACAGCCGTGGTCCAAAGGCCCTCACCTACTACATGACTACCCAGTAAGGTGACATCACCCGTATCGAAGATGTGAATGGCAACGTGCTGGCCACCTATGAGTACGACGCCTGGGGCAAGCTCATTTCCTCTAGTGGCAGTTTAGCCGAAATCACCCCCCTGCGGTACCGTGGGTATTATTACGATACGGAGACAGGCTTCTACTATTTGCAAAGCCGCTACTATGATCCTGTGGTCTCCCGGTTTATCAGCGCAGATAGTTATGCATCTACGGGTGATGGCCTGCTCGGCTACAATATGTTTGCCTACTGCGGGAACAATCCGGTCTGTTATAGCGACTCGACTGGACATTTCGCGCTTGTGGATGATCTTCTTGTACTGCTTGGCATTGCCGCAGCTGCTGCCGTTACGGCAATAGTTTGTGCTGTGGCTACTCCTGTAATCCAAAAACAGTGGAATAAAACTGTCAAGTCGTCCTCTACGAAACCTAAAACGGATTATCAGGAAAAAGCCAAAGAACAGGTTATCCCTAAACAAAAGGATCAGACGGTCTACATCTATAGGTATGGTGGGATAAATCCCGGAAATTTGACACCCAGAGATAGTGATGAATCAATAGGGCTTTCCTTTTCTACAATTCCCAAACCGGGCGCGGCAAGGACTACAATCGATGAAATAAACGCAACGGGAGTTGTGTATGCTGTAAAAGATGGTGTGAATCACGTTAGTGTGTTCCCCGTAGGAGACACTCTAGAGGATTGGCATAATGTAGGCTCTTCATCGGTATGGACTCGTGCAATAAAATCGGTTGTCATCAAGTGGGGAGGTGAAATAAATTGACTGATATTGCCATGGTCTATCAAATGCTGAATTGGAAGGCACCTTCTGCAATCCAGGCACAAGGAAAAGAATTAGCGCGGAAAGTGAAAGATCTCTCGCTACTTATTCAACCCCCCGCAGAACCCTCTGTTTGGGAACAATGTGCGGTGATTCTTTCAGAAAAAACAGACACTCAGCTAGAGCCATACTTAACGGAGTTGTTACAGTGGCTGCAAGATCTGAATTGGCCTGGTGCGGTGACTATTGCTGAGAGGCTGAAAACGTTCTCAGGAGAGAAATTAAAGAAGCCTTTTGAAGATGCGGTTATCCAGTCAAAGAAAATGGATAGGCATGAAGGTTTGATGTGGCAGGATTATTTATCCGAGCTGCTGGATAATCGGGAGCTTGTTTCGCTGCTGTCTGATGATGTCACGGCATTGCTGAAGCAACACTATCATAATTGGGGAAACTGGTAGAGAACCAATGTGATGCAGGACAAGCCCAATCATGCGGCTGTGTGGCCAGTTGGTGGAACGATGCAGGACTGGATTAGGGAAGGCTCAAGCTCAAAATGGACCCAGGCGGTGAAATCCGTTGTTATCCCGTGGAAAGGATGATGAAAAATGGCGGACATAGACTACATTATGGGCCTACTGGATTGGAATAGGACCGAGGAAGAACAGGCAGAGGGATTGCGGCTTGCCCGGCAGGTCACAGCCTTCAATGTGTTTTTGCAGCCGTGTGATGATAGAAATAATAAAAATGTGTGGGATAACTGCGCCCTTATTATTTCTGAAAAGGAGGACTTGGAATTATTTCCCTACTTGTTTGAGCTGTTCATGTGGATACAGGACTTGAACTGGCCGGGGGCTTTTTGCATTGTAGAGCGCTTGAAGGAATATGAGAAGAGAAATGCTTTTTATAGTCGGCACTGGCAGGAGGCCTATACCTGCGCGAAAGCATTGAAAAATAAGGTGTGGATGGAAAACCTGAAGATGGTGCGGCATACTTAATGTCCTCTTTGCTCTAGGTTCTGCTGCTAACAGCTTGATTTGGCAAGGTCCGCCTTGCTATTCTTCCAGCAGGGCGGGCTTTGCCGTTAGACAATTGAGTCCCTTAGAGGAGTTCCACCAGAGTTGTGCAAAATAGATGCCAACGGGAAACGCGGGCAAGAAAAATCGCGAACCCCACAAAGGTGTAGTTCGCGGTTTGGGAGCGGCAGCTCGCCGCCGGTCGAGGTGGAAGGATAACTGCCCGCCGCAAGCGCGAGCGAAAAGGCAAAAGAAAAGCTGAGCCCGGAACGCGAATTGCGTCCAGGCTCAGCCTGGTGCGGGCAACAGGACTTGAACCTGCACGGGAAACCCACCAGAACCTAAATCTGGCGCGTCTGCCAATTCCGCCATACCCGCAGAAAATCATTTTTATTATACGGCATTCCCATAAAAACTGCAAGAGGGGAATGAAGAAGTTTTGCTTGCTTTTTAGCTTAAAAGAGTGTATCCTATCTCATGCGGGTTTACCCTGCGGTCAGTCGCGACATCCTGACCTTAAAAAATACTAGGAGGAAATTGAATATGAGTACTTCCAAAAAAGTCCGCTTTCTGGCGCTGGGCGCTGTGATCGCGGCGCTTTATGCTGTCCTGACGTATGTGGCTGCGGCTATGAATGTGGCTTACGGCGCGGTGCAGTTCCGCTTTTCCGAAGCATTGACTGTGCTGCCAGTGTTCACTCCTGCCGCAATCCCCGGGCTCACCCTTGGCTGTTTGATTGCCAACTTGGGTAGCCCCCTGGGTGTGGTTGACTGGGTGTTCGGCACTGGCGCCACTTTGATTGCCGCTGTTGGCACCTGGATGGTGGGGAAATTCCGGGTAAAGGGGATCCCCGTTTTGGCGCCCCTGCCTCCCGTCATCGCTAACGTGGTGATTGTCGGATTTGAGCTTGCCTGCCTTTCGGAAGCGGGTGCCTTTGGGCTTGGCAATTTCACTTGGGCGGCGTTTGGCGCTTCCGCCCTTTCTGTAGGTATTGGGGAGCTGGTTGTCTGCTATGCGCTGGGGCTTCCCTTGATCCTGGCTTTGCAGCGGACGAAGGCAATGGATAAATTGACCGCTTAACACGGCCAGGTTGGTTGAATATTAAGAAGGAGTAGGGATGAATTGCTATGCCCGATTTCAGTGGATTGCAGCAACGGTTCAACGAAAAAGTGAAGACAATGCCCCCGGTTCGGGTTATTGTTATCAGCTTTCTGTTTTTGATCTTGGCTGGGACGTTGCTGCTAATGCTGCCGGTTGCTTCCAGAACAGGTCGTTTCCGTCCCATTGATGCCCTGTTCACTGCCACATCGGCAACCTGCGTGACCGGTTTGGTGGTGGGGGATACCTATACCCTGTGGTCGCCCTTTGGCCAGGGGGTCATCCTGGCGCTCATCCAGCTGGGTGGCTTGGGCTTGTCCACACTTACCATCGGTTTCTCCCTGTTTGTCAGGCGGAAACTGGGGATCCGTGAGATGAAGCTGGCCAGCGAAAGTTCTGGGGGGAATTCGTTGAATATTGTGGGGCTGCTGAAGCTGGCCATTGGTTTTACCTTTCTCTGTGAAGCGGTGGGAGCCTGCCTGTTGGCGATCCGTTTTGTGCCGGCCTATGGGCTGAAAGGGATATGGCCCTCTGTTTTCTGTGCTGTTTCCGCATACTGTAACGCCGGTTTTGACGTGCTGGGGTTCGTACCGGGCAACAGCAGTGTGTCCGCCTTTGCCGGGGACCCTTTGGTTTGCCTTACTATCTCCTTTTTGATTATCATTGGCGGGTTGGGGTTTATCGTGGTGCAGGATATCTACCTGTGTAAGATCCAACCCCTGTTCCAGCGGAAAGATACCATCCGGCTAAATTTCCACTCCCAAATTTGCCTGCGGGTGACTGTCACCCTGCTTCTTTTCGGGACCCTGGGCTTTTTTGTACTGGAATATGACAATACCATGGAGGGTTTGAATTTTTTTGAAAAACTCAACTGTGCGTTTTTCCAGTCTACCAATACCCGCACGGCGGGGTTTGCTTCGGTGGAGATTGCTGGCCAGTATGAGTTTACAAAAGTGCTTTCCGTTTTGCTGATGTTCATCGGCGCCTGCCCTGGTTCCACCGGCGGCGGCATTAAAACCACCACTTTTATGGTGTTGGCTGTGACTGTGATTTGCACCTTCCGGGGCAAAAACGAGTCTGTGGTACTTCGGCACCGGTTTTCCACTTCTACGGTGTACAAAGCGTTTTCGTTGAGCATGGTGGCCTTTTTGCTGGTCTTTATTGACGCCGGTATCATCAGCTCCCTAAACCCGGAGATCCTCTATATCGACTGCCTCTACGAAGCTACTTCGGCGTTTGGCACTGTAGGGCTTTCCGCCAGTGTCACCCCGTTGTTGGACCCCATCTCGAAACTGATCTTGATCTTTACCATGTTTATAGGCCGGGTGGGGCCGCTGTCCTTCGGCCTGTCTATCCTGATGCGCCACAAGGCAAGGGGTGATTCCATTTATCCCGAGGGCCGGATGCTCATCGGGTGACGCCACCAACCAAATCTGCGAAAGCCTTTCCCGGCGGGGAGGGCTTTTTTTGTTTGGGCGCCGGGAAAAACAGCGGAAAAAACCCGCCGGCTGATTCCGGCGGGCAAGGTATTTTGCTTTTTATGGCGTTTGTTGGGAAATGCCTTCGCTTTCCACATGGCGCTTGATGGCTTCAAACGCTTCTTTGCTCAGGACGTGCTCAATGCGGCAGGCGTCCTGGGCGGCAGTGGCGGCGTCCACCCCCAAAGAAACCAGCCATTGGGTGAAGAGGGTGTGGCGCTCGTAAACGCCTTCTGCAATTTTTTGACCTTTTTCGGTGAGGGCAATCAGCCCGTCGGCGCCCATGGTGACGCACTCCTGTTCCCGAAGGTTTTTCATAGCCACGCTGACACTGGGTTTGCTAAACCCCATTTCCGCGGCAATATCCACGGAACGCACCGAACCGTTGCGCTCTTTTAGAATCAAAATCGTTTCCAAGTAGTTTTCCGCGGATTCCTGAATTTTTGCCAATTCCATCCCTCCTTTTGGTCATTATTCCTATTATACCGTCTTTTCCCGGGGAATGCAAGGAGAAGAAGTTTTATTGTGCGGAGCTGCCGTCAATGGTCTGCTGGATGATGTCCTTCATAATGTCCTTGGTCAACTGGCCGCTGACATAGCCGTACACGTTGCCGTTGACATCAATCATAAAGGTGGTGGGGAACGCGGAGATATAATAGCTGTATGCAGAGATTTTCCCTTCTTCATCCATTACCGTGGGATAGGTGTAGCCGTTCTCTTCTAAAAAGGCTGCAATCTCCTCTTGGGAGCCTTCCTTGCCCACGTTAGGTAGGGCCACGCCCAAAATGACCACGTCCCCTGTGTTTTCCCCATACTCCTCATACAGCTCCTGGATTTCCGGCATCTCAGCCCGGCAGGGGGGGCACCAGGTGCCCCAGAAGTTTAAAAATACCGTCTTGCCCTGGTAGTCCGATAGGGTATGAGTGTTCCCAAATTGGTCGGTCAGGGTAAAGTCCGGAGCAGGGACAGGGGTGTTTTCCTCTGGGGTGGAACTTTCCTGGGCAGAGCTTTCCTGGGCGACGGCTTGGGAAGGGCTTTCCGAAACTTCGCTTTCCTGGGAGCTTTCCACGGCCGATACAACTTGGCTTTCCTCCACCGTAGAGCTGACGGAGGTGGTGGAGCTTTCGGTGCCGCCAAAGCTGGAGAGGTAGTTGGTCAGGTTGTTCATCCAGCCGGTAAACATCATCACGCCCATGAACACCATGAGGATGCCGCCGATCTTCACCGTGTATTTCACCACGTTTTTATATTTGCGGAACACTTCCAAAAGGGTGGAGGTAAACAGGCCCACTGCCAAAAAGGGCAGCACAAACCCCAGGGTGTACACCCCAATGAGCACAAACCCCTGGGCTGCCTTGGCAGAAGTGGCCATCAGCAGTACACTGGCTAACGTGGGGCCTACGCAAGGGGTCCAGGCAAAGCTGAAGGTAAAGCCCAGCACCAGGGCCATCAGAGGGTTCATGGCCACTTTGTCCAGGCGGAAAGGCAGCCGTGCCTCCCGGTTCAGCAGCTTGGAGGAGCCGAACACCCCCAGCTGGTACAGGCCAAAGAGGATCACCAGCACGCCGCCCACACGGCCCAGCAGCATCCGGTTTTCCCGGAAAAACTGCCCGGCCGCAGTGAAGCCAAATCCCAGCAGGAAAAAGGCAAAGCTGATGCCCACCACAAAAAAGGCGGTGTTCAGCAATACGCGGCCCCGTTTGTAATGGACATTGCCCTCCTGGTCCATCGTGCGTCCGCCGCCTGACAGGTAGCTGATATACATAGGCAGCAAGGGCAGCACACAGGGGGAGAAAAAGCTCAAAAGCCCCTGGAGAAACACGGTCAAGATCGGTACGCTGGTTTCAATAGAAAATCCCATAAGATCCCTCGCAAGAAACAAGTATTGTATGGCTACTGTACAGGAAGAAGGGGAAAAAGTCAAGAATCATTTTTAATTTTCCCACCCTTGCCAATCCCAGCACAAACGTGTTACACTCTATGTGACGGAGAACTTGATGGAAAGGGGCCAGATCCTATGATACCCACCGTACTTCTTTACAACCTGGATTCTGAAAAAGGAAGGCAGATCAAAACCCTGTGCCTCACCTTAAGGCTGCGGGCCCGTTCCGTGGCCCAAGAGGATTTTTCCCAGCCCCTGGAGAGCGTATTGGGCCTTGCGCCCCGGAAGGACTCCCCAGAAGGAGGGGAGCTTTTCTCTGACGAACTGCTGGTAATGGCGGGACTTTCCCCCCGCCAGATGGACAGCTTTCTCCAAGGGTTCCGCCGGAAAAAGATCCCTCCTGTAGACTTGAAAGCCGTGCTCACCGCCACCAACAGCCATTGGAACGCCTACCAGCTCCAGCGGGAATTGGCCCTGGAGCGTCAGGCAATGCTCCGGGGGGAAACCCTTCATGAAGGGGGCGCCCAGTGAAACTGTTGATTTCCCCGGCCAAGAAGATGCGTGACGGGGGAGATTCCCTACCGCCGGAAACCGTCCCCGGCCTGCTGGAAAAGTCTGCCCAGCTGCTGGATTACCTGCGGGGCTTGTCCTTGCCAGAGCTGGAACGGCTGCTGGCCTGCAACGACAGGCTGGCTTCCCAGGCCTATGAACAGTTTCACACTATGGACTTGCGCCGAGGGGACACCCCCGCGCTGCTGGCCTACGATGGGATCCAATATAAATACATGGCGCCCGGGGTGTTCACAGAGAAACAGTTCCACTATGTGAAAGCCCATTTGCGCATCCTCTCCGGGCTTTATGGGGTGCTCCGCCCCTTTGACGGGGTTTCTCCCTATCGTCTGGAAATGCAGGCGAAGGTGAAAACCTCCTTTTGTAAAAACCTCTACGACTTTTGGGGGGATTCCCTGGGGCAGTACCTTCTGGGAGAAGACGACACCTTCGTCAACTTGGCTTCTGAAGAATACGCCAAGGCGGTGCGTCCCACATTGCAGGGGAAGGCGCGGTTTGTCACCTGTGTGTTCGCGGAAGGGCTGGAGCCGGGGAAGCTGGTGGAAAAAGGCGTCTATGTAAAAATGGCCCGGGGTGAAATGGTCCGTTTCGCGGCGGAAAACCATGTTTCAACACCAGAGGGCCTACAGGGTTTTGGGTGTCTGGGTTATACCTTTGCTCCCGGGCTTTCCACTCACGAACGATATGTGTTCCGCCGGGACGGACTGAAAAGCGGTAAGAACCTTTAGGAAGTATACAGATAGTTGTCAGAAATTCGCAAGAAATGGCTGGTAAGATAGTACCATGGAAAAGGAACCCGGGAGGCGCTCCCGGAATGGAGGAAGGAACAGCCATGAAAGTCTTGCGAATTGTCCGGAATGTGGTGTTGCTGGTGTTGGCAGTGTGTTTTTGTGCCGTGATGGCCCTGTGCGTTTTGGGGTGGCAAATGTACACCCAGGCGCTGGAAGCCATGCCCTTGGACCAAAAAATCCGCCAAGTGCAATCCCAAGAGAGCTACACAACCTTTGAGGAATTGCCGGACACCTACGTAGAGGCTGTCATCGCTGCGGAGGACCACCGGTTTTACCAACACCCCGGTGTGGACGTGATTGCCATTGGCCGGGCGTTGGTCAACGATATCAAAGCCATGTCCTATGTGGAGGGCGGCAGCACCATCACCCAGCAGCTGGCGAAAAACCTCTATTTCACCCAGGAGAAAGAGCTGGTGCGCAAGGTGGCGGAGGTGTTCATGGCGTTCCATATGGAGGCCAATTACTCCAAAGAGGAGATTTTTGAGCTGTATGTAAACTCTATCTATTTTGGCAGCGGCTGCTACGATGTGGCTTCGGCCAGCCATTCTTATTTCGGCGTGGAGCCTGCCCAGATGACCCCGGACCAGTGTACCCTGCTGGCCGGTATCCCCAATGCCCCGTCTGTGTACGACCCCACTGTGAACCCAGATTTGGCTT
This sequence comes from uncultured Oscillospiraceae bacterium, assembly GCA_900548545.1. Taxonomy (GTDB): domain Bacteria; phylum Bacillota; class Clostridia; order Oscillospirales; family Acutalibacteraceae; genus Acutalibacter. Next base: position 8,745 of record URKX01000003.1, read on the forward strand.
CTCAACGCCAGCGCCAGGTGCTGCGGTTGATGGTGAAATATGAGTATCTTACCGCTACAGAGGCCGGCGACATTTTGGCAGCGTAAAGCCGGGCACCCGATCTTGCGGGTAAAAAGGAGTTTACAAGGGAAGAAGGGATATCATGCGGGAAAGCTTGATGCAGGAGCTTCGCCGGGTGACCGAGGAAGAGGAGCGGCTGCTTGCCGGCGGCCAGGTGGATAAAAGCCTGTATACTTCAGGCAGCGCGTTTTTGATCGACAGCGAAAAGCTGCTGGCCAAAGGGAAGTTGATCACGGTCCGGCCCCATACCCGGTTTGCGGCGTTTCCCATGCATACCCACAACTATGTGGAGATCATGTATATGTGTTCGGGAAAGACCGTCCATCACATTGAGGGTGGCCCGCCGGTGACCCTTCGTGCCGGGGAGCTGTTGTTTTTGAACCAGCACGCTTCCCACCAGGTGGACCGCGCGGGGGAGGACGATGTGGGGGTCAACTTCATTGTACTTCCCCAGTTTTTTGACTATGCCCTTACCTTGGTCGGCACGGATAACGTGCTTGGGCGGTTCCTGTTAAGCGGGCTGCGGCAGAGCGATGGCGAGATGAGCTGTTTGCACTTTCACGTGGCGGAGGCGCCTACCATTCAAAATTTGGTGGAGAATTTGATCTGGGGGCTGGTGCATCCCCAGGCCAATGCCCGGAGGATCAACCAAGCTACCATGGGCGTGCTGCTTTTGCAGCTTTTAAATTATACCGGGGATTTGGAAGAAGCCTCGGGGAATGGGGCAGTGCTGGCCGTCCTGCGGGAGATCGAGGAGAATTACCCCACTGCTGATTTGACCCGCCTGGCCAAAGAGCTCCACGTGTCGCTGCCCTATCTGAGCGCGGCGGTGCGCCGGGCCACGGGCCGCACCTTTAAGGATTTGCTGCTGGAAAAGCGGCTCTCCAAAGCAGCCCAGCTGCTGCGGGAAACCCGTCTCACCACCCAGGATATCATCCTGGCGGTGGGCTATGAGAATACCAGTTATTTCTATCGGGCCTTCCGTGCCCGTTATGGGGCCACCCCCAAAGATTACCGCAAAGAGTGTGCAGGGGATTTCCGGCCCCCATCGGAGTGACGGCTTGGGAATTCAAAAAGTCAGGACGTATTTTTTCAAAAATACGTCCTTCTTTTTTTCCGCTTTTGGCGGTATCCTGAAAAGTAAGAAAGGGGGAAGTTGCCTTGCGCACCTATTTGGCTGTGGACATTGGAGCCTCTTCGGGCAGACACATTTTAGGCTGGACCGAGGGCGGGAACCTTCGCTTGGAGGAGATTTACCGGTTTGAGAACAAGCTGGTGACAAAAAATGGCCGCCTGTGTTGGGACATAGAGCACCTGGCGGAAGAGGTGCTCCGCGGGTTGGAACGCTGCCGGGAACTTTCAAAAATTCCGGACAGTGTTGGCATCGACACATGGGCCGTAGACTACGTCCTTCTGGACAAAGAAGGCGGCGTTTTGGGGGACACGGTAGCCTACCGTGACAGCCGTACCCAGGGAATGGACCGGCTGGTGGAGGGGCTGGTTTCCGCCCAGAAACTGTATGCCCGCACAGGCATCCAAAAACAGGACTTCAACACCATCTATCAGCTGATGGCGGTGAAAACCCAGGAGCCGGAACTGTTGGAACAGGCCCAGCGCCTGTTGATGGTCCCGGAATACCTGACCTACCGCCTGACAGGCAAAGGGGAAAACGAGTACACCAACGCCACCACCACAGGGCTGGTCAACGCCCAGACCAAAATCTGGGATTGGGAACTGTTGGATTGTCTGGGCTATCCCCGGCGGCTGTTCGGGGAGCTTCGCCTGCCGGGGAGCACCGTGGGACGCTTTACCCCGGAGGTCAAAGCCCGGGTGGGGTTCGACTGCCAAGTGCTGTTTCCGGCCACCCACGATACCGGGTCGGCGTTTCTGGCGGTTCCCGCCAAAGAGGGCGGGGTGTACCTGTCCAGCGGCACCTGGAGCCTTTTGGGTACAGAGCTGCCGGCTCCCGTCACCACGGAGGAAAGCCGTCAGAGGAACTTCACCAACGAAGGCGGTTACCAGTACCGTTTCCGGTATTTAAAAAACATCATGGGGCTTTGGATGCTCCAGTCCATCCGCCGGGAGGCGGGGGAGGGCGCTTCCTTCAACCAGTTGGAGCAAGCTGCTCGGCAGGAGGCGGCGTTCCCTTCCCGGGTGGATGTGAATGCCAGCCGTTTTTTGGCCCCGGAGAACATGGGCGAGGCCGTCCGGGCGCTGTGCCGGGAAACAGGCCAGCCAGTGCCGGAAACCTTGGGACAGTTGGCAAGCTGTGTATATCACAGCTTGGCCCAGAGCTATGCCCATAGCATCCAAGAGCTTTCCACCCTCACTGGCCAAAGGTACACGGCAGTGAATATCGTGGGCGGCGGCAGCCGGGACGGCTATTTGAACCAGCTCACCGCCAATGCCACCGGGCTGCCGGTGTACGCCGGGCCCACGGAAGGCACGGCCTTGGGTAACCTGATGGTGCAGATGCTGGCGGCGGGGGACTTTCCAGACTTGGCAGCCGCCCGGAAAGCGGAGCGCCAAAGCTTCCCCATCCAGGAGTACCGGCCTCAATGAGGCGTCTTAATAAACAAACAAGAGAGGATGTTGGAACGTGAGCGAACGATATGAAACCGCGAAACAGCGCTACCAGGAGTACGGCGTGGACGTGGAGGCTGCCTTGGACCTTTTAAAGGGCATCCCCATCAGCGTCCATTGCTGGCAAGGGGACGATGTCATCGGCTTGGAAGGCACGGGCCGGGCATTGTCCGGCGGGATCCAGACCACCGGGAATTATCCCGGCCGGGCCCGGAATTTTGAAGAGCTGAAAGCCGACTTTTTAAAAGCCATGAGCCTTGTCCCGGGGAAAAAGCGGATCAACCTCCACGCCAGCTACGCCGTGTTTGGGGAGGGCCAACCGGCGGACCGGGACGCCCTGCGGCCCTGCCACTTTGAGCCGTGGATCCAGTTTGCCAAGGAGAACAGCCTGGGCATCGACTTTAACCCCACGTTTTTCAGCCACCCCCTGGTAAAGGACAACCTGACCCTGTCTTCCCCAGATGAGGAAGTTCGGCAGTTTTGGGTGCGTCACGGCATCCAGTGCCGGCGGATCTCCTCCTATATTGCACAGCAGCTGGGCAGCCCCGTGTTGTGCAATGTGTGGATCCCCGATGGCTATAAAGACGTTCCCGCCGACCGCCTGGGGCCACGCCTGCGGTTAAAGCAGAGCCTGGATGAGATCTTTGCGGAGAAGCTCCCCGGGGTCATTGACTGTGTGGAGAGCAAGGTGTTCGGCATCGGCATGGAGGCCTTCACCGTAGGTTCCTCCGAATTTTACATCAGCTATGCCGCCTCCCATCCTGGCGTGTACGACCTGCTGGACAACGGCCACTACCACCCCACAGAGGTGGTCAGTGACAAGATCCCCAGCTTGCTGGCCTTTTTCGACAAAGTCCCCCTCCACGTGACCCGGGGCGTCCGTTGGGACAGCGACCACGTGGTACTCTATGAGGACGAGCTGAAGGAGATTGCCAAGGAGATCGTCCGCAACAAGGCCACAGACCGGGTGCTTATCGGGTTGGACTTCTTCGACGCTTCCATCAACCGCATTGCCGCCTGGGTGGTGGGCACCCGCAGCATGGAAAAAGCCCTGTTGTTTGCCCTGCTCCAGCCTTGGGACCAGCTGAAGCATTTGCAAGACAGCTGCCAGTTTACCCAGCTGATGGTGCTGAACGAGGAGCTGAAAACCCTGCCCTTTGGAGACATTTGGAAGCACTATTGCCAGACTCAGGGGGTACCTGGCGGCAAAGAGTGGTACGATACAGTGGCACGGTACGAGCAGGACGTGCTGCTCAAGCGTGTGTAAGGAGGAAATGGAAATGGCAATTACAGAGATACCCGTGATGCAAGACTACATCCGGATGTGCGGCGACGGCTGGGACCAGGGCTGGCATGAGCGCAACGGTGGCAATCTGACCTACCGGATGCGCCCGGAGGAAGTGGAGCAGTGCCGCCCCTGCTTTCAAGCAGAACCTGGTCCCTGGGTGAATATGGGGGTTCAGGCGGACAACTTGAAAGGGGAGCACTTCATTGCCACCGGCAGCGGGAAATATTTCCGCAACGTGCCCTTAGCTCCCCAGGACAATGTCTGCATTTTGGAGATCAACCAGGCGGGGGATTCCTGGCGGATCGTCTGGGGCCTGGAGAAAGGTGGCCGCCCCACCAGCGAGTTCCCCAGCCACTTTTTGAACCACAGCGTCCGCAAAAAAGCCACAGCCGGGGAGAACCGGGTGATCTACCATGCCCATCCGGCCAACCTCATCGCCCTGACCTACATCCTGCCCCTGACGGCCCGGGACTTTACCCGTGCCCTGTGGAAGAGCGCCACCGAGTGCCCGGTGGTGTTTCCCGGTGGTGTGGGCGTGGTGCCCTGGATGGTTCCCGGCGGCGCGGAGATCGCCCTGGCAACCAGCAAGCTGATGGAAGAGTACGATGCGGCGGTGTGGGCCCATCATGGGCTGTTTGCCTCCGGTCCGGACTTTGACACCACCTTCGGCCTGATGCACACCATTGAAAAGGCGGCCCAAATCTACATTCTGGCCCTTTCCGCCGGCCAGGGGAACATCCGCCAGACCATCCAGGACGGGGAGCTTCGGGCCATTGCCCGGGATTTCGGTGTCACGCTTCGGGAAGAGTTTTTGGATGAAACTCCCTCGGTAAAGTGAGTTTTTATGAAGCCGGTACAAATTCCCTTGCGTATGAAAGGGAACTGTGGAATAATAGGAGCAGAATTCCTAACAAGGAGGTTTGTTCCATGGATGAGAAAGCGTTGTATAAACTGACCTATGGCCTGTACGTGGTTTCGGCCCAAGCGGATGGCCAGCGGGGCGGCTGCGTGGTGAACACCTTGCAGCAGGTAACTGCCCAGCCAGTCCGGCTTTCCGTGGCGGTGAACAAAGACAACTTCACCTGCGGCCTGATCCAAAAGGCGGGACGGTTCGCGGCTGTGGCCTTGGACCAGCGTGCCGACCTGATGATTGTGGGCCGGTTTGGCTTCCGCACTGGCTGGGAAGAGGACAAGTTTGCAGAGATCCCCTTTGCTGAAGACAAGGCGGGGATGCCCTATCCCTTAGAGGCTGCCTGTGCCCGTTTCAGCTGCAAAGTGGAGCAAACGGTGGACCTGGGGACCCACATCCTCTTTGTGGGCTTGGCAGAGGAGATGGAAACCCTCACGGAAGACGAGTCCCTTACCTATGCCTATTATCGCAATGTCATCAAAGGGAAGACCCCCAAGAACGCCCCCTCGTACCAGGAGGGCAACTGAATACCGGGCGTTGGGAAACGCCTTTCGTGCCGGATAGAAAGGGCGGCCGCAGGATAGCGGCGGCCCTTTTGCCGTTTTCATAAATCCCTTTCTCACCGCATAAGCCTTAATAAAAAAGCGGGCCCAAGCCCTGGAATCACAAGGAGGATGCGGGATGGACTATTATAACGTCAGCCAGGAGGAGGCGCTGCAGGCCCTAGTTTCGGACCCAAGCCGGGGCCTGTCCAAGGAAGAGTGCCAGCGCCGCCGGGGGCAGTATGGCAGAAATGAACTGCAAACCGCCAAGGGGCCGGGGATATTGCGGCGGTTTTTCAGCCAGTTCCAGGATTTTATGGTCATCATCCTGTTGGCGGCGGCAGCAGTGTCTTTTGCGGTTTCCTGGGCCCAAAACAACGGGGAGTATGTGGACTCCTTGATCATCTTGGCCATCGTGGTGGTAAACGCCGTCATCGGCACGGTCCAGGAGCTTCGGGCGGACCGTGCCATTGAAGCGCTGAAAAAGCTGTCTTCCCCCCATGCCCAGGTGCTTCGGGACGGGAAACGCCAGCGGGTGGAAAGCTGGGAGCTGGTCCCCGGGGACCTTGTGATCCTGCAGGCCGGGGACCTTGTCCCTGCGGACCTGCGCCTTCTGCGGTCGGTGGAATTGAAAATTGAAGAATCTGCCCTCACAGGGGAATCCCTCCCTGCGGAAAAGGACGCCAGCGCCAAATGCCCGCCCAACGCCCCTTTAGGGGAACGGAAAAACATGGCTTTCGCTTCCACCGGCGTTTCCTCCGGAGCAGGGGTGGGGGTGGTCACCGCCACCGGGATGGATACCGCCATGGGACAGATCGCCAAAATGCTGGAAAGCGAGAAAGCCCCCCAAACGCCCTTGCAGCAAAAATTGAAGCAGACGGGGAAAGTCCTGGGGGCAGGGGTGGTGCTGATCTGCGGGATCATCTTCCTGCTGGGGGTACTCCAGCGCCGGCCGCCTGTGGAGATGTTCATGATTGCCATCAGCCTGGGGGTAGCGGCCATTCCCGAGGGCCTCACTGCCGTGGTGACCATTGTGTTGACCATGGGGATCAAGCGGATGGTCCAAAAGAAAGCCATCGTCCGGCACCTTCCCGCCGTGGAAACTTTGGGGAGTACCCAGGTGATCTGTTCCGACAAGACAGGCACCCTGACCCAAAACAAGATGACCGTGGTAGCCTATTCCGGGCCTGGCGGGGAAGATCGGTTGGAGTCTTCGGCAGCCCGGTTTGCCCTGGAGCTTTCTTGCCTGTGCAATGATTCCCAGCGGGTTGGGGGAACCTTCACCGGCGACCCCACAGAGATTGCTTTCCTGCGGGCCTGTGGGCGGGAGAAAGGGGCGCTGGAAGAGGAGTTCCCCCGGGTGGGGGAGATCCCCTTCACCTCCGCCAGGAAGCGGATGGCCACTGCCCATAAGCGGCCCCAGGGCGGCTACCGCGTCATTGTAAAAGGCGCCCCGGATGTGCTCCTTGCCCGGTGTACGGCATACCTGCAAGGGGGGAGGGCCCTAGCCCTGTCCGGTGCCATGAAAGCAAAGCTCCTCTCGGATAACGCTGCCTTGGGGGACAGGGCGCTGCGGGTGTTGGCAGTGGCCTATAAGGATGTGGAATCCCTTTCCTCCGATGACAATGAAACAGAAAGCAACCTGATCTTTTGCGGCCTGCTGGCTATGGAAGACCCGCCCCGGCCCGGGGTAAAGGAAGCGGTTGCGCAGTGCAAAAAGGCGGGCATCCTGCCAGTGATGATCACGGGGGATCACGCGGCCACAGCGCTGGCCATCGGCAAGCGCCTGGGTATGGCGGAACGCCCCTCCCAGGTGATCACCGGCAAGGAGCTGGACTGCTTGGACGACGGGGACTTGAGCCAAAAGATTTTCGATTACCGCATCTTCGCCCGGGTGTCGCCGGAGCACAAGGTGAAGATCGTCAAAGCCTTCCAGCGCCGGGGGATGGTGGTGGCCATGACCGGCGACGGGGTCAACGACGCCCCGGCCCTGAAGACCGCGGATATCGGCTGCGCCATGGGGAAAAACGGCACAGAGGTGGCCCGTTCGGCCGCGGATATGGTCCTCACGGATGACAACTTTTCCACCATTGTGGCGGCTGTCCGCCAGGGGCGTGGGATCTACCAGAATATCCGCAAGACCATCCACTTCCTGCTCTCCTGCAACATGGGGGAGATCCTGGTGGTGTTTGTGGCGTTCTTGCTGCGTGTACCCACGCCTTTGCTGGCCATTCAGCTGCTGTGGGTAAACCTGGTCACCGACTCCCTGCCGGCTTTGGCCTTGGGGGCCGACCCCATCCAGAAGGACGTGATGGACGCCCCGCCCCACAAGAAGGAGGACGGGATCTTCTCCGGGGGGATGGGCTACTCTGTGGCAGTGGAGGGCTGCCTGGTGGGTGCTTTGGCGTTGTTGGCCTATACCGTTGGCCGGGTGTTTTTCGACCTGGACCCTGCCCAGCCTGTGATCGGCCGCACCATGGCTTTCACGGTGTTGAGCCTGTCCCAGCTGACCCACAGCTTTAATATGCGTTCCGAGCATTCGGTGCTGAGGTTAGGGCTGTTCTCCAATAAGAAGTTGGTGTTGGCCTGTGGGGTGTGCGCCTTCTTGATGGTCAGTGTGGTACTGTTCCCGCCTTTGGCGGCCCTGTTCCAGACCACGGCCCTGACCGGTTTCCAGTGGCTGGTGGTGGGAGTGCTTTCCCTGTGCCCCTTGCTGGTGGTGGAAGGGGAAAAGATCCTTTGGAGCAAATGGGGGAAAAGGCGGTAGAAAGCGGGATGCTGGATATGCTTGGGCTGTTACGCCATCTTGCTTCCTCTCACCGGCCCCCCTATGTCCATAGCTTGAAAATACGCCGAGAGAAGCCTGGTAGGGAAAAGGCTTCTCTCGGCGTATTTGTTGATCATTACCGGCAAAAGACGGCTTCCTCGGAAGGACATGGTTTTAGCTGCCTCTTGCAAGTACCGCTGGAAAACAGCCGGGTGCTTTTGCGCTTTCTTTACTCCGAGAATTTAGGTGGGGTAACCGGGTTGCCCGCAAAGGTGTTGGGCCCTGGATTTGAAAGGGAAAAATACATTTTTGCCGCCCGCGTTGTGCCAAAGTCCTGGTTTGACCCGCTTTCCTGCACTTCATTAAAGGCGTCCCGGAACATCTGGTTGTGGGCCTCCTCTCGGTTTAAGAGAAAATCGATGGTTTCCCGCACGTTTTTGTCTTCTATTTGACGGTACAGGTATTCATACACAACCTTAGCCCGCTGTTCCGAAGCGATGTTGCTGAGCAAGTCCGCACAGAGGTCGCCGGTAACCGTAACATAATCCGCGGTCCAAGAATAACCTGAGGCATTGATCAGCCCAGGGTTCAGCCCCAGCAAAACATGGGTTTCGATTTCTCCCGCTTGGATCTTGTCTGCCGCCACATCGTGTCCATTGAGCAGGCTGATGGTTTGAGCTACCATTTCCATGTGGCTCAATTCTTCTGCCGCAATATCCAGGAATAGGTCCTTGATCTTTAGTTCCTGGATACGGAAGCTCTGGGACATATATTGCATAGCGGACTTCAGTTCGCCATTGCCGCCGCCCAGTTGTTCTTGCAGCAGCGCCGCGTACTGCGGGTTCGGCCGTTCCACGCTGACAGGGTGAAACAGCTGCTTTTCGTGTTTAAACAAGCATATCACTCCTTTTGTTCTGCTGGGAGTAGTATGCCTCGAACCAGCGGCGCTTATACGTTATGGCGGCGTTCTAAGAGAGGCTTTGCCTGTTTGAGCGTTTTGTTGTTTTTGTTTCAGTTTCCCTATAAGGATGGGGCTATCCGAACTGCAAACGCCAACGGTTATTCCACTTTCAGCATCCGGTACCCAACACCAATGTGTGTTTGGATGTATTGGGGCGAGTCGGGCCCTTGCTCTAGTTTTTTGCGCAGGGTTGCCATAAAAACCCGCAGGGACGCCACATCGTTTTCCCAACTTCTGCCCCAGAGCTGCTGCGCGATGAAGTTGTGTGTTAAAACCTTGCCTACGTTTTTGCAAAGCAGGCACAGCAGCTTGTACTCGCTGGGGGTCAGGTGAAGCTCTTCTTCGCCCATAAAGGCACAGCCCGCGGCGTAATCAACTTTCAATTTCCCGTTCACAAAGACAGAGCCTTGGTTCAGTGCACCAGCCTGTAAAATCGTTAGACGCCGCTGCGTCACGCGCAGACGGGCCAGCAGTTCCTCAACAGAGAACGGCTTGGTCAGATAATCGTCGGCGCCAGCGTCCAGAGCGTCAATTTTATCCGTGTCTTCGCTCCGCGCGCTGATTACGATAATTGGCAGGTTGGACCAGGAGCGAATGCGGCGGATTACTTCCACGCCGTCTATATCCGGCAGACCTAGGTCCAGCAGCACAATCTCTGGGTTGTGCGAGCTGGCCTCCAGAACGGCAGACTCCCCGTTTGTGGCGGTTAGGAAACGGTATTGATGGGCGCGCAGGGTAGTGGTGATCAGGTTCCTGACCGCTGCATCGTCCTCAACGACTAAAATCAATGGTTTATTCATGCAAATTTACCTCCCCGGCTGGTATAGAAAAAGTAAACACAGCGCCATGGGGCGGATGATCCGCAACAGTGATCTCGCCACCATGGGCACTGACGATCGATTTGCACAGTGCCAGCCCCAGCCCCATACTGCGGCGGCTGTCCGCAATCTTATTGGAAGCGCGGTAAAACATATCAAAAATGTGCGGTTTGGCCTCATCGGAGATTCCCGGACCGTTATCCGCTACAGAAATCAGGACAAAATCCCCCTGCCGCTTCCAGCTGATGACAATCTCCGAGCCGGGCGGCGTATATTTAATGGCATTATCTACCAGGTTGATTAGCACTTGGACAATTAGACGGGCGTCCATCTGGGCCAGAAGGTACTCGTCCCCGGCTTCGGTGCGCAAATGGTATTCCACACTTCTGCGATTGATGTGGCGGAGGGATTCTGACACCACTTCACTGACCAGTTCTGTAGAAATATGCAGGTTCATCCTGCCCTCTTCCAGGCGGCTGACAGAAAGGAGGTTTTCAACCAGGTTGATCAGCCACATAGAATCGTCGTAGATATCGGTGTACATTTGCTGCCGGGTTTTGGCATCGAACAAGTCGCCATTTGAGAGGAGATTGCTGGCGTTCCCGGAAATCGAGGTCAGGGGTGTGCGCAGGTCGTGAGAAATTGAGCGCAGCAGGTTTGCCCGAAGCTGTTCGTTTTTTGCCAAGACTGCCGCCGCTTCCTTTTCCTCCCGGTTCTGCTGGCTTTCCATTGCCAGGGCGCATTCTTCCAGCACAGAAAGCAGAATGTTGTTCTCAAGGGTATCCTGTTCTTTCTCCGTTCCCGCAATCCCAACTACGCCATATATACGGTCTTGCGCACGTATGGAAAAGTAGGTGCACCGGGCGTTGGAAAAGGTTTCTGTCCCTGCGCCGGCTCGTTTGTTGTTATCCAGCACCCATTGGGCCACCCGCTTTTCCGGCTCTGTGATATACTGCGTTTCAGGACTCGCGTCTTCTGTTACAATGACTTTTGGCTCTTGGAGCTTTTTCTCTTTTACGCGGTAGATGATAATATCCCGCTGCAGGATTTTTCTCAACTGGTATGCGGTCGTAGAGAGGATTTCTTCCTGATTTTTCGCCTTTTGCAGTTCCTGGCTGGTTTCAAAAAGAAGCTTTGTCCGCCATGCCACCTGTGCCGAGCGCTTGGCAAGGGATTTTAGGCGGGCAGTCAGTGAACTGGTCAGGAAGGAAACAACAAACATCACAACAAACGTGATGATATACTCGCTGCTGTCCACATCTAGCGAAAACCGCGGCCTTGTAAAGAAGAAGTTGAAAGCCAACACCCCTACGACAGAGTTGATTAGGCTGCAAACGGAACTTCTTGTAATAACCGACGCCAGCATGACCCCCAGGATATAGACCGTCACGATGTTTCTTTCGTCTAACCCTAAGTAATGGAATAGGAAACCGACGAGGGTTGTCAGAATTAAAATAAGCGCGCTTTTTGCCAGGTCCAGAAGCGTGACAGACGGCGTATACAGGCCTTCCCGATAGCGAACGGGATACCGGTTTGCCCTCCCGGTGTCCGGGATGATATAAATGTCCAGATCCGGTGCAAATTCAATCAGCCGTTCCGTCAGGGAATGCTTGTGAAAGAAACTCCGGCGCGGTATCGAGCTTCGGCCGAGCACGATTTTCGTAATGCCGGACAGCCTGGAGAATTCAGCGATTTGGTACGCGATGTCGTCTCCATAGACCGTTTCAATGGACGCCCCCAGCTTTCGTGCCAAATTGAGGTTGTCTCTTAGGCGGTCACGGTCTGATTGAGCCATCCAACGGTATTGGCTGGTTTCTACAAACAGAGCGGTCAGCCCGCACCGGAACGCCCGTGCCATCCGTGCGGATGCCCGGATGATCCGCGCGTTGGACGGCGCGGGGGAAAGGCACACTAAAATATGCTCCTGCGTATGAAAGGCTGCTTTGTCCTGGGAGGGTTGAGCGGCAGCGTATAAGGCTGCCCGGTCAGCGCTCCGGCGCATCCCCAACTCCCTGAGAGCGTTTAACTTGGCCAGGGAGCCGGCCATAGGAAAAACAGCCGTGGTTTGCTGCTTTAGGCGTTCTTGCAGGCGTTCCGGCTCTATATCCACAAATTCCACAGAAGCCGCCCGGTCAAACACGCGGTCCGGGATTCGCTCCTTTACGGGTGCTCCAAGAATGTCAGAAACAACATCCTGAATGCTTTCTATATGCTGGATATTCAGCGTCGTATAAACGTCAATGCCTGCCTTGAGCAATTCCTCAATGTCCCGGTAGCGGTTCCTGTGACGCGAGCCTTCCGCGTTCAAATGAGCTAGATCATCAACCAGGATGATCTGCGGTTTCCGCTGCAAGCAGGCGTCCAGGGCGATTTCATCAAAGAGGGTGCCGGGTGCCGAACCTGGTTGCCGCGGTATCTCCTCAAATTCCTGCGCCAGCGCCGCAGTCTGCGGCCATTGGTTGCGGGCGAGCAGCCCGATGACTACATCGCAGCCTGCTTGCCGCATACGGCGGGCGGTTTCCAACATCCGATATGTTTTTCCCGTGCCAGAAAAGTAACTGGTGAAAATAGTCAGCGCGCCTTGCTGATGTTCCGCGTCTTTTGCTATTCGCTCCACGCAATCACCTCCTGTAACCTTATTATAGCACACCCTTGTTCCCAGATTTGCAAAGCTGCCGGACATTTTTATGGGTTGGGCCCAGCGCTATGGCATAAAGAACCAATCTTAATAGGCCTTTATATCTTCTTAATATTATCCACATTTTCCATTAGTAAGGCGTTAATATAGCTACAGCAGCATTAAGAGCGCATTAAGAACGCCGATTTTTATCACAGCAGTCCAAAGAACCAGGCAAACAGCAGGATAATAGAAGCCGCGCTGATAAAGACAGCGGCCACTGTGGCAAGAGGCATTCCAACAAAGATTATCAGGAATCCCAAAAATCTGTGGATCTGCGTAAATTGTGCCAGCGCTGAATCAAACCGGGTATTAAACTGATGCAAGTGCTTTTTCATGGTAGCCATCATATGGATTCCTCCTTACAGCCTCTATTGTAATCCTAAAGAACTAAACCCGGGACAAAGAAACAGCTTATGGCGTTAAGATATAATAAGACGCCAGCGGCCAGACTGAATCCTCAATCTGGCCGCCGGCTATAGGATTAACGAGAACGGAAAGCCCGTTCAGCGGTTGAGAGGGAAAAGTACTTTCATCAGCGCCTGTGCCGCTGCATCACCGTGGTCTACGCTGAAATAGAGCCGTTTATCCTGTTGGTCCAGGAGTTCAAACTGCCCGTTTTGGCACAGGAAGCGGATACCGAGCTTTTCCAGTACGCTGTAAAGCGCCAATTGCCATTCGAGCCAATCAGGGACATCCCCCTGGGTCAGGGCGTCGCGAAGCCATTCAAACTCTGGCGGCAGAAGGCCCTTTTCCAAATACAGACGCCACAACTGGCATTTTTGCTGGGGGGTTAAGGCCGACAAATAAACCGAGGGACGGCTCTCAGCTTCCTCAAAAGACACGTAACAAAAAGACAAGGTGCGGTCTATTTCCGCCAGCTTTTGTTGATCCAGGAAATCAGCGTATTTCCACTCCAGCGCAGCTGCGTCGCTTTCCTTTTCTGCCGCGTCCAGGAGTTTGGACATACATTCCGCAGCCTGTTCATCTGGAAAGCGGATCCTCAGATATAAATCTCGCAGCTGCTCATAATAATGGCCAGAGATGCTGTACTGCCGAATCATTGTCCCTGCCTCATCGCGGGGAAAGGACAGCTCTACCAGTTCTGTTTGGCCGCCTAGGCCAAAGATCTGGATTGGCCATGCCTGGTGAATCTTTTGAACCAAGGGGCCAAATATCTCGGAAAATTCTTGAACAGGTACCGTGAGCACCTCATAGCCATACTGAAGCTGCGTTCCGTCCATCATCCTTCGGCTCGGGGTACCAAACCAGTTCCGTAAAGACTGGACTAAACAGAGTGCCAGCCTGGCAGGGCTTACGTCTGGAACCGAGGTATCAGGCGCAAGGCGGCATTCAGTCGTTTTTTCAAAGTGGATTTTCATACTGGTCCGTCCTTTCCACCGGGAGCTTAGGAGTGGGCAGTTTCACTTACCAACCCCATAGCCTGGGCAATGTCCAGGTTGACGCCTAACACATTGACGGTTTCCTCGCCAAATACACCCAACCATTTGCCCTGTGTGTTCTCAGCGATGATCGCGCGTACCTGTTCCTCATTCAGCCCGGACGCCTCCGCGATCCGGGAAACCTGGAGTTCCGCGGAAGCAGGGGAAATGTGGGGATCCAGCCCGGAGCCGGAAGCGGTCATCAGGTCGGTGGGAATCGCCTCAACCATATTGTCAACTTCCTCCAGGGGGAGGCCGGCTGCCTCGGCCACATAGCTCTTCTGAAGTTCATAGAGGGTGGGTACTTCGATCGAGGCGGTTTGTTCCTCGCTGATATTTGCGGCTTGGCAGATGTCGTCCACGGAAACAGAAGCAGCCGCACTCTCATACAGCTCATCAACGGTTATCCCTGCGGCGGCCGCAATGCCTTCCGCACTGGTATCGCCTACAGTTTCCGCCGCAAGGCCGGCAGCCGACAGCAAGGTATAAGTGCTGAAAACACGTGTTTCCAATTCCTCGGAGGATATACCAGCAGATTCCGCTACGCAGGCGATCTGGGCTTCAACCGCGTCCTTTGCCCCGGGAAGCGCCGCAAAGGCGTTCTCCGGCAGATCCTCCGTAACTGCCAAGGTCTGGGTCAGGTAGCTGATGATGCTGCTCTCCACGCGGGTGATCAGCGCCGGATTGGACGGAGCGTAGTTGTTCGACCCGGAGCCCAGGCCGGCAAATTCAGTGCCGTCGTTATAGTATTGTTCCACCTGGCCGTCGCCGTCGGTGTCTTCTTCATAGTAGGTGTTGTAATGATATGCGGAAGGACGGCCCCATAAGAAGTAATCCTCCGTGAACTCCTGACCTACGTTTGTTGCGCCTACGGCAATTCCATCCGCGGTCACCAGGCTGCCCTTGGACTGGCTGGGGAAGAATACGGCAGATAGTCCGGACAGCGCCGCCGGGAAGAGGAAGCCGCACAGCAGCAGGAGAACCAGTGTCACCAGAGTGCCCTGACGCACATTATGAAGTATGTTTTTTCTCTTTTCACTCATTGTCCGCAGACCTCCTTAAAGCCCAATCATGCTCAGCAGCGGCGTAATAATCAGGTCGATGAGCTTAATACCCACGAAAGGTGCGATGACACCGCCCAAGCCGTAAATCATCATGTTCCTGCCCAGCAGTTTCCCGGAAGACATGGGTTTGTATTTTACGCCCTTCATGGCCAGCGGGATCAGGCAGGGGATGATGATGGCGTTGAAAATCAGTGCAGACAGGATGGCACTGAAAGGGGTAGACAGGCCCATGATATTCAGCACATTTAGCTGGGGGATTGCCAGCTTAAACATGGCCGGGATAATTGCGAAGTATTTAGCCACATCGTTTGCGATGGAGAATGTGGTCAGGCTGCCGCGGGTGATCAGCAGCTGTTTGCCGATCTCCACCACTTCCAGGATTTTTGTGGGGTCGGAATCCAAGTCTACCATATTGGCTGCTTCTTTGGCGGCGGTAGTGCCGGAGTTCATAGCCAGGCCCACGTTTGCCTGTGCCAGGGCAGGGGCGTCATTGGTGCCGTCGCCGGTCATGGCGACAATTTTTCCTTCGGCTTGTTCCTTCTTGATGACGTCGATCTTGTCCTCTGGCTTGCACTCGGCGATAAATCCATCCACACCTGCCTCCTTGGCAATGGTGGCGGCGGTAAGCGGGTTGTCGCCTGTGCACATGATTGTTTTAATACCGATGGCGCGCAGGCGCTGGAACCGTTCCACCATGCCCGGCTTTACCGTGTCTTTCAGGTAAATGACGCCAAGGATCTTGCTGTTCTCGCACACGACCAGGGGCGTTCCGCCCAGGGAGGAAACCTTCTCCACATGGGTATGAAGATCCGAGGGGATCTTCCCGCCCTGCCCGCGGATGTACTGCTCGATGGCGTCGCTGGCGCCCTTGCGGACACGGGTGCCGTCAGGCAGGTCAACGCCGCTCATACGGGTTTGGGCGGTAAACTCAATGAATTTGGAGCCGGCAGGTTCTTCGCTCTGATCGCCCAGACGGCGGGCCAGTTCCAAAGTGGACTTGCCTTCCGGGGTTTCATCGTGAAAGCTGGTGAGCGCGGCGCAACGGATCAGCTCACTGCGGCTGGCACCCTCCACCGGGAAGAAATCGGCAGCCAGGCGGTTGCCAAAGGTGATGGTACCGGTCTTGTCCAGAATCATGGTGTCCACATCGCCGCACGCCTCAACTGCTTTGCCGGACATGGCGATGACATTGAAACGGGTCACCCGGTCCATGCCAGCGATACCGATGGCGCTGAGCAGGCCGCCGATGGTGGTGGGGATCAGGCACACCAGCAGGGCGATCAGGGTGGAGATGGGAATTTGTACGCCGCTGTATACCGCGAAGGGATACATGGTAACCACGACCACCAGGAAGATGATGGTCAAGGAAACCAGCAGGGTGTTCAGCGCGATCTCATTGGGAGGCGCCTTCCACCAGGGCGATCATCCGATCCAGGAAGCTGTTGCCAGGGTCGGAGGTGATGCGGATCTTCAGCCAGTCAGACACCACTGTGGTGCCGCCGGTAACGGAGCAGAAGTCGCCGCCGCTTTCCCGGACAACGGGAGCGGACTCGCCGGTGATGGCGGATTCATCCACAGAGGCGATACCCTCAATGACTTCGCCATCGCCTGGGATCACCTCGCCGGCGGCCACCATAACAACGTCGCCCTTCTTCAATTCACTGGAGGAAACGACAACTTCCTCCCCGTCTTCACGAATCAGATGCGCTTCTGTCTCCTTCTGGGTTTTTTTCAAGCTTGCCGCCTGCGCTTTACCGCGGCCTTCCGCTACAGCTTCCGCAAAGTTGGCAAACAAAACCGTGATAAACAGGATCACGCAGACAATGATATTGTAAAGCCGCAGGGTCTCCGCATTCGCGTCCCCGAACAGCCAGGGGATAAAAGAGAGCAACAGGGTGATCAGGCAGCCAATCTCCACGACGAACATGACGGGATTTTTCATCATATAGCGGGGGTTGAGCTTAACAAACGCTCCCTTGACTGCCCCGCGGAGAATCTCCGGGGTGATAAATTTAGTGTTTTGTTTTTTGCTCATATCGATTACGCCTCCTTACGCCCACAAGGTCAGATGTTCTGCGATGGGGCCGAGCGCCAGCGCGGGGAAGAAGGTCAGCGCCGCGAAGATGTAAACCACAAATACCAGGATCACCGCAAAGGAAAGGGTATCCGTGCGCAGGGTGCCGATAGACTCGTTGACAAAGCGCTTGCGCATCAGCGAGCCGGCAATGGCCAGTTGGATCACGATAGACAGATACCGGCCAAAGAACATCGCAAGCCCAGCCGTGATATTCCAGAAGTATGTATTATCAGCCAGCCCCTCGAACCCGGAGCCGTTATTGGCCGCGGAAGAAGCATACTCATACAGCACTTGGCTCAGGCCGTGGAATCCGGGGTTTGTAATACCTTCCAACCCTGCGGTGGTTGAAACTGCCAGGGCAGAGAATGCCAAAATCAGGAACGGGTGGATGATGATACATAAGGCAGTGAGCTTCATCTCCTTGCCCTCGACCTTTTTGCCCAGATATTCCGGGGTGCGGCCAATCATCAGGCCGCAGATGAACACCGCCAGGATTGCGTACATGATCATGTTCATCAGGCCCACGCCTTTACCCCCAAAGACCACATTGAGCATCATATGCAGCAGTGGGATCATGCCGCCCAGCGGGGTTAGGGTATCGTGCATATTGTTCACTGTTCCGGTGGTAAACGAGGTAGTTGTCGTCGTAAACATGGCCGACTGGGCGATTCCGAACCGTACCTCTTTGCCTTCCATACTGCCCATAGACTGGTTCAGTCCCACCTCGGCAAGCGCCGGGTTTCCCTGGCTCTCTGCCCAGAAACATACGGAAAGGCCGATGAGAAAGATGATCCCCATCGCCAGGAAGATGCTGCGGCCCTCGCGGCCATAGATAGCAGCGGTCAGGCTCTTACGCTGGTTCAGGCGGGGCTCGGCTTCCACGATTTCTGTGTCTGCCGCATACTCGGTACTGCCTGCGGCACTAAGACGGGTGCTTTCTTCACTTCCGGACTCAACCGGGTGATTTCCGCGCTTGCGATCCCGCACCATCTTACCAAAGGTGATCACACAGGCGCCGGGCAGGAGCATCATAGAATAAAGCTCGATGAGGTTGGAGAGGATCGTGGGGTTTTCCAGCGGGGTGGAGGAGTTGGCGCCCAGGAAGCCGCCGCCGTTGGTGCCCAGGTGCTTGATGATCTCAAGCGCGGCAATGGGGCCCATGGCGATGACTTGAAGTGTGCCTTCCAATGTTTCCACGATCACATTCCCTTCAAAATTCTGAGGAACGCCTTGCCACACCAGCAGTAGACCGCCCACAATAGAGAACGGGAGCAGAATCCGGGTGGTGATGCGGACCAGGTCGGCAAAGAAGTTGCCCACATTATCCTTTGTTTTTCCCGCCAGGCCGCGGATAAAGGCGACACAAGCCGCATAGCCGCTGGCTGCGGACACAAACATCATAAAGGTGATGACCAGCATCTGGGAAAGATAGCTCAGCCCGCTTTCACCGGAGTAGTGCTGGAGATTGGTGTTGGTCATGAAGCTGATGATCGTGTTAAATGCCAGGGTGGGCTCCATATTTCCGATTCCGTTCGGATTGAAAACTGGAAGGCTTTGGATCCGCAGGATCAAGTAGCCAATGGCCACCATGATGGCATTCGTGCCCACGAGGGCCAGGGCATACTGTTTCCAGTTCATGCCTTTGTGAGGGTCTACGCCTCCGATTTTGTAAATCAGGCCGTCCACACGGTCAAATACCGGGTCGGCCAAAGTGTGTTTCCATGTGGCGATATGATACATATACCGCCCAACCGGAATGACAAGGATCAAAAAAATGATGATTGTCAGCGCCAGCTGAAGCATACTGTTTTCCTCCTTCTTATATCACGCTTTTCAAGGTCCTATCAGAAATGCTCGGGATGTACCAGCGCGTAGACCAGATAGCATCCGGTGAGCAGGACAATGACGCCAAGCAATAACATAATAAATACCTCCTATCTGAATCCTGGTTTACTCCAGATGATCCACCTGTTTCTGGCACCAGCGGACCAAAAGCCAGATAAGGCCAAAACTAACAGCCAATGTTGCAACCATAAGAAGATCCATCATCTTGAAAACTCCTTTCTTTCGCGAACACAGAGCCCTGTGGGAAATACATATTTCATAGGTTTTCCTCTCTGTTCGGGATGGCAAAAATCGGTTGGGCAGCCCTTGATTGCTTCCATAGGATAACGCAAACCATAAAAAATGTGGATTAAGGAAACCCCGTTCGTGTTAAGAACAGATTAAGAAACCGGGGGGCTTCCCCGGCTGGCAAATCCCATGAAAGGCTGGCGGGTCAGCGCTGCTCGGATTCCAGCCGGATGCGCTCTTGGCTAAGGCCGCACTCGCTGAGGATCGCGATCATCAGGTTTTTTTCAAAAGCGTCCGGTACCGGATAGCCCTTGATGGGAATTCCTACGACGCCCATCACCCCATGCGTGCCCCGCACAGAGAGGAACAGCCATTTTGAATGGGGCAGCGTGTTTGTGGTAGCGCCGGCGTGTTTATTGTTCCGCTGTACCCATTTGGCCACACCAATCTCTTCCGTGCCCAGCTTTGCCAGAAGTGCCCGCTCGTCCTCCGGCTCGATTCGGAAGTTCAGTTCCTTTTCCCGCCCATTCAGGGCGTAGATGATGGGGCGGTCGAACAGCCTGCTGAGCTGTTCGGCTGTCAGACGCAGGCACTCCCACTCCGTCCGGACAGTTTGCAGCTTTTGGCTGTTCTCCAACAGCAGTTCTGTATAGTAGCTTTTCCGCGCGGCCATTTCGGCCTGTGTCTTGACGCGGCTTGCCAGGGAACTGGCGACGATGCTGGACGTAAGCATAATTAAAAATGTTACAGGGTAGCTGGGGTCGATCGCCTGGAAAGAAAATCGCGGCTCTGTAAAAAAGAAGTTGAAAGCGATCACGCTGATTAGGGAATTGATTGCGCCGTACAGATGGCCGTTGGTAGAAACCGCGGTGAGCAGGGTCCCAAGAATATAGACGGTGATGATGTTGGATTCACTGAAACCCGCCTGGTAAAACCCAAACCCGATTGCAGTAGCCAGGACAAGGGCAGCCAGCGTGACCCCCACATCTTTCCAGGAAAACTGTTCATGGGGCAGCCGGATTTTCCGCATAGGCCGCTTGTAGATCGGTTGCCGGTCCGGGATGATGTAAATATCTAGGTCGGTCTGGTCGACCAGCCGGTCAGCTAGGCTTTTTTTGCCAAATAACGGGTTTTGCCTGTGGTTTATCCTTCCCATGACAATTTTGGTCACACCGCTGACCCGGGCGTACTCGGCAATCTGTTCCGCTGAATCGGTGCCATAGACCGTAGCGATTTGGGCGCCAAGCTGTTCTGCTAAGTGCAGATTGTTCCGCAGGCGTTTGAGGCGCTCGCCGGATAGTTCTTTTGTTTCCGGGGTCTGGACGAACAAGGCTGTAAAGCCGCTGTGAAACGCTTCTGCCATTCTGGCGGCGGCGCGGATTACCTTAGCGTTAGAAGGAGCAGAAGATAGGCAGATTAGAATGTGCTCGCCTGCTTTGGCGCTTTTTTCCTTTCCACCGTTCACAGCGACACGGTTTAGCTGGTCCGCTGTCCGGCGCATAGCGATTTCACGCAGGGCGGCCAGGTTTTCTGTGGTGAAAAAGTTTTGCAAAGCCCGTTGGGCCTGCTGCGTCCGGTAGATTTTCCCCTCTTTCAGACGCTTTTCCAAATCAGGAGGCTCGATATCTACCAACTCGACCTGGCTGGCCCGGTCAAATACACGGTCTGGGATTCGCTCATTCACCGCGATGCCTGTGATGGACGTAACCAGGTCGTTCAAGGACTCCAGATGTTGGACATTGACCGTGGTGTAAACATTGATGCCGGCTTGAAGCAGTTCTTCCACATCTTGATACCGTTTGGCGTGACGGCAGCCCTGGGCGTTGCTGTGGGCCAGTTCATCTACCAGGAGCAGTTGCGGATGCCTCTCCAGAGCCCCGTCTAGGTTGAACTCTCGCAGCTTGATCCCCCGGTAGTCCACTTCCATGTCGGGTAGGCGTTCCAGCCCGTTCAGCAGCGCCAGGGTATCCGGCCTGGCGTGGGGTTCTACATACCCCACTACAACATCGATGCCCTCACGCTTTGCCTGGTGGGCAGCCTCCAGCATGGCATAGGTTTTGCCCACTCCCGCGGCATAGCCGAAGAAGATTTTCAGCCGGCCGGAACCGTCGTTTGTACCGTATTGAGAATAGGCGTGGGACAAGTTCACTTCTTCCTCTCTCATTTGCTCTGTGCCTCCCGTTTGCATTGGCGAGATTGCCTCTTAATAAGCAGAATAACATTTTTAAAATTATACCATGGGACGCGCTATGAGTCCGTAAGCATTCCGCTTGTCACATTAAGATGATATAAGGACGGAACCTTTATAAAAGCGGGATTTCTTGTGTGCCTTCATGGTTTGTTTTTTCGGGGAATATATGCCGTCTTAATACGGGACGCGGAACGCTAACACCCATTTAATGATGAGCATGACATACTAATAGCCGGTTCGCACAATCAAACAGTGGATGCTAGTTCCTATCCTTGTGGAGGTATTGCCGTAAAATGATAGAATTTGAAGATGCCCGCATTGCGTATAAAGACAAGGCGGTGCTGGATGATGTGTCCCTTACCATTCGGGACCATGAGTTTTTCGTCCTTATCGGTTCCAGCGGATGTGGAAAGACAACCTTATTAAAAAGTATCAACAAATTGCTGCCGCTTAAAAGCGGGAAGCTTTCCATTAACGGGATCCCTGTCAATCAGATCAAGGCCCATGAGATTCCCAAGATGGTGGGGTATGTCGTGCAGTCCGGAGGACTTTTCCCGCACCTGACTGTGGAGGAAAATGTCGCCCTTACCATGCAGATTGTCCATTTTTCGAAAGAAGCGATTCAGGACCGGGTTGATAAAATGCTTCATATGGTCAACTTGGACCCGGAAACCTACCGCGGCCAGTATCCGTGCCAGCTTTCCGGGGGGCAGCAGCAGCGGGTCGGCATTGCGCGGGCGTTTGCTGCGGACCCGCCGATTGTTTTGATGGACGAGCCGTTTTCCGCGCTGGATCCCATGACCCGTTCAGACCTTCAGAACGAGATTCACGACCTCCAGACGAAGGCCCAGAAGACGGTTGTTTTTGTCACCCATGATATGGACGAGGCGATCAAGCTGGCAGACCGTATCTGCATTATCCAAAACGGCAGGATCGCGCAATGCGATACGCCGGAAGAGATCCTTAAGCACCCGGCCAACAGCTATGTGGAGGAATTCGTGGGCAAAAACCGGCTTTGGTGCAACCCGGCTTATATCAAAGCGGCGGATATCATGAAGAAAGGCGCAATTCATATTTCCAAAGACCGCACGGTGCTGCAGGCACTGCAGATTATGAAACACAATGTGGTAGATTCCCTGCTGGTAACCAGCGGCAAAAACCACCGTCTGGAGGGGATCATTTGGCTGGAAAACCTTCAGGAATTCCAGCAGTATTCCTCTTCTTTGGATGACTTTATATCCACGGACTACGTCTACGTTTATGAGGATACCAGCCTTCAGGAAATCATCGACACCATTGACTACAATGTCAGCGGGATCATTCCCGTGCTGAACCACAGCCATGAGTTGCAGGGCTACCTTACCAAGAGCAGTTTGCTGGTTACATTGAGCAAGCGGTACCGAAATACCGACACCAATGATGCGGAGGTCTGAGCGATGCGTACATTCTTCGAAATGCTTTCGGAACGATGGGATGAATTGCTGAAACTGTTCGTTGAACATATAGAGATGACCTCCATGGCTGTGCTGTTTTCTCTGGTTATCGGCGTAGTCATTGGTGTTGCTATAACGAAGAACAAGAAGGCTGCAGCTGTGGTCATTGGCATTGCCAACTTGATGCAGTCAATTCCTAGTATTGGCCTTTTAGCATTTATGGTGCCATTTGTAGGCATTGGTCAGAAACCTGCCATCATTATGGTGATCATTTATGCTCTGCTGCCGATCATCAAAAATACATACACCGGTGTTACGGGGATCGACCCCAAACTCCTGGAGGCGGCAAGGGGCATCGGTTTGTCGAAGTCCCAACAGCTTTTTAAAATCCAGCTGCCGCAGGCCCTGCCTTACATTATGGCCGGTATCCGGATCTCCGCTGTTACCGCTGTGGGCACGGTTACCATCGCGGCTTTCGCCGGCGCCGGCGGCCTGGGTTGGATGATTAACCTGGGACTCAACGCCAACGATGCCAATTTGGTTCTGCTGGGCGCGATCCCCGCCTGCCTGCTGGCGCTGGTGGTGGACTTTATTCTGGGTAAAGTAGAAAAGGCAATCACCCCGGAAGGGTTGAAACCAGCGGACCAGATTGTATCTATGCCCCGGAACAAGCGGAACGCGCGGCGGGTCCTGGCGTTGGTGCTCTGCGCGGCGCTGCTGGTTGTGCCCTCGGCCGCCTCTGTGGCACAAAGCCTAACCGATGACGATGACCGCTTAGTCATCGGCGCGCAAAACTTCACGGAATCCCTGATCCTTGGCGAAATTTACAGTGAACTGATCCAGGCGAAGACCGATATTCCCGTGGAAAAGACCTTCAACCTCAATGGCACTATGATTACGGTTTCCGCATTGCAGTCCGGGGATATCGACATGGCCACCGATTATACGGGCGTCTTAGCGCCCAACGTGTTGAAGCTTCCCATGGAAACTGACCCGCAACAGGTGTACGAAAGTGTTAAGAGCGGCTTGCGTGAACAGTATCATTTTGATGTGTCTGCACCGATCGGTTTCAGCAACACCTATGTGTTCGCCGTAAGCCGGGATGTGTCTGAGAAATATGGTTTGACCAAATTGTCGCAGCTGATCAGCCAAGCCCCCAATTTGCGCTTGGGCTGTACAACAGCTTTTACCCAGCGGGAAGATCTTCTGCCCAAACTGGAAAAGGACTATCAGGTCCAGTTCCGGGAAGTCACCGGCCTGGAAGGGAACATCCGTTATCAGGCAATTTCAGCCGGTAAGGTGGATGTGACCGATGCCTATGAAACGGATGCCATGGTTATGAAAACAGATCTGGTTCGCTTGGAAGACGATATTTCTTTCTTCCCGCCTTACCAGGCTGTCAATGTGGTGCGCGGCGACGTGTATGAGCGTTACCCGGAACTGGAGGAAGTTCTGAAATTGCTGGATGGCGCGATTACCACGGATGAAATGATGGAGATGAACTATCAGGTGGATGTGGAAGGAAAAACCGCCCAAGAGGTTGCCCGCCAATTCCTGACGGAACATGGATTGATCTCCCGGTAAGCCCTTTCCCATTCCTTTTCAGTAAGCGCCCTAAAATAAGCCTGCGCACTTTGCGGTGCGCAGGCTTATTTAATTTGTATTTGAGATCCATCCCGCCCGGTGTTATACTATAAATAAAAAACCGGGGAGTTTCTCAGGGTTCCTTTAACAGGCTGCGGGAGGTATTCTGCCAATGAAAATAGGTTTGGTTCTAGAAGGTGGGGCCATGCGTGGATTATATACCGCGGGAGTGCTTGACGTATTTATGGAAAACAATATTTCCGTGGATGGGATCATCGGCGTGTCGGCGGGCGCTTTGTTTGGCATGAATTATAAGTCAAAGCAGCCTGGAAGAGTGCTCCGATATAACAAAAACTTTGCTGGCAGTAAGGAGTATATGGGCCTTCACTCGCTGCTCACAACTGGGAATGTCATGAACAAGGACTTCTGCTTCAACAAGATTGTCCACGAACTGGATCCTGTTGATTTTGATACCTTTCAGCGCAGTAAAGAGGAATTTTACGCTGTGGTGACTAATATCGAAACCGGGAAGGCGGAATATATTGGAATGGATGACTTGAGGGATGAAGAACAAATGGAATATCTTCGCGCATCGGGTTCCATGCCCTTTTTGTCAACGCCGGTTTGCGTCCGGGGGAAAAGGTACTTGGACGGCGGGATCGCGGACAGCATCCCCATCGGGAAAATCATGAGCATGGGCTATGACCGGGTCATTGTGATCCTCACCAGGCCGGAGGATTACAGAAAGAAAAAAACCAATACGCTGCTTCCAAAACTGTATTATCGGAAGTACCCTAGCTTGGTTTCCACCATCAACAACCGGTATCGGGCATACAACCAGCAATTGGAACGAGTGAACGCGTTGGCGGAGGCAAAAAAGATATTTGTGATAAGGCCATCAAAGCTGGTGAAAATCAAACGGCTCGAAAAGGATATGGGCAAAATACAGGAAATGTACGATCTGGGCCGGGAAGATGCCGTCAAAAGCCTCGCGGCAATGATGGAATATTTAAATGGAAAGGGCAAAATAGAGAATGGGTAAAAGCCTGAAGATTTTAGTGAAAACAATCGTAATAATTGTGTGTGTTTTGGTTGTTGTTTTTGGCGGCCTGGCACTCTATATCGCATGCAGCCCGCAGCCAGCGGTCTGGTTGCTGAGAAACCAATTTGGCGACGAGGTTGAAATTCAGAATGTGGGCAATTACGATGAAATCAAAAAGAATGTAACGGTCCATAAAGACCTTGTGTACCCATCTGAGGATGGAAGAAATACATACGACATCTATCTTCCAAAACGGGTGGATAAAGATTTACCGACGGTTGTATGGGTGCATGGGGGCGCGTTTGTTGCCGGTACAAAAGACGGCATTGAGAATTACGCCGTCATGCTGGCAAACGAGGGGTACGCGGTTGTTGGTATGGACTACCAATGGGCGCCGGAAATCCAATATCCCGGACAGGTCCGCCAGGTAGAAGAATGCCTGGCTGCTTTGGAAAGCGTAAAAGGCGCCTATCATTTGGATTTGGGAAACGTCATTTTGTTTGGCGACAGCGCGGGGGCCCATATCGCGGCTCAGGCAGTACTGCTCGCAACGAATCCGGAATATGAACGGGAAATCGGGGTCCCTTCCGCGATCAGGGCGGAGCAGCTTTCGGGAGCGGTGCTGTATTGCGGCCCGTATGATGTTTCAAAAATGCTGAACACCGGCAATCAGGCCATTGATTTTTTCGCTTCCCGGATCGGCTGGGCTTTGATGGGGGAAAAGGATTGGCAGGATGGAGAGATGATAAAGACCACGACCATTAAGGACTATGCAACCGGCCAATTCCCCCCGGTATTTATCAGCGATGGAAACAGCGGCTCTTTTGAATCCCAGGGCAAGGAGCTGGTAAGCCATCTGCTGGATGCGGGCGTAGATGTTGCCTCCCTTTTCTTTGAAAAAAGCGAGTATGGGGAAGTGGGGCACGAATATCAATTCAGCATCGGGGATGGCGGCGCCGGGTCCCTCTGTTATGAGCAGACGATTCTATTTTTGAATCGGATCTCCGAACCCGGGTGCGAAGCCGTCCGATAGGCGCCAAACACCGGTTCTGCCTCTGGATGGCGGCCTGCCGTGAAAAATATTTTGAAAACCACGTGCGGGCGTACCAGAGGGAGGGGGCATGGCAAAGGGCACCAGGGCCCGCCGGAGGTTGTTTATGGACAGGAAAATGGAATCCTTCGCAGTGCCCATTGGCCGCAGCTTTATAGCTGCGGCCAATTCTTGCTTCTTTGCGGATTTCCTGGGGGGCTGACGCTGCCGTAAATGAAAATTTCCAGCCTATGTTGTCCTAACCGGGGGTTTATGGTATACTTGAAAGAAATTTAAGATGGAACGATTTTCGTGTTGTAAGAACGTTTTTCGATACAGATGGAAGAAATGGGGGATATAGTTGAAGCTTTATCGGCGCTTTTTAGCTTCCTACCTCTGTGTATGTTTGCTCCCGCTGGCCTTTTCCTTGGTGATGGTGGCCAATGTGCGGCAGGGCATTGAAGAATCGGTGAGAAAAGAGCAGGATACAACCTTGAACACGGCTCAAACCGATTTGGAGAGCTGTTTGGTGGAGGCTTCCAATTCTTTGGAGGTCCTTTCCGAGAACGAGCAGTTGAAAAATTGGGGGCTTGCCCATTTCCCCGAGAGCCGCGATGTCTACAATATGGGCAGTATTTTGCAGATGATGGAAACGGTTGTCCGGCAGCGGCCTTCCTATATTCGCTGCTTTGCTTACCTCCCTCGCAGCGGCTATTTGATGACCAACCGGAGCACGTACCATCCGGACCAGGCGCAGCTTTCCACCTGGGATATCGATGTGGACTACGCCCAGTTGCTGGAAGGCTTGGAAGACAGCGGGATCAATGCCAGCGTCCGCACGCTGTATCCTGAGGATGGGGGGAACGGGTACTTGCTGGTATCCAAAAGCTGCTATGACAGCAGATACCGCACAGTCTACGCATCCTTGGGGATTCTGATTGAACTGGATAAAGAGGAGTCTTTCTTAAACACGGATACTTCCCAGATGTTTGTGTTGGAAGAGAATGGCCGCCTGTTTTGCGGCGGTGAGATTTCCCGAAAGGCGCTCCCTCACATTGAACAGGCACAGTCCGCCCGGGGGGAAGTCCGGATGGACGGGGAGCCTTGGCTGTTTTCCCTGTCTGAGGGAGGGAATTTCAGCAATTTGCGCTATGGCTTTTTAACTTTGCGCAGTGTGTATTACAGCTCGTTGCGGCCCTTGCTGTGGCAGTTGGCGGTGCTGCTCTTTGCAACAGCGGTGGGAGTGGCGCTGGCGATCCTTCTCAGCCGCCGGACATGGACGCCTATGCGGCAGATCATACCGGTGGTGGAAAAGTCCAAGGGGAACCACGGGGAAGAGTATCGTTCCCTGGCGGAGTTTTCCAAGGCCCTCACCGTGTTTGCCCAGGAGCAGGAGCAGCTTTTGGAAAAGTTGTCCCAGTCGGAGGAACGGGGGAACGATTTGGCCCTCTGGCGTTACCTGCTGGGGTTTACAAAAGACGCCTCCTGCCTTTCGCGGTATTTGGAGGAGAGCCAGCCCTACCGGCTGCTGGCTCTGTTTCCGGCTGTGCCGGAAACGAACCCTGTTGAAAGCGGCGGGGATGCCGTATCTTCTAAGCTGTATAAAGTTTTAGAGCGCGTATTTTTAGACAGCGAAAACGGTCTGTGCCAGACCATGGGAAGCGTGATGGTGCTCTTGGTACAGAACCTTGTGGAATTGGAGGATATCCGGAATAAGGTGGAGCAAGTCCAGCGGGAAAGCGGGCAAACGCTGGTGTGCTACGTCAGCGATGTGTGCCTGCGTTTGTCGGAGGCTCCGGAAGCTTGGAACTGGATCAACCGTGCTTACGATCAGGATACCTTTTGGCAGCATC
This sequence comes from uncultured Oscillospiraceae bacterium, assembly GCA_900548545.1. GTDB lineage: Bacteria > Bacillota > Clostridia > Oscillospirales > Acutalibacteraceae > Acutalibacter. Next base: position 37,140 of record URKX01000003.1, read on the forward strand.
CCCGTGACGCGGGGGTTTGGGTGGCCAGGGAGCTTTTGGAGTATCCTGGTTATGCGGGGGATTTCCTTGCCCACCGCAAGCAGCTGTTTTCCGCTTTGGCGGCTGGGAGGCAGGATAAGGTTCAAAAACAGCTGGACGTGATGCTGCGGGAGGATATCCTAAACCCAGAATTGCCGGTTGAGGTGATCCGCCACCGCTGCGGCAGTGTGGTAGAGGCGCTGCTCCCTCACCTGCGGGAAAGCGACCATAAAGAAGCTATGAAAACGGTGGGGGCTTCCACTTTGTGGGAGATGGAACAAGGACTGAGGGAGCTGTTCCAGAAAGCGCGGTTGGAGAGCCAAACGGAGAAAAACGAAGAGGAAGGCAGCCGGTTGGTAGCGCAAGTGCGGGCCTGTATCCAGGAAAACTATCAGGACCCCTTGCTCAATGTGTCCCTTATTGCCGACAAGCTGGGCAGGAACCTTTCCACCCTGAGCCACCAGTACAAGGATCTGACAGGCCGGGGCTTGTTGGAGGATCTTCACGGGGTGCGCCTGGAAGCGGCCAAGCGGCTATTGAAAGAGGGCAAAACAGTGCGGGAAACTGCAGAACTTTCCGGATATGGAGATTCCCGTGCTTTGATCCGTGCGTTTAAACGTTATGAGGGGAGCACCCCAGGACAGTTTGTGGACAAAAAATAAGCACTGCGCAAGATTTGAAGGTTGTCCCGTTAAACCCGCGAAAACACTGGCTTTTTCTTGCTTTTTTGAACTGCCAAATTTTGCGGGATTAGCGGGGCAAATTTTGGCTATTTACAGTCTGTTAAAAATTCATTAACATATTTTTAGTGAAAATCGACACGGGGTGCCGGTTTCTTTGTGTATCTGCCATTTTTGAAGGGTTTGCAAGTTGCAATCCCCAAAAATGCAAGGCACGAATACTACGGAAGAGAGGAATGAAGTGCGTTATGAGTAAGTCCGCATCGGCTTCCGCAAGCTCTGTCAGCCAAGTCCGGAAAGGGCGGAAGTACAGTTGGTACAACATCAAAAGGAACACGGCGAGGAACTGGCCTTTACTGATTATGGTTTTGCCGGCGCTGGCGTTCTACATCTTGTTCCACTACGTCCCCATGGGCGGCCTGTTGATGGCTTTTGAGGATTTCAAACCAAAGCTGGGCCTGTTTGGTTCCCCCTTTGTTGGGCTGGAAAATTTTACAGATTTCTTCAGCTCCGTATTTGCTTGGCGTACCATCCGCAACACTTTGATTTTGAGCCTGTTGCAGATCGGCATCGAATTCCCCATCACCATCATCTTCGCTCTGCTCTTGAACGAACTGCGCAGCAAACGTTATAAGAGATTGGTGCAGACCGTTTCTTATATGCCTTATTTCGTTTCCATGGTGGTTATGGCTGGCATCATCGTAGACTTCTGCTCTACCACCGGCCCTCTGACCCAGCTGGTGAGTTTGTTTACCGGCAGCAGCGAAAACCTGCTGGGCAACATGAACAACTGGCGGCCTATCTACGTACTGTCCGACTTATGGAAAGACCTGGGCTTCAACGCGATCATTTATGTGGCTGCCCTATCCGGGATCGACCAGACCCTGTATGAGGCTGCCGAGATCGACGGCGCCAACCGCTTCCAGCGGATCTTGCGGGTGACCATCCCCGGCATTATCGACACCATTATGATTATGCTTATCCTGCGCATTGGCCAGATGCTCTCTGTGGGCTATGAGAAAACCATTTTGCTTTACAACCCCCAGGTGTACGAAACTGCCGATATCCTCTCCAGCTTCATTTACCGCAAGGGTATTCAGGAAATGAACTACGGGTATTCCACAGCCGTTTCGCTGTTTAACTCTGTGATCAACTTCACCCTGCTGATCGTGGCCAACGCTTTCAGCCGGAAATACACGGAAACTGGCTTGTTCTAAACCCAAGGGAAGGAGAGAGAAAAAATGGCAATGGTCAAAAACAAGTCCACAGGCAGCAAGATCTTCAATGTCTGCAACATCCTGTTCTTCGCCCTGATCATGATTGTATGTATCCTGCCAGTGTGGCACGTGTTCTGCGCGTCCTTCTCCAACGCCAGCTGGGTGATGAACCAGCAAGGCTTGATCTGGCGCATTGAGGGATTTAATGTCAACGGCTACAAATTGGTGTTTACCAACAACAATATCTGGACGGGTTACCTGAACACCTTTATTTATGTGATCGGTACCACAGTGCTGGGTATGTTTCTCACCGTTATGGCGGCTTACGCCCTGTCCCGGAAGGATTTCATCTGGGCAAACCCGCTGATGCTGATTATCTCCTTTACGATGCTGTTCTCCGGTGGTATCGTCACCTTGTACATTCTGGTTACCCAAACCCTGGGAATGTACGACAGCCGCTGGGCTTTGATCCTGCCCAACTGCATGAGTGCCTTCTACTTGATCCTGGTGCGCACCGCTATGCAGAACGTCCCGGAAAGCCTGGAAGAGTCTGCCATGCTGGATGGTGCCGGCCGGTTCACCATTTTGTTCCAGATTATGCTGCCCCTGATTAAGGCCACCCTGGCCACCATCATCCTCTACTATGTCATCGGCAACTGGAACAGCTGGTTTAACGCCATGATCTATCTGCGGTCCTCTGACAAGTATCCCCTGCAGCTGGTCTTGAAAGAGCTTTTGGTGGATGCCAACAACAGCGCCAACTCCAACGTGGATTTGAGCGTGTTGGCTTCGGGCGAGTCGGGTGACGCGGTCCTCTACAAACAGCTGACGAAATACTGCACAATTATGGTTTCTACGGTGCCCATGTTCATCTTCTACCCCTTCATTCAGAAGTACTTCGAGTCTGGCGTTATGATCGGTGCGATCAAGGGGTAAAGCAATTTTCCTTTACGAAGCAACAGCGCGCCTGCGCTTTTGCCCACATACACACTTACCATCTATGTTAAGGAGGAAAACCAACATGAAAAATGCCAAAAAGCTGGTTGCTATGCTGCTGGTTCTGGCCATGGTTCTGTCTTTGGGCGCCTGCGGTAATAACGCAAGCAACGGCAGCTCCGCTTCCAGCCAGACTTCCACCACGTCTGACAGCGGCGACAGCAGCACTGCTGAAGAGGGCAACACTGCTGAACCCGGCGAATTCAAGCTGCCCATCGTGGACGAGCCTGTCACCCTGACCTACTTCAACGCCGATGATACCAACGCTGCCATCATCACCAATGACTGGAACGACAACGAGTTCTATCAGGAGATGGAGCGCCGCACCGGTGTCCATCTGGAGTTTGAAACTGTTTCCAGTGCTGACTATCAGACCAACTTCAACCTGATGATCGCTTCCGGTAAGCTGGCCGACCTGATCTATGTGGGCGCTTCCTACTACGCTGAGGGCGTGGACGCCGCTATTGATGACGGCTACTTCCTGGATCTGACGGACAAGGTTGAGGAGTATATGCCCAACTACAACGCTATCCGTACTTCCGATATCCAATACGAGCTGCTGTCCACCACCGACTCCGGCCGTTTGGGCGCTGTGTACGAGCTGCGTCAGTCCAAGCAGGGCCCCTGGCTGGGTCTGTGGATCCGTCAGGATTGGCTGGACGACCTGGGCCTGGATACCCCGGTCACCTTTGACGATTACCACGAAGTCCTGACCGCTTTTAAAGAAGAGAAGGGCGCTACTGCTCCCCTGATCCTCAACTTCTCTGGTTCTGACGGCGAGTTCGGCACCATGTCCGGCGGCTTGAACGTCCTGAACAGCTGGCAGCTGGATGAAACCGGCAAGGTCAACTTTGGGCCTTACATGGACGCTTGGAAAGAGTATGTCACCATTATGCATCAGTGGTTTGAAGAGGGCCTGATTGACCCCGACTTCATGGCTACCGATGAGCGTACCGCCGATATGGCTAAGGTTGTGACCGGTGCTTCCGGCCTGTTTGCCGCCCTGTACACCATGCCCTCTGTTTACGAGGCTTCTTCCGATGATCCCAATATGAATCTGGCTCCTGTCAATCCTCCTGTGAAGAACGAGGGCGACGAGATCCACATCCGCCTGCGCGACTCTTATACTTCCGGCAACACCGCCATTTCCGCTGACTGCGAGAATTGGGAAGTCGCGATGCGTTGGCTGGACTACCTGTACACCGAGGAAGGCGCTCTGCTGGCCAACTATGGCGTTGAGGGTGATACCTTCGAGTTTGACGAGAACGGCGATCCCGTTTTCACCGACAAGATTCTGAAAAATGAGAATGGCTGGACCATGACCCAGACTGTGGCCAGCTACTTGTGCCCCTCCGCTGGCATTGCCAACTGGTCCGACTGGACCCGTGAGCTGGCCGGTGTGTCTGAAAAAGACCAGGCTTGCTACGATGTGTGGGGCCAGGCTGATGACGCTTGGCGTCTGCCCTCTTCTGTGTCTTTGACCCAGGATGAATCTACCGAGCGCGCTGCCCTGTACGCTGATATCAGCACCACCGTGAAGGAGCAAACTGCTCAGTTCATCAGCGGCGCCCTGGATATCGAGTCTAACTGGGATGCTTACATTGCTTCTCTGGAGTCCAGCGGCATTGAGCGTGCCATTGAGATCACTCAGGCTGCTTACGACCGTTACCTGGGCCGTGTGCAGGAGTAATCCGCCTCTGGAAGAAATTCTTTAAAAACAACGAGGGCCCTGCCTTTTGGCAGGGCCCTTTTGTGTGCTTGCTTTCTGTGACAAGCGCTTTAGCTTTACAGATGTGGCGTGTTATTGATTCCCCAGGTTGGCAAGTACAGCTGCCAGCTCCTGGCGGGTGATGGGGCTTTGCGGCCGGAAATTGCCGTCGGTGTCCCCGTTCATCAGGCCCGACTCCTTGGCGTAAGCCACGGCGCCCTGGGCCCAATCAGCCACTGGCTTGGCAGCCAGCTCGGCAAGATATTGTTCCATGTAGTCTTTCCACTGTTGGTAGGTGGGCATTTCATCCTCCTCCTTTCCTGTCCCGTTTCCCCCGTCCATGGCGGAAATGAGGCTGGGGTAGTCTTTGTAGGCATAGTTGCCATCAAAGGCCTTCCCTCCAATGGAGAGGCTGTCCGTGTACTGCCAAATGCCGTATGGCTTTGCATAGGTGCAGTGGCTGTTCCACTGGGCCACCCATTTGTCGTACCGGTCAAGCTGGGGGCTGTTCAACAGGCCGTCCAACCAGCTTAACGAGGCGTAAATGCCTGTGTACAGCCCTGCTGCCTCCAGGGCGCCGCAAAATGGCTGGCAGGTGGCTGTCAGATCCCCGCCGGCGATCTGTGGGTCTTCCACATCGTACCACACGCCGTACAGGGGCTTTTTCTCCTGGAGCAGGCGCAGGGCGTGCTGTGCCTCGCTTTTTGCCATAGAACTGTTTACGGCGTAGGAATAGAGGTAAGCGCCCCAGGGCATTCCCGCTGCCTCTGCTTTTTGGACGTTTTCCTTGAACCGGGCATCGTCCTGGTTGGTGTAGTCCGAGCCAAACCCGCAGCGGAGGATGACAAATTGTACCCCGGCGTTTTGCAGGATTGAAAAGTCCACACTGCCGTTGTGTTCGGAAATGTCCACACCCAATTGTTTCATAAGATTCCTCCTTAGGATTCGAATAGGGGTTCCCCCTGGGAATAAAGGTAGCTGTGGGAGATGCCCAAGGTGCTGAGGGCGCTGATTTTTTGACAGGCCCTTGACGCCCGGGCATTTCTCCTGTAAACTGAAACAAACGGCCTCAGGAAGGGGACGTCCTCCCAGAAGGGAGTTGCGCTAAAAAGTCAGACACCAAAGAGATGCAGGAAGCAGATCGGGCGCGCCGGAGCGTGCCGGGTTTGTTTCCTTTTGCCATTTAGGAGGAGATATGGACCTTTCACAGTTTTTCCGGCAGTGCCCCAAGGCCGCACTGGGATTTTCCGGCGGGGTGGATTCCGCCTATTTGCTGTACGCTGCGGTGGAAAACGGCGCCCAGGTACAGCCTTACTTTGTAAAAACAGCCTTTCAGCCCCAGTTTGAGCTGGAGGACGCCCGACGGCTGTGTGCCCAGCTGGGGGTGAAACTGTCCGTGTTGGAATTGGATATTTTGAATGTCCCCCAGGTGGCAGAGAACCCAGCCGACCGGTGTTATTTTTGCAAAAAGGCGCTGTTTGGCCGGTTGAAGGAACAGGCCCAACAAGATGGCTACAGGGTGTTGATGGATGGCACCAATGCTTCCGATGACGCCGGTGACCGCCCTGGTATGCGGGCGTTGGGGGAGCTTTCCGTCCGGTCACCCCTGCGGGAGTGCGGCATTACCAAAGCACAGGTGCGGGCGCTTTCCAAAAAGGCGGGGCTGTTCACCTGGGATAAGCCAGCCTATGCCTGCTTGGCCACCCGGATCCCCACAGGCGAGAAGATCCGGGCAGAGGTGCTCCATCAGGTGGAGCAGGCGGAAGCTGCCCTCTCCGGGATGGGGTATTCCGATTTCCGGGTGCGGGTATTCCACGGGGCGGCCCGGTTGCAGCTGCCGGGTGGGCAGCTTTCCAAGGCTGTGGAACAGCGGGAGGCGGTCCGGGAGGCGCTGGCCCCCTGGTTTGAAACCGTGCTCTTGGACTTGAAGGCGCGATAAGGAGGGAGAAGAATGGACCAACAGGAGATCCGTTCCATTTTGGAACAAGTGGCCCAGGGCAAGCGCTCGGTGGACGAAGCGGTATTGGCCTTGAAAATGGAGCCATTTAAAGAGCTGGGCTTTGCCAAGGTGGATAACCACCGGGGGCTGCGGCAGGGCGCAGCAGAGGTGATCTACGGGGCGGGGAAGACCCCCCAGCAGATCCGGGACATCGCTGCCTCCATGCGGGAAACCGGGGAGAAGGCGATCCTCATCACCAGGATGTCGGAAGAGGCTGCCAACGTGGTGGGGGAATCCTTGCCCCTGTACTATCATGAGCTTGGCCGTGTGGGCATCGTGGGCAAGATGCCTGCCCCTACAGGGAAGGGATCCATTGTGGTCGCCACTGGCGGCACCAGCGATATGCCTGTGGCGGAGGAGGCTGCCCTCACAGCGGAGGTGCTGGGCAACCGGGTCACCCGCCTGTACGATGTGGGTGTGGCTGGGCTGCACCGCACCTTGTCCCACTTGGAGGACATTATGAGCGCCCGGGTGATCATTGCCATTGCAGGAATGGAAGGGGCGCTGGCCAGCGTGATCGGCGGCTTGGCAGATTGCCCGGTGATTGCCGTGCCCACCAGTGTGGGCTATGGCGCCGCTTTTGGAGGTCTGGCGGCGTTGCTTTCCATGCTCAACTCCTGTGCCAGCGGCGTCAGTGTGGTGAATATTGACAACGGTTTTGGCGCTGGGTACCTGGCCAGCATGATCAACCACCTGTAACCGGGCGGCCAAAAGCTTTCCGCGCGGACAGTGCACCGGCCTTTTTCAAAGGGAAAGTGGGCACAGTCCACGAAAACGCGAAGAAGAAGTTCTTTGGTTCTTCCTTCCCGGAAAGGGGAGGCGAGGCCAGTACGGCTGTGCTGAAAAGGGCGGAGGGTTCTGCCCTTGCCTGAAAAGCTTTCCGCGCGGACAGTGTGGCAGCCTTTTTCAGAAGGGAAGTGGGCATGGCCCACGAAAACGCGAAGAAAAAGTTCTTTGGTTCTTTCTTTCAAGAAAGAACAGAAGGAGGTTTTGTAACATGAAAACAATCTATCTGGAATGCAATATGGGTGCGGCAGGGGATATGCTCACCGCCGCTTTGTTGGAACTGCATCCCCATCCGGAGGAGTTTGTTCAGCGGATGAACGGCCTGCATATCCCTGGGGTGGCGTTCCAGGCGGAGCCGGCTGTGAAGTGCGGCATCACAGGTACCCATGTGTCCGTAACAGTCCATGGGGAGGAAGAAGAAAGTGTGGATGTCCCCCATGACCATGAGCACCCTCATGACCACGAGCACCCCCACGACCATGAGCATCCTCATGGTCACCACCATCATGCGGGGATGGGGGAGATCCGCCATATTCTGTCCCATCTGGATATCCCGGAGAGTGTCCGGATAGACGCTGAGGCGGTGTACCAGCTGATCGCCCAGGCGGAGAGCCACGCCCACGGGCGTCCGGTGGAGGAGGTGCATTTCCATGAAGTGGGCACTTTGGACGCTGTTACCGACGTAGTGGCTGTTTGCTGGCTGCTCCATGACCTGGCACCGGAGAAGATCGTGGCATCCCCGGTGCACGTGGGATGCGGCCAAGTGCGGTGCGCCCACGGCATCTTGCCGGTGCCTGCCCCGGCCACAGCCTTTATTTTGCAGGGAGTCCCCACCTATGGCGGCGCGGTACAGGGGGAACTCTGCACCCCCACCGGTGCGGCGCTGTTGAAGCACTTTGCCCAGAGCTTTGGGCCTTCCCCGGTGATGCGTGTGGAAAAGATCGGTTACGGCATGGGGAAGAAAGATTTTGAAGCCGCCAACTGCGTGCGGGCCATGCTGGGCCAGACCCAAGAGGGCCGTGAAACCATTGTAGAGCTGTGCTGCAACCTGGACGATATGACCCCTGAAGCGTTGGGATTTGCCCAAGAGAGGCTGTGGGAGGCCGGTGCTTTGGATGTGTACACCACGGCGGTGGGTATGAAGAAAAACCGTCCCGGGGTACTGCTCACCTGTATGTGCCGGGAAGAGGACCGGGAGAAGCTGCTTTCCTTGCTGTTTGCCCACACCACCACCCTGGGGGTGCGGGAGAACCTGTGTAACCGGTACACCCTGTCTCGTTCCCAGCGGACGGAGGAAACCCCTTATGGCCCTGTGCGGGTGAAATCCGCCTCGGGATGGGGCATCGGCCGGGAGAAGCCGGAATACGAGGACTTGGCCAAGATTGCCCGGGAACAGGGCATGACCCTTTCCCAGGTGGAAAAACTGTTGTAAATCCACAGGGTTCTTGAGAAAAGCGCTCCGGAAGGGGCGTTTTTTCTTTGGAAAAGTCTGGCAACCGGCACCGTGGTTTGCTATAATGGGGTTCAGTGCTTGTACAGGAAGAGGAGGAATCGCCTATGAACCCCCAAAGGGAATACACCCCCAAACAGTGGCGTCATACCCAGTATGCCAGTTATTTGGGATATATCACCCAGGCCGTTGTGAACAACCTGGCCCCCCTGTTGTTTTTGATTTTCCAAGAGGTGTACCGTATCCCCCTGGAACAGATTACGCTTTTGGTGACGGTGAATTTCTGCGTCCAGCTTTCGGTGGATATGCTCTCCACCCGATTTGTGGATAAGATCGGCTACCGGCCCTGCATTGTGGCAGCCCACTTTTTCGCTGCGGCAGGGCTGGCGGGATTGGGCGTTTTCCCGCGGCTGCTCCCGGACCCCTTTGCGGGGCTGCTGGCGGCGGTGTTCCTTTATGCCATTGGCGGTGGGTTGATCGAGGTGCTGATCAGCCCCATTGTGGAGGCCTGCCCCACGGAAAATAAGGCGTCGGTCATGAGCCTGCTCCACTCTTTCTATTGCTGGGGCAGTGTGGGGGTTATTTTGCTTTCCACCCTGTTTTTGGGGGCCTTTGGAAAGGGCGCCTGGACCGTACTTGCCCTGTTGTGGGCGCTGTTACCGCTGTTTAACGCCTTTTGGTTTTGGCGGGTGCCCATTGCCCGGCTGACCGAGGAGGGGGAGGCCTTGCCATTGAGCAAGCTGTTTTCCCAAAAGCTGTTTTGGATCTTTGCGGCGTTGATGGTGGCTGCCGGCGCTTGCGAGCTGTCTATGAGCCAGTGGGCTTCCGCCTTTGCGGAAAGCGGGCTGGGGGTATCCAAAACCGTGGGGGACTTGGCAGGCCCCTGCTTCTTTGCCGTGCTCATGGGCTGCGCCCGGGTGATCTACGCCAAGGTGGGCCACAAGCTGAACCTGCTCAACGCCCAATGGATGTGCGGCTTGCTGTGCGTGGTGGCCTATTTGATGACGGCGCTGTCCCCAATTCCCGTGTTGGCACTGTTAGGGTGCGGCCTGTGCGGGTTCTCCGTGGGGATCTTGTGGCCAGGGACTTTCAGTGTGGCGGCCCGTTACCTGCCCAAAGGCGGCACAGCGATGTTTGCGTTGCTGGCACTGTTTGGGGACCTGGGCTGTACCGGGGGCCCAACTTTGGTGGGGTTTGTTTCCGGGATCTTTGGCGGTGAGCTGAAGATGGGTTTACTGGCCGCAGTGGTATTCCCGATGCTTTTGATCCTGGCGGTGCTGGTGTGCAAACGAACCTTGGCTGGCGGGAAAGAAAAGCCTTGAGCAGAACCAGAGGGGCGAATGCCCCTCTTTTTGTTGGGAATTTTACCCAAGGGAACGAAGGGAAGATAAGGCGAATTAGTCAAATCTAACTTTTTTGACCTTTTTGCCTTCCCCCCTCTTGACAAATGAAGGTTCCAGGAATAAACTAAGAAATGTCCAAGGGCGTTAGATTTATCTAACCCCTTTCATTTGCCCAATGGGTTAGGATTATCTAACCTGTATGTAAAGGAGGGACATGGGATGATGCCTTTGTCAATGGCAAAACCCGGTGAAACATTTTCCATTGTGAAGGTCACTGGGAAGGATGAGATACGGCAGCATTTGGCGGAACTTGGCTTTGTGGTAAACGGTGCGGTCACTGTGGTCAGTGAATTGGGCGGCAGCCTGATCCTCCAGGTGAAAGACAGCCGGGTTGCCCTGGACAGGGAGATGGCCAATCGCATATTGATTTGACACAGCTGGAAAGGAGCGGGAACATGAAGACACTGCGGGACGCAAAGGTGGGCGACACGGTTCAGGTGGTGAAACTCCACGGAGAGGGCGCCACCAAGCGCCGGATCATGGACATGGGTATTACAAAAGGGGTACAGGTCCTTGTGCGGAAAGTGGCCCCCTTGGGTGACCCCATGGAGCTTTCGGTGCGGGGGTATGAGCTTTCGGTGCGCAAGGCCGACGCCGAAATGATTGAGATTGCCTGAAAGCGGGGAAAAGCAGGGCTTTTTTTCGCAGGGCAGTTAGCTTTTTCTAACAAAGGAAGGGGAACTGACGATGGAAATCAAAATTGCGCTGGCGGGCAATCCGAACTGTGGGAAGACCACCCTGTTCAATGCCCTGACCGGTTCCAACCAATACGTGGGCAACTGGCCCGGGGTGACAGTGGAGAAAAAAGAAGGCCGATTGAAAGGAAACCAGGAGGTGGTCATCCAAGACCTGCCGGGCATCTATTCCCTTTCCCCCTATACGTTGGAGGAAGTGGTGGCTCGGAGCTATCTGGTGAATGAACACCCCGATGCCATTTTGAACATTGTGGACGGCACCAACATTGAGCGCAACCTGTACCTCACCACCCAGCTCATCGAATTGGGGATCCCCGTGGTAGTGGCGGTGAACATGATCGACCTGGTGCGCAAAAACGGCGACAAGATCGATTTGAAACGCCTAGGCGAGGCTTTGGGCTGCGATGTGGTGGAGATGAGCGCCTTAAAGAATGAAGGCGGCGCGGAAGCGGTCCGGCGCTGCATCCAAGCGGCCCGGAACGCCAGGGCCCATGAGAAGGAATTGCCCCATGTGTTCACCGGCAGTGTGGAGCACGCCATCGCCCACATGGAGGAGTCTATTGCCGGCAAGGTGGAGGCGCGCACCCTGCGCTGGTACGCCATCAAAGTGTTCGAACGGGACGAGAAGGTGATGGCCGGTTTGAGCTTGGACGCCTCCCTCAAAAAGCACCTGGAAGAGCACATCCGGGACTGCGAGAAGGAATTGGATGACGACGCCGAGAGCATCATCACCAACCAGCGGTACGCCTACATCAATCAGGTGGTGGAAAAGGCTGTAAAAAAGAAAGCGGCCCTCCACAGCCTGTCTGTTTCCGATAAGATCGACCGGGTGGTCACCAACCGGGTGCTGGCGTTGCCCATCTTTGCCCTGGTGATGTTCGCGGTGTACTGGGTGGCCATGGGCCCCTTCGGCACTTTCCTCACCGACTGGACCAACGACGTCCTGGGCAGCGCCTGGCTGACGGAAGGCTCCCGCGCCCTGCTCACGAGCTGGGGCACAGCCGACTGGCTTACCGGCCTGGTGGCTGACGGCATTGTGGCCGGTGTGGGCGCGGTGCTGGGTTTCGTTCCCCAGATGCTGGTGCTGTTTCTGATGCTGTCCGTCCTGGAGGATATCGGTTACATGGCCCGGGTGGCGTTTATCATGGACCGGATCTTCCGGAAGTTTGGGCTCTCCGGTAAGAGCTTCATCCCCATGCTGATCGGTTCCGGCTGTGGTGTCCCTGGGGTGATGGCCTCCCGCACCATTGAAAACGAGCGTGACCGCCGCATGACTATCATGACTACCACCTTTGTGCCCTGCGGCGCCAAGATGCCCATTGTGGGCCTGTTTGCCGGTGCATTGTTCGGCGGCTCGGGCCTGGTGGCTGTTTCCGCTTACTTTATCGGCATCGCGGCCATCATCGTTTCCGGCATCATCCTGAAAAAGACCAAGATGTTCGCTGGCGACCCTGCTCCCTTCGTCATGGAACTGCCTGCCTACCATGTGCCCGCCGCCGTCAATGTGCTTCGGGCCACTTGGGAGCGGGGCTGGTCTTTCATCAAGCGGGCCGGCACTGTCATCCTGGCCTCTTCCATCATCCTGTGGTTCTTCCAAGGGTTCGGCTTTGTGGATGGCAGGTTTGGCATGGTGGAGGACAACAACGCTTCGATTTTGGCCTCCATCGGCGGTGCGATCTGCGTGATTTTCGCGCCCCTGGGTTTTGGGGATTGGCAGTCCGCTGTGGCGGTGTTCACCGGGCTGATCGCCAAGGAAAACGTGGTGAATACCTTCGGCGTGCTCTTTGGGGTAGGCGCGGAAGTGGCAGAGGACGACCCCAGCCTGTGGGCGGCGGTGGCTTCCCATTACACCCCCCTGGCGGCATACAGCTTCATGATCTTTAACCTGCTGTGCGCCCCCTGCTTTGCGGCCATGGGCGCCATCAAGCGGGAGATGAACAACTGGAAGTGGACCCTGGGAGCCATTGGCTATATGTGCGGCTTGGCCTATGTGGTGTCCTTTGTGGTGTTCCAGATCGGCTCCCTGTTTGTGGGCGGCACCTTTGGCCTGGGTACTGGTTTTGCCTTTGCGGCAGTGGCGGCGATTCTTTACCTGCTTTTCCGCAAGAACCCCTATGATGAGGAGCACCTCTCTTCCATCAGTGCAGTGCGGGCTTCTGGAAACTGAGAAAACTTTTGAAATCCATTTGTTTATAGAAAGGCGGTGGGGAGCGTGATCCCAACCATTCTTTTGTCCATTGTGATTGCAGCGGCGTTCTTTGCCATTGTGGGCAAGGGCATTTACAACCGCAAACACCACAAGTCAGGCTGCGGCAGCTGCGGCGGTTGTGGCGGCTGCGGGGGAGGCTGCCACTCCTGTGGCGTGACGGTGACTCGGACTCCCCAAGAGTGAGTCCTCTAAAGGCGTATCACTTCATTCTCTCTCTTGGCCGGGGGAAGGGTTCTCCGGCAGCTGCCCCCATTCGAAAGGACAGCACAACCAAATGAGGATGGGAGCGGGAAAGGGCGTGTTGCTTTTTGCAGCACGTCCTTTTTGTGCTTTTGAGGAGTATTTTCAATGAAGATATTCAATCCCGAAAATTAATTTATTTAAGGAATTAGATTAATTTTTTTAATTAATTCATTGACTTTAATGAAACGCTGGCATATAATGTCCTCAGAAGTTCAACAGAGAAAGGATGGGGTTTATGGAAAATGAACGGTTTCATGCGCCGGCCCAGTGCCCGGTGTGCGGGGCAGACATGGTGGTCACCAAACTGCGCTGTTCCCACTGTGGCACCGAGCTTTCCGGGGAATTTGCCCCCTGCCGTTTTTGCCGCCTGGAAGACCGGCACTTGCGGTTTGTGGAAACCTTCCTGCGGTGCCGGGGGTCCATCAAAGAAGTGGAGCGGGCCTTGGGGGTCAGTTACCCCACGGTGAAAAATATGCTGGATGCCGCGTTGACTGCTTTGGGATTAGACGAGAAACCCGAACAGCGTGTCTTGCGGGAAAAGGAAGAGCGTTCCGAGATTTTGCAGCGGCTTTCCGATGGGGAGATCGACGTGGACACTGCCATTGAGGCGCTCAATCAGCTCAAGGGAGGGAAATGACATGAGTGAAGAAAAGCGCAGGATCTTGGAAATGCTGGAGGCGGGAACCATCTCCCAGAAGGACGCCCAGCGGCTGTTAGAGGCGCTGGGGGAAAATCTTTCCCAGCCTGCTCCCATGTCGGAGAAGCCGGAACAGGACGTCTTTGAGGAGGCGGCCCAGGCGGTGGAACCTGCCCTGGAAGTGCCTAAGGAAGAGAAAGCCGCCGGGGAAGCGGAACAGGCTGGAGGGCAGGCTCCCCCTGTGGAATCTACCGCGGCCCTTGCCCTGCCCCTGGAAGAAAACCAGTACCAGCAGCCAGTGGGGGGCGTTGTCACCCAGTTAAAAATCGAATGGTGGAATGGCCCGGTGGAGATTCGCCCTTGGGAAGGGGATACCATCCGGGTGGCGGAGTATTCTCCCCGGCCGCTGGAGGACAGCGAGCGCATGGGGATCCGGGAGAAAAACGGCAAGCTCCACATCCAGTGGAACGAGAACGGGATACGCTTTGGCAGTTGGCGTTTAAAAAAGCACTTGGTAGTGGAACTGCCCACGGATGCTGTCCTGGAAGAGATCCGGGCGGAGAACACTTCCGGGAGCCTGTGTTTGGCGGGGATCAGCCTGGGAAAGGGCAACCTGGAAACCACCTCCGGCATGGTGTACTGCCATGGTTTGCGGGCTGAGAAGATGCGGGTGGAAACCACTTCCGGGGAGGTACAGATGGAAGGTGCCTCTGTGGGGGAACTGCGGGTGGAAACGATCTCAGGGGAACAGCGGATCTTGGAGTTTGCGGCCCAGTATTTCAAGGGTGAAACCGTGTCCGGCCCATTGACCGCCATCGGCAATGGGGAAGAGTTGAAGTTGAGCACGGTTTCCGGACCTTTGACAGTGCAGGTAGGGCAGCATCCCCGGAAGGTAAAGCTGGAAACCGTTTCCGGGCCAGTAGAGGCGGTCTTGCCGGAAGGGGAGCCAGGATTTACAGTGGAGTACAGCAGTCTGTCTGGGCGCTTTTCCTCCCAGTTCCCCCTTACCGGGAAACTTGGAAAGCGGGAAGGTTCCGCCGTATATGGGTCGGGAGGCACCCAGCTGCACCTGGAAACTGTCAGCGGCTCCATGGGGCTGTGCAAGGGTATTTCAGCAGGCCACTGATTGACAAGAAAATTTTGAAGAGGAGAGAAATGAACCAAGAAAAATATAAAATCCTGGATATGATCGAACGGGGCACCATCACTCCCGCGGATGAGGCGGGCCTTCCTTGGGGTTTCCTATCAGCTTGCTGATGGCTGTGCTGCTGGGATTGTTCCGCCGGCCGCTGGCTCAGTGGAAATGAGGAAGGGGTTCCCCCAGAGAAGGATAGGGAAGACAGGTATATTCTCGGCTTTTTCTCAAAAAAGCAGGGTTTCCGGGAAAATCCCCTTACACTTTACTATAAAAAAGTGGTATAATACAAATGAAAGGAAACCGTTGTGAAAATGGCGGGCATCCTGCCGGTCGTGGCTGGCCGCAGGCAGTGCCGCCGAGAAAAAGACAAGGAGGTACCTGAAATGTTTCAGCCAGGGGATTTAGTGGTGTACGGCAGCAGCGGTGTGTGCCGTGTGATCCAAGTGGGCACGCTGGAGGGAAAATCGGCAGACCCCAGCCGGGAGTATTACACCTTGCAGCCCATGTTTGAAGCGGAAAGGATCTATACCCCTGTAGACAGCGGCGTGTTTATGCGCCCCGCTATGACAAAAGAGCAGGCCCGGGATTTAATCCGCCAGATCCCCTTCATCCAGGAGGACCTGTGCACCGAACGCAACCCTACCAATCTGCGGATCCACTATGAGGCTTCCCTCCAGTCTCACCAATGCAGGACGCTGGTGAGCTTGATCAAAGGCATCCGTCACAAGTACCGGGAAACGGTGCGGAAGGGCCGGAAAATGGGCCAAGTGGATCAGCGCTACCGGAAAAAAGCCGAAGGGCTGCTTCACGGGGAGTTGTCCATTGCCCTGGGGATCCCCCTGGACCAGGTGGAAGGGTATATTCAACAGAATATGCAGGAAGAGGCGGGTTAAAAAAGGGCCCGCCCCAAGGCCCTGCCGCACTGCGCGGCGGGGCCTTTTTGCCACCTGGCCTATTTGGGCTTTTTGGGTTCCTTTTTGATGACCCGCCATTTGCCGTTGGTGGTCGCCGTCATTAAAAAAACATCCTTTTGCTGGAGGCCCTGTTCTTTCAGGCGCCGCTGCACCCAGGTTTTATCTTTGCCGCACAGTTCCAGGGAGTCTTGGGAGAGTTCCCCGTCGCTGATGACTACCACTTCCAGGTAGGAGGCCTCTGCTTTGAGCCCCAATTCTTTGGGGGTGACGGCATCTTTTTCCGGCCAGCGGATCACACTCATATTCCCGTTGGTTTCGATAATGGCCCAGGCCACGTCCTCCAGGTAGAATACCCCGTTTTGACGCAGCTGTTCAAACAAGTCTTCGGTGGTTAGGCGCAGACGGCGCATCTGCTGCTGCAATACTTGGCCCCGTTGGATCACCACGGTGGGGCTGCCGCACACCAGCTTGCGGAATGGCCCGTTTTTCAGCATCAGCAGGGACATGGCAAGTTCGCAGATTACCAATACGCCCATGGGCAGCAGCCCTGTCCACAGGGGTTGCCCCTGTCCCTGGATGGGCAGAGCCGCCAGCTCGGAAATCAACAGTGTTACCACCAATTCGGAAGTTTGCAGCTGGCTGATTTGCCGTTTCCCCATCAACCGAACCGCCGTTAAAATTGCCCCATACATCAATAGGGTCTTTCCCAAAGAAGCCAGCATCGCGATCCCCCTTTTCCTGTTACACTGCCCTGTTTCGCTTCGATTATGCGCGTATAAACTCCCGGAAGGATGGAGAACCTAGCAGTGTACCATGAAAAAAGGGGGGAAACTAGCTGTGAAGGGAGAGAGGAATGTCCTGTCCACAAGCTTGGAGAAAAATAAGGCGTATTTTCAAAGCCAGTTTTCCAACGCCATGGACCTGATCGTGCGGCAGGTGGAGATAGAGGGGCGGGCTGTGGCATTGTTTGCTGTGGACGGCCTTGTAAACAAAGAGGTCATTGCCCTGACGGTGCTGGAACCCCTGCTGAAAACCACGGGCTATCCGCGGCCGGCCCAAGGAATGTTGGAGAAGATCGAAAGGGAAGTGCTCAGCGCGGCGGAACTCAAACGGGAAAACCAGCTGCCGAAGCTGCTCACCTTGCTGATGAGCGGTTTTGTCCTGTTGTGCGTGGACGGCTGCGGGGAAGGGCTGGTTTCCGGCGTCCAGGGGTTTGCCTACCGCGGCCCCCAGGAGCCTCAAAACGAGGTGATGCAGCGGGGGGCCAAGGACGGTTTCACCGAGTCTAACCAGCTGAATATGGCTATGATCCGCCGCCGGATGAAGAGCACAGCGCTGAAATTCCAGCCTTTGGAAGCGGGAAGCCAAAGCCATACGCCTATCATCCTCTGTTACATGGAGGGCATTGCCTCGGAGAAAATCCTCCAGCGGGTGCGGGAAACCCTGGCGGTGTGTCCCTTGAAAACCGTGTTGGGTGCCGGTTACCTGACGGGTTTTCTGGACAGGGGAAGCCTGTTTTCCGGTGTGGGGCTGACCGAGCGGCCTGACGTGGTGTGCGGCAAGCTGGAGGAGGGGCGGATCGCCCTGCTGGTAGAGGGCACCCCCAGCGTGATTGTGCTGCCTTTCCTGTTTGTGGAGAATTTCCAGACTTTGGATGACTACCTGACCCGACCTTTTTACGGCACCTTCATCCGGTGGCTGAAGTACCTGGCATTTTTTCTCAGCGCCTTCCTGCCGGGGCTGTATGTGGCGGTGGTGGTCCATCATCCGGAGCTGCTTCCCCAGCCTTTGTTGTTGGAGATCGCCCGTTCCCAGGCCCAGACGCCTTTCCCAGTGATGATGGAAACCTTGGCTCTGTA
Organism: uncultured Oscillospiraceae bacterium; assembly: GCA_900548545.1. Taxonomy (GTDB): domain Bacteria; phylum Bacillota; class Clostridia; order Oscillospirales; family Acutalibacteraceae; genus Acutalibacter. The sequence continues at coordinate 55,092 of URKX01000003.1, forward strand.
CTTCCTCTATGAAGTCCTGCGGGAGGCGGGGCTGCGGGCGCCCCGGTCCCTGTCTGCCACGGTGAGCATTGTAGGCGGTTTGGTGCTGGGGGACACCGCTGTGGCGGCCGGGCTTGTCAGCGCGCCCTCCTTGCTGGTGGTGGCCCTCACCGCCATCGCCGGATATGCAGTTCCCCGGCTGTACGAACCACTGTCCCTGTTGCGGCTGGCTTTTTTACTGGCGGGTAATTTTTTGGGGATTTGGGGCGTGATGGCCGGCCTAGTTTTCCTGCTGATGGATCTGTGCGGCAGTGAAAGTTTTGGGGTTCCCTTGCTGTCGCCGGTATCCCCCTTCCAGGGGAAGCTGGTGTTGCGGGATGTGTTTTTCAGGGCGGGCTGGAAGCGGCTCTCTCGGGAGGATGCCAAGGTTCAGGATATGCCCGGCAGTCATCCCTGGTGAAAGGAGGGGTTTTGTGGAGCGTCAACACACCATCAGCGCGGCTCAATTTTTCGGGATGGAATTTGTTTCCCGTATCACCATCACCATCGCCCTCAATGCCCAGTATGCCGCTGGGGAAAGCTTGCTAGACGGCATCCTCTCCTATCTGCTGGCCATGGCGGTGGGGGTGTTGCTGGCGCTGCCTGTTTGGGTTCTGCACCGGCAGGAGCCCCGGCTTTCCATCGGAGAAGCAGCTGTCCGTTTTTGGGGATCACTGGGGAAGATGGTTCCTCTGGGTTACATCCTGTATTTCCTGGTGATGAATGGGGTGTCCCTGGCTCTGTTCCAGCTGTTTTTGCTGGACAACGTGAACCCCGATTTTCCAGCGGTGCTGATCCTGCTGGTGCTGGTTGCGGTGGCGGTTTACGGGGCATGGCGGGGGTTGGAAACCATTGCCAGGACCTCTGCCTGTGTGCTGGTGCTGTTGCTTTTGGGGACGGTGCTGGTGTTTTCCCTGGTGGCCCGGCGGTTTGACACAGAGAACCTGGAGCCTCTGTTAGCGGGAGGACCCGCCCAGCTGCTGCGCGGAGGGGCGCTGTTCCTTTCACGCACCTCCCTGTTTGCGGAGATGGCGGTATTGCTGCCCTACGTCCGGGGAAGGAAAGGATTGGGTTTTGCGGTGTGGATGGAGAGCACCAGCCTCTATGTAGGGGTGCTTATCCTGTTGATTGCCGGTTGCCTGGGGCAGTACGCCTACACCCAGAATTTCCCAGTCTATGCCCTGATGTCCATTACAGAGGTGTCCTCCATGCAGCGGCTGGATGGTGTGTTTACCGGCGTTTGGCTCATGGGGCTGATCGTCCAAAGCGCCTGCGCCTTGACCGCCTGCAAGGTGTGCGCTGCCACGCTGACCAAAGGGAAATATTCGCTGCTTTTGCTGACCGTTTCCGGTGGGGCCATGGTGGGGCTGGGTTTTGCCATTGGGTCCTCCTATCTGTTCCAGTCCGTTTTGATGGACACGAGGCTTTGGCTGGTGCTGACGGGTATCCTGGGGGCGGGGGTGCCTTTGGGGATCCTGGTGGCACGCAAGATTCGCAGGGAAAGGGGGAAAGGCTGATGCGGTGGATGCGGATGTTGTTAAGTGTCCTGTTTTTATGCCTGTGTTTCAGCGGCTGCGGCTATCGGGAGCTGCAAGAACGTATCCTCATCCAGGCCATTGGTGTGGACCAGGCCCGGGAAGGGTACCAGGTGACTGTCCGGGCTGCGGACCCTGGGGAAGAGGGTGACGAAGTGTTTACCTGCCAGGGGATGTCTGTGCTGGAAGCGTTGAGCAACCTTTCCCTTTCCACAGGCCGGGAACCCTTTTACGCCCACAACTACTTGGTTGTGTTTGGCCGTTCCTGCGGGGAGGCGGGCCTGGACAGCGCCATGGATTTCTTTGTCCGGTACTACACCACCCGGCCTTCCGTGCAGGTGTACCTTGCGGCAGGGGAAGCGGAAGAGATCCTGGATCCGGATGAGAACCCTCCCTCCATGGAGACGCTGCGGCGGCTGAACCAGGGGGGAGAATATACAGGAAAGGCTGCTTCTGTGGACATTTTGGAGTTTGTCAATGCTGCCAAGCGGGAGGGATCTTCGCCAGTGCTCCCGGTGATTGGGTTGGACGAGGGCCGGCCGGTGTTGCAGGGGACAGCGATTTTCAAGGACTATCAATTGGCGGACATCCTCACCTTGGAGGAAACCAGAGGTTACTTGGCTTTGAAAGGTGGTCTGCACCAGGGGGAGCTGGTGGTGGAAGGGGAAAAATTTGGGACAGTGACTTTGACCATTTCCAGCTGCCACACAAAACGGGAGGTCACGTTCCAAGAGGGGCTGCCTGTTTTTAAGACGGTTTGCCAGGTTACGGCGGACGTCAGCTCTCTGTCGGGGGAGCGTGCCAGGTTGGAGGAATCCTTCATTGGCTGGGTGGAACAGGCCGTGGAGGAAACCCTTGAGGAGGAGATGGCAGCTGCCCTGGAACAGTCCATTTTTCAGGATCGCTGCGACATCTTTGGGTTTGGCACGCTGCTCTATCAGCAGTCCCCAAAGCAGTGGGAGTCTATCCGGGACAACTGGGAGGGGGTTTTGCCCCAGTGCCAGTACCCGGTGGAGGTAAAGGCCACGGTGCTGCGCATGGAGCAAGGGGGACTGCGTTAAAAAACGGGCTGCCCAAAAAGGCGGCCCGTTTTTGTCAGAGATCCAGGTAGATGTTGTAGCGGAGAAGCCAAGCGTTGATCTGAAGCAAGTAGGCCAGCAGTTGCGGCCCGGCCATCAGCTGGCCAAACCAGGGCTTGCCGTAATCGAAGGATTGATCCAGGAGCCCACGGACTGTTTCTTCAGACAGCAGCTTGTGAATGGGCTGGGCGCTGTCCTGTAGAACTTTCCCCAGCCGACGCTTCAAGATAGCTTCATACCCGGGGTTGTGGGTCTTGGGGTAGGGGCTCTTTTTCCGGTGGAGCACCTCATCCGGCAAGAGCCCTTGGGCGGCGTCCCGCAGCAGCCCCTTGGATTCCCCGTGAGGGCATTTGAACTCCCAGGGGGTGTTGAACACATATTGGGCGATGCGGTGGTCGGCGTAGGGCACCCGCACTTCCAACCCGCTCCACATACTGCACCGGTCTTTCCGGTCCAGCAGTGTGGCCATGAACCAGTGCATATTCAAATAGCTCAGCTGCCGCATCCGCAGGGTTTCCGCGTCCTCTCCTGGCAGGCTGGGAACAGAGGCCAAGCTCTCTTCCAGGCGCCGGGTGACATACTCCTCCAGGTGGAGTTCTTCCCGCAGTTGCGGCTTCAGCAGGCTGGCCCGCAAGTCCAGGTTGCCAGACCAGGGGAACCGGGTGCCGTTGTACATTTCCCGCCGGTGGAACCAGGGGTACCCGCCAAAGATCTCGTCGGCACACTCGCCGCACAGGGCCACAGTGTGACGCTGTTTCACCAGTTTGCAAAAGTACAGCAACGAGCCGTCCACATCGGCCATACCGGGCAGGTCCTTGGCGATCACTGCCTCGGCCAGGGAGTCTGCCAGGGCCTGGTTGCCGCAGAGCAGCGTGGTGTGGTCTGTGCCCAAATTCCCGCTGACCCGTTCCGCCCAGGCCTGGTCCCGGTCCGGCTGGAACGAGGAGGGAGTGAAGAAGTCCTCGTTGCCCTCGTATTCAAAGGAGTAGGTGGAAAGCTGCTGTCCCCGCTCTTTCAGCCGGTGGGCGGCAATGGCGGTCACCACGCTGGAGTCCAGCCCGCCGGACAGGAAAGTGCACAGGGGAACGTCCGAGATCAGCTGCCGGTCTACGGTGTCCAGCAAAAGTTCCCGCAAATGGGCCACCGTTTCCGGGTATGTTTCCTCGTGGGGGCGGGCTTCCAAGTCGAAGTAGGGCATCTCCCGGAACCCCAACTGGTCAAACACCGCCACATGGCCTGGCTTTACCTCGTGGATGCCTTGGAACACGCCGCAGCCAGGGGTGCGGGCCGGCCCCAGGCCGAAGATCTCCTGGAGCCCCTCTTTCCCCACCACCGGCCGGACACCGGGGAATTCCAGCAGTGCTTTGATCTCTGACCCGAAGGCCAGCCGTCCCTCCTGCACGGTGTAAAACAGGGGTTTGACCCCAAACCGGTCCCGGCAGAGGAAGGTCCGCCGGTGGATGGGGTCGTCGATGGCAAAGGCAAAAATGCCGTTGAGTTTTTCTGCGCAGTTAGGCCCGTAGGCCAGATAAGCTGTCAGCACCACTTCTGTGTCGCAGCTGGTGGAGAAGGCAAACCCCTTGCTTTCCAGATCCTGGCGAAGCTCGGGGGCGTTGTAGATCTCGCCGTTGTAGGCGATGGTTGCCGTTGCCCCCTGCCAGGGGAGGCTCATAGGCTGGTGCCCGTGTTCCGGATCGATCACAGCCAGACGGGCATGGGCCAGCACACATTGCGGGGAAAAGTGCGCCCCTTGGGCGTCCGGCCCCCGGTGGGCAATACGCCCTGCCATGCGGCGGGCCAGATCTAGCCACCGTTGGGGCGGCCCCTGAAAGCCCTGCTGATAGTCGCTAAATCCCGCGAAACCACACATAAAAAAAGACCCCTTCCATAAATGCCGTTGGTACATTATATGCACTAGGAAAAAGGGAGGCCACCGGAAAGATGGTTGCCCTTTTCCGCATTTTCCTGTATAATGAAAAAGATTATGAGCAAAATCCTTTGAAAATGACAGGTGTACCATTATGGCGATCTTAACGGTAAATCACATACAGCAGAGTTTTGGGGAGGAAGTGATCCTTCAGGATATCTCTTTTGAGATGCAGAAAAGCGAGCGCGTGGGCTTGGTAGGGGTCAACGGCAGCGGGAAAACCACCCTGTTTAAAGTCCTCACGGGGGAGTACACCCCGGATGCCGGCACTGTGGTCTTTGGAAAAGATACGGTGTTGGGCTACATGGAACAGCACGTCTGCCGGGACTTCCACAAAACCGCCTTTGAAGAGGTGATGACAGTCTTTGCCCCTTTGCTGCGGATGGAGCGGGAGCTGGAGGACCTTGCCAACCTGCTGTCCTCCCATCCGGGGGAAGAGGAGATGGAGCGGCTGATTTTCCGGCAGTCAGAGCTGAACGACCGCTTTGTGGACGCCGGGGGGCTGACTTGCCGTTCCCGGGCCCGCAGCGCCCTGCTGGGCCTGGGCTTTACCGAAGAGCAGCTGGAAAACCGGGTGGGGGTGCTGTCCGGCGGGCAGAAGGCCAAACTCCAGCTGGCGAAAATGCTGCTGGGTGGGGCCAACCTGCTGTTGTTGGACGAGCCCACCAACCACCTGGATATCCAGGCGGTGGAGTGGCTGGAGGATTTCTTGAAAAACTACAGCGGCGCCTACATTGTCATCTCCCACGACCGGTACTTTTTGGACAAAGTCACAGAGCGCACCTTGGAGATGGAGAACAAGACCATTGTGTCCTATAAGGGCAATTACAGCCGCCATTTGGAATTGCGGGAGGAGCGCAGGCTTGCCATGCAGCGGGTGTATGAAAACACCCAGAAGGAGATCCAGCGCATCGAAGGGATCATTGAGCAGCAGCGCCGGTGGAACCAGGAGCGCAACTATGTGACCATTGCCAGCAAGCAAAAGCAGATTGACCGTCTGGAGGCCACCCTGGAGCGCCCGGAAGAGGACCCGGAGTCCATCCGGTTCCAGTTCAAGGCCAGCCGGCGGGGCGGCAACGATGTGCTCACCGCCCAAGACCTTTCCCTGTCCTTTGGAGGCCCCAAGCTTTTCGAAAACGTGGGCTTGGAGATCAAACACGGGGAGAAGGTGTTCCTCATCGGCCCCAACGGCTGTGGAAAAACCTCCCTCTTTAAGATCCTCCTAGGGCAGTACACGCCGGACACTGGCGTGGTGCGGCTAGGTTCCGCCATCGATGTGGGGTATTATGAGCAGTCCCAGCTGAGTCTCCACGATGAGAAAACCGTGATGGATGAGATCTGGGACATCCATCCCCAGATGACCCAAACCCAGGTGCGTTCTGCCCTGGCGGTGTTCCTCTTTAAAGGGGAGGACGTGTTCAAGCTGGTGGGGACCCTTTCCGGCGGGGAGCGTGCCCGGGTGCTTTTGTTAAAGCTGATGCTCAGTAAGGCCAACTTCCTGCTGCTGGACGAGCCCACCAACCATCTGGACATCGGCTCCTGCGAGGCCTTAGAGAATGCCCTTTCCGGATACGACGGCACCCTGTTTGTGGTGTCCCACGACCGGTACCTCATCAACAAGCTGGCGGACAAGGTGTACGTCCTGGGGAAAGAGGGAGCAAAGCTGTACCTGGGCAACTACGGCAGCTACCTGGAGCAGCGGGAGAAAGAACAGGCTGCCGCCCAGGAGCAGAATCCCCAGCCGGTGAAAGTGAACCTGTACAAGCTGCGCAAGGAGCGGGAAGCGGACCTGCGGAAACGCCGCACTGCCCTTTCACGGCTGGAAGAGGCCATTGAAGAAAACGAAGGGCGCATCCAGGCCCTGGAGGAAAAGCTGCAGGACCCGGAGGTTGCCGCGGATTACGAGGCGGTTACCACCGCCTCCCAAGAGATTGCCGGCCTTCACGAGAAGGGCGAGTCCCTGCTGCTGGAGTGGACCCAGCTTTCAGAAGAGCTGGAGGAACTGGAACAGGCCGCCAGCCAGGAACGCTGAAAGGAGAACATCCCATATGAAAGCAAAAATCATCACCTTGGGATGCAAGGTGAACCAATATGAGTCGGAAGCCATGTTGGAAGCGCTGCTTGCCGGGGGCTTTCAGGAGGCTGCTTCCGGGGAGGAGGCAGACGTGGTGGTGGTGAATTCCTGTACCGTGACGGCCACCAGTGACCAGAAGGTACGCCAGACCCTGCGCCGTGCCCGGAAGGAAAACCCAGGCGCCGTGACGGTGCTCACTGGCTGTATGCCCCAGGCGTTCCCGGAGGAGGCTGCCGCCCTGCTAGAAGCCGATGTGGTGCTGGGCAATGCCCGTCGGGCAGACCTGCTCCCCCGGGTGATGGAGTACCTGTCCTCCAAGCAGCGCATTGTGGACATCGCCCCTCACGAGAAGGGGGAGAAGTTTGAACGCATGGCTGTTTCCACCTTCCACGGCAGGACCCGGGCCTTTTTGAAAATTGAAGACGGCTGCGACCGGTTCTGCTCTTATTGTATTATCCCCTATGCCCGGGGCAGGGTGCGCTCCAAACCCTTGGAGGATATCCAGGAAGAGGTGCGGCGATTGGGGGAGCAGGGGTTCCAAGAGGTGGTGCTCACCGGTATCAACCTGCCGGCTTATGGCCGGGAGCTGGGCCTGCACCTGTGCGACGCCGTGGAGGCTGCCTGCCAGGCCCCGGGGATCTCCCGGGTGCGGCTGGGCTCTTTGGAGCCGGAGCAGCTCACCCCGGATGTGATTGCCCGCATGGCCAAAGAGGAGAAACTCTGCCCGCAGTTCCACCTGTCCCTGCAGAGCGGCTGCGATGCCACCCTCCGGCGGATGAACCGCCATTACACCACGGCCGAGTACCGCCAGATCGTAGGAAACTTGTGGGCGGCGTTCCCCGGCTGTGCGATCACCACGGACATCATGGTGGGGTTTGCCGGGGAAACCCAGGAGGAGTTTGAACAGTCCCTTCAGTTTGCCCGGGAGATCGCTTTTGCCAAAGTCCACGTTTTCGCCTACTCCCGGCGGCCTGGGACTCGTGCCTATGACGCCCCTGGTCAGGTGCCCAACAAAGTTAAAGAAGAGCGCAGCCGCCAGATGATCCAGGTGACCAAAACCACCCAGCAAGCGTTCCTCCAAGCCCAGGTGGGCAAGGTGGAAGAGGTGCTCTTCGAGCAGCAGCGGGAACAGGGTGTCTGGGAGGGGTATACCCGCAATTACACCCATGTGCTGGCCCCCAGCGGGAAGGACCTATCTGGGCAGCTGTTGCCGGTGGAGCTTCTAGAGGTCCAGGGGGAGAGCTGCGTAGGAAGATTGGCCCGGAGTTGAGGGGGCAGGCTAAAGTCCGGCTCTATGCCAAGGATTTCGCATAGAGGAACGGTTTGCGGAGAAGTTTGATGGGACAAGCAGTGAAAAAATAGAGGTTTCTAGAAGAACTTTACAAAAATCTCTTGCAAATTTAACGTAAATATGGGATGATGAAACCAAGAAAACAATTGGAAGGGTGGATCTCCCATGGCAACGGATTCTCGAACATCGTCCAAGAAATTTACAAAAGCGGAAAAAAGCTGGATCCTTTACGACTGGGCCAACTCCGTTTACGCCACCAACATCATGGCAGTGCTGTTCCCCATCTACTTTGGCAATGTGTGCGCTGCGGCCGGAGCGGACAACTTGGTACTGTGGTCTTACGGCACTTCAGTGGCCACGTTCCTGGTGGCGGTTTGCGCGCCGGTGCTGGGTTCCTTGGCGGACCACAAGGGCCATAAAAAGCGGCTGTTTGTGGCCTGCCTGATTTTGGGTGTTGCATTCACCTTGATCAGCGCCTTGTCCGATGACTATCGCCTGCTGCTGGTAGGGTATGTGGTGAGCCACATTGGCTTCTCCGGTTCCTGCCTGTTTTACGATGCTTTCCTTACCGACGTCACCACCCGGGAACGGATGGACCGTGTTTCCTCCTGGGGGTACGCCATGGGCTATATCGGCGGGAGTACCATCCCCTTTATCCTGTCCATTGTCATCCTCTTTGTCATGGGCATGGAGAACCCCACGGCCTTTAAGCTAGTCATCGTCCTCACCAGTGTGTGGTGGCTGGTGTTCAGCATCCCCTTCTTGAAAAACGTCCATCAAATCCACTATGTGGAGGCGAAAAGGGGGCATTTGTTCCGTTCTACATTTCAAAATCTTTGGCGCACTGCCAAGGATATCTTCACCCATAAACGGGTGTTCCTGTTCATCATTGCCTACTTTTTCTACATCGATGGTGTTAATACCATTATATCCGTGTCCACTTCCTATGGCACTAAGCTAGGCCTGGACACCGTGAGTATGATTTTGGCACTGCTGGCAACCCAGATCGTGGCCATGCCTTTCTCCATTCTCTTCGGTAAGCTGGCGGGGAAGGTGGGGTCCATCAACCTGCTGTGCGGCGCGGTGGGCGTTTACTTCTGTATCACGCTGGTGGGCTTTTTTATGGGCTTTAACATTGAGCAAAACCCCGAAAGCCCCAGCGCGTTGGCCCTTTCCCAAGCGCTGTTCTGGTGCATGGCTTTCCTGGTGGGAACAGTCCAGGGCGGTATCCAGGCGCTGTCCCGCTCGTATTTTGGCAAGCTGATCCCCCCGGACCGCTCCAACGAATACTTTGGATTCTTCGATATCTTCGGCAAGTTTGCCGCGGTGATTGGGCCGCTGCTGGTGGGGCTGTTCACCCAGTTTACCGGCCGGGATTCCATTGGCGTTATCAGTTTGGCCATTTTGTTCCTCATTGGCGAGGGAATCCTCGTTTCCGGGCGCAGGACCCTGTTCTCCACAGAAACAAAGTAAAAGCGTGAAAAAAAGGGCTCCCTTCAGGGAGCCCTTTTGAACAGGCATAAACAAAAAGAACCGTCCAAAGCCGCAAAAGCTTTGGGTGCTTTTTTCAGGAACCGGTTTATTCTCCTTTGTTCAAGGCAGCGATGGCCTTCTTGATAGCAGCAACCACAGTGGCGTCTTTTTCACGCTCCAGATAGTAGCGCAGGTGGGCACTAGCGTGTTCATTGTTCATCTCACCCAGAGCTTCCGCAGAGGCGGCGCGCACTTTGGGGTTTTCGTCTGTCAGCAGATCAGGGACAATTATGTTGAAAGAATCGTCCTTGCCGATTTTTCCCATGCCGGCGATAGCTGCCAGCTTCACTTCCTCATCCTTGTCGCCAGCTAGCTTAATCAGGGCGGCTTCCTTGCCTTTTTCAATTGCTTTTGTCACTTTGTCCAGCTTGCTCATTGTATGGTTGACCTCCTGTATTTTGGGAGCAAACAAAGGGGGAGAACACCCTCTTGTTAGTTTGCTAACAATTACTATACCGACCTAGTTTTACAAGAATATGGTGAAAAAGTGAATAAACTGTGAATTAGTGGAAAGTGTGGCTAAAAGTTTTCGAAAAAGCCAGTTTTTTTTCACGCCCGTTTATTTGTGGGGGCAGTGGTATCACTGCTGAGCAAACTGGCGCGGATTTTTTCACACAGGCGGATGAACTCCTTTTTTTCCTCCGGGCTTAGGCTTTCGGCAAGGCTGGTTTCCACCTGCCGGATGCTGCGGCCTACCCGTTCATGGAGCTCGATGGCATAGGGGGTCAGCTCCAGTTTTTTTAAGCGGGCGTCCCGGTCCACCGAGCTGCGGGTGATCAGCCCATTTTTCTCCATCAGCTGTAAGATACCCGTTACCGTAGACCTACGGATGGAAAACTGTTGTTGGATGTCCCGCTGGAACACCTCTTTGTCTTGGTTGGTATATAGATAGCCCAGTATCCATCCTTGGACACCGGTGGGATGGGCGTCTGTCCCGGAGAAAGCAGTTTGGTCTACCATGCGTTTCACCAGGTGCGAAAGTGTGCGGATTTGAAAGCCCAGGTCCTCTTGATATTCCACAGTGGTTCACACTCCTGAATTGTTAGGATACGAACAGTATAGCTCGATTTCCCCAGTTTGTCAATGGGGGAACCAAGAAGGCCCCCGCCGTTTGGCAGGGGCCGGGTAGGGAATCCTTGGAGGTGTTACTTGCAGCCGCCGCCCAGGTCGGTGGCTTTGGGCGGGAAGAACTCGCTGGTGGGGAAGTCGATGCGCCGGAACAGCTCGCAGGGGTTGTCGCTGGAAGCCACGCACTCCTTCTCCGGGATGCAGAAATCGTAGGCAGGGATCAGCATTTGCACATTGCGCACGATCTGGACGATGATGAACAGCCCAATGGTGACATACACCGTGTTTTTCTGGGGGCAAGATTCAAAATCGCCGCCGTAACGCTGGCAGATGCTCTCGGGGATGCGGCAATAGGGCTCGCAGCCGCAGGGGTGGTCGCACAGCCGGGCGGACAAGGCCACAGGCTGGGCCACCTGGACCGTGGCTTTGGGCAGCACCCGGGCGTCTTCCGCCTGCAGGGTATCCATGTCACAGCCAGAGGTAAACAGCTTCACGTTGCCCTCGCTGCCGTAGAGGACCACCTTCTTGTTGAAGATAGCCACGCCGTTGATGGGCACCGGGCAAGAGGCCGTGCCGCCAAACAGGTCCAGGGCCACGTCAAAGAAAAAGGTCATGTCCACCGAGTAGAAGCCCTTGTTAAATGGGATGGGCTGCAGATCGATGTACACCGTGATGACGTTCACGTCCCGGACGCGCACGTTGGTGGCGCTGTCCACCAGGGGTTGCCGTGCCGCGGGGAACAGCACCCGTATGTCCTCTAAGCAGTCTTTGTCATAGTACTGTCGCTTTAGAGGTATATAGGCAACAAATAAACATCCAGGGTAAAATCTGCGGGTTTTGCGCCTTTTTCCTTGTGGTAAACAATCTTCTCCACAACGGATTTTAAGAGGTGGTTCCGCTCCTCGGGGGTGGCACCGTGGTAAGCGCTGAGTACATATTCCACCCGGTCGGCCATCGCGTCGGTGTCCAGCTGCTTGGTGGGACGGATGCTGCTGAGCACCTCCTCATAATGCTTGATTCTATCCACTAAGACCCCGTGGCGCTGTAAAAACGTGTCAATGTCGTAGACTCCTTGCTCCAACAGATCGTGAAGCTTCGCGTCCTGCCGCCGGGCGGTTTCGATCTGCGCTTGAATGGCAGCTTTCTCTTGCTTGGAGGTGTCCGCCTCGGCGTCTTGCGTCCCGTCGGCCTTGTACCGCAGTTCCTCCAGCTTCTTGGAAATCCCCAGCAGCGCCTGCTCTTCCACCAGCGGAAGCTTCGACATAGGGATGCACCCCCTGTTGGTGCACAGCAGGAAGGGACCGCCCCTCATGTGGGCCGCCCGCTGCATATGCTTGCCGCAGTTGCCACAGATCATCAACCCGGCCAAGGGGTTCTCAATCACCCCTGTGTAGCTGGGGGTACGGTAGCGCTTGGCAAAGATTTCTTGCACCTGGTCCCACTTATCTTGGGTGATGAGGGGAGGATGCAGCCCCTGGGTGACCGTCCACTGGTCCTTAGGCGTGTATAAGGTGATGTGCTTGGCGTTTCCCTTGGCACCCTTGCGGATATGCTTTTTTCGGTCCCACACGATTTTGCCGATGTACACAGGGTTGGTGAGCATAAACCGCACGGAGTTCCGATTGAACTGGTCACCCCGGTGGGGTTTGGCCCCCTCAGCGTTGAGCCTGTCTGCGATGTGCTGGCACCCCACTCCCTGGCAGTACAGGTCATAGGCTAATCGCACAAACTTTGCTTCCGGCTCATAAATTCGGAGCGAGGGCGTTTTCCCTACTTTGCATTTTTCATAGCCAAAGGGGGCGTTGGCTATGTAGCCCCCAGCCTCAATGGTGGAGCGCAACCCCCGCTGCAATCTTCGGCGGATGAGCTTATATTCCTGGCGGCTCATAAAGGTTTCAAACTCGGTGTATGTTTCGTCTGTTTCGTTAGCTAAGTCGTATTCCCGCGTCGGCGTAATAATTTTAGTGCCGCTGCTCTTAAACGCGTCCAAAATAACCCCCTGGTCCGTCATAGAGCCACGGCCCAACCTCTGGATATCCACGCACAGCACCCCGGCGTATTTGCCAGCCTCTACGGCCTCCAGAAGCTTGAGCATCTGGGGCCTTGAGTAAAGGCTTTCACCAGACACAACTTCCTCGTACACGTCCTCTTGGCGCACAACATAGCCTTTCTCTAGTACCAGCTTTGCCAAAATTTCCTTGTGCTTTTGCAGTGTTTCCTCCAAGCTTTCGTGGGGGTCATCCGCGCGGCTTTTTCGGATGTATTCTGCGTATCTGTTCAAAAAACCACCTCCTAGACAATACGCCCGGGAGGTGGTATACTGTTCCTGCCCGGGGTTTGCTCAAATTCTTTCGGGCCTCCAATCAGCCGTCCTGGTGTTGCAGCACTGGGGCGGCTTTTTTTATTTCTGAGAAACTCTAATAAATTAAGAGGATCTCTAAGTAAGTGAAATTCACTTTGCCAACTGTGTGCGAAACTTGGCAAGTAGTGGGCAAGCTTAGGCTTCCTTGTTGTAAAGGGGGATCCTGATCTGCACCTCGGCTTTTTCGGCCCAGTCCAGCAGGGTGTTGGTGGCTTCCCGGGTGATAGCCGTGTCCTCCTTGATGACGTCCAGTTCCTCCCGGATTTCTGCCTGGCCTTGTTCTAGCTTTTCCAGGCGGTCGTTCATGGTATTCATCTGGCCTTGCATCTGCTCCAAAATGCTTAGAATCTTTTCTTCGTTGTTCATGGTGAGGCTCCTTTCTACGTAGAATGCGTTGTTATTCTTCGGTAGAGAACAATCCCTCTAAACCGCCATATACAAAGTCGTTTGTGGATTCATCAACGATGGAAAAAACAGTGTAGTCTTCTTTGTTCAACACCATCCGGTAGGTATTGCCAGCATCATCAGTGACTGTATAAGGAAGATAGACTTCCATTAAAGCGTCTGTTATTGCTCCTTCCAAATTGCTTCCGGTGCTTTCGTTTTCCACAGCTTTGCAGGCCTGAACAGCGATACCGCACTCGTCCAGAACATCCTGGATGGCGGAAAGCTGATCGGCGCTTGCTCCCTCAATGCTGCTTAATGGCCCGCTGTTTCCTCCGCTGCAAGCTGCGATGCTCAAACATAGGCCAGCGGCCAGCAATAAAGAGACTATTTTCTTTTTCATGATATTCCCTCATTCCTCTTTAGATTTTTAACGCTGTTCGGAAAGCGTTGACAGCTTTTTGAACGTCTTTTTTTGACCCGATTCCAAAAGGATGATATTCTACGGCAATCCTTTGAAACATCTCCAGCAGGCCGTTCAAACTGTATCCAGCTTGTTTCCCTGCGGATTCAATATTTTGGGCTATATAATAACCCTCAGGGCCAGTGATGGAACGGCCCAGCCTTTCTGTATCTTTGATCCATACAAAATAAGCAAGAATGTAACACTCTACCGCTCGTTCAGGCTCACCGGTTTCCAACATAAACCTGCCACAATCAGAAATAAGCCGTTGATAGGTGGAAATATTCCCTGTTCGGTAGCACTCTTGAATGTCCTGAGAGAAGATCCTGGTTATAATAGCGTTGTCGGAGTTTCCCGGCGTTTTTGCCTTTTCCTCCAAAAGGCGGTAATAGGAGAAATGTAAAGCATGATTGTTGTTTTCTTGGATAATGGAGTATGGCTCGGCTGCCTTTAACCCAGTTTCAGTAATTCTGTACTTACCTACAGGAAACAGCTCTTCCAGTTCTTCTTCCGATATATAGTCCAGCAAACGTTGTACTAATTCCGCTTTCTTTCCCGTTGTTTTCAATTCTTTTTCGGCAAGGATGGCCTTGAGATCTGGGACAGTTTTCAAGGAGATATTTGTTCGTAAATCTCCCACCTCTAAAAAACCTTGCGCTAAGAGTCGGTCCTTTGCCGGGAGAACATTCCTGCCAAAAGCTGTTGTTCGATAGTACTCCGGAATTTCATAATCTGTAGTCTTCCCGTTCCAGAATTTTAAGGCTCCTGCATCTAAATACGAGAGAACCGTTCCTTTGGGAGTAGGAACCCCCTCGTCCGTGTCAATATGACGGTAAGAAATTTCCACACAATCAGAGGGTGTTACAGAAGGAAGATCCTTTTGCTGTCTTAAAGGTTCCATACCTTTACTTGGACGCCCAAAAAGCTTTTTAAAAAACTTTCCCATGTTCTGTACCTTCTATTTGCTCAATTTCCCCAGCACTTTTCCGAAGCAGCGCAGCTCGTCATACTGGCGGATGGGGATGGCCGGGTATTTGGGATTCAGGCTTTCCAGCTCTTTGTGGCCCAGGCGCTTCATGTAGCCTTCGCCATTGAGGGCGAAAATGCCGATCTCCCCCTCCCGCACAGGCTCGTCTTGGCGCCGGACAAACACCACGTCGCCGTCTTTGTAGGCTGGCTCCATGCTGTCGCCGTTGACCCGCAGGCAGCAGTGGGCTTCCTCCGGGACTTCTTCCGTGGGGATTTCCAGCTTTGTGGAATAATAGGTGTCCCCCAAAGGCTCGCCGGTGCCTGCGGAAACCGCAAGATCGTACAGGGTGATATAGGTGATGCTCCCTTTTTCTTCCCGGCTCTCTATGTGGGTCATGCGGTCGTATTCATCGTCCAGCACGTGATCCACTACCCTTTTGCCGTGTGTGTCAAGCACACGGTATTTTTTTATGTGGGCAAATTCCTCTTGGGAGAACTCTTGAACTGCATTTTCATCTAAATCTGCCAGGGTATACCCCATAGCGTATACGAGGCTTTTGATAGTTTCGATGCTGGGAGATTTTGTTATCCCAGCTGTGATTTTGGATAAGGTGCTTTTAGGCACACCAGACCTTTCACTTAAATCATCTAAGCTAAGCCCAGATTTCTCACGCAAACGATTAAAAACGGTGAGCCACATTCTTTGCACCTCCCTGTTGCCTATACTATACCATTGAAGAAACAAAAATGCAAGATATATTTCCTATTTTGGAAAAGAAAATTCCAAAAAGGCTCTTGACATATTCCAAATATGGATATAAAATAGAGCCATAGGATTCCAAATAAGGAAACGGAGGTGGTGAATTGGATTCCGTCGTTTATTACCCCAACCTTGCGGGAGAAATTGCAAGGCGGGGAATTAAGAAAAAGGTCATTGCGGAAAGTCTTGGTGTTTGTCGAAGATCTCTGCAAAACAGGCTGGATGGGAAAGTCCCGTTTTCCTATGAAGATGCAAGCACCATTCAAAAACGCTTCTTCCCTGACCTTACGTTGGATTACCTGTTTGAGAAAGAGATGAAAGACAAAGCAAGCTGAGAGGGGGTGAGGCCGGTGTGGCGCAAGAAAAAACAGCGAGTGGAGGCCAGAGTGTGTAGCCTTTCATCCCGTGACGTCCAGCTGCTCAACATTTTAGGCCAGCAGGAAAAAGACCGATACACCTTGCTGCTGACAGATATTTGGTTGAAGCTGGATGAAATGGGATCAGCCTTGAAGCAGCACGATGATGCCAGTAACAGCGGCAACAACGGATGCGACAGTGCCAATGATGGCCAAAGCCAGTGAAAGGCGGCTACCCCGTTTCTGGCGCTGTTCCAAGTCTCGTAGTTCATCGATAATTTGAGCGGCCGGGCTTTTGCACAGTGCTTTCAAGTTTTCCATTTCTTCTTCGGAAAAGTTGATCTTGTTCATGATAGAGCAACTCCTTTCCCAGAGATTATATCACGGAAAGCGAGAGAAAGAAACCAAAGACAAAGCGAGCTGAGAGGGGGTGAGGGAGATGGAAATCCTTATCAAAGGCGAGCCAAAAGAAATTGCCGCCCTTGTATCACGACTACAAGAACGGCAAGAAAGCGGACTGAGTGATGCTGTTATTCAGCACCTTCTGGCTCAAAATCAATCAGGCCAGCCTTTTCGATGATGGTACCAGCAGTTCGAGCGGCACACGCTGGGATTTCCAGTATTGCAGAGGCCAAAAGCTCTGCAAGCATATCTTTGTTTTCGGACTCCTGGATGCTTGCCATCGTTTTACGGATGTAAGCTGTTTCGGCGTCCATGACTTCATTCACGAGCGCTACATATTCTGAGCGTTTCACAAAATCACCTCTCTTCCCCCGCCATTATACCACGGGGGGGAGTAGGACAAACAACGTGATACATACATATGCAGGAGGTGATCTTTCATGGCAGAAAAGCAATACAGGCTGGAGGAAGTTATTCAAACGCAGCACAAGGACAAACGGGGAAGGGATATGGGCACCTCGGTTGTGCGGCTCTTTGTTCCCACGGAGATTTCAGAAGAGGAAAACCGCCGGACCCGGCTGGCCATAGAAACCGCATTGGCAATGATTGAGTCGAATGCTTACGGCGCCCCTGTGAAGGTACAGTTGTTGTGAAAAATCCGCCCGTTTGATGAAACGGGCAACAGGAAGGACAAGCCTCCACAAAAAAAGAAAAAGGAAGTGAGACCCTATGGTAGAAATGATGATTTTTGGCGCGCTGCTTCTGTTTATGGTGCTGTACGGCACCTATGTAGACTGGGACGCAGACCGGAAGGCCAAGGAGCTCAAAAGGAAGTGCAAGGCCAAAGAGCCCCGCTTGAAAGAGCGGGAGGACTACTGGGCGGCGTAAGGAGGGAGAAAATGGAAGCGGAAAAATTAAGCAAAATACTGGAACTCCACAAAAAATGGATTAACAATGAACCCGGGGGCGAACAAGCCAACCTGAGGGGAGCCGACCTGAGGATAGCCGACCTGAGGGGAGCCGACCTGAGGATAGCCAACCTGAGGGAAGCCGACCTGTGGAGAGCCGACCTGAGGGGAGCCGACCTGAGGGGAGCCGACCTGAGGGGAGCCGACCTGGAGGGAGCCGACCTGGAGGGAGCCGACCTGAAGGGAGCCAACCTGGATTATAGCTGCTGGCCCTTGTGGTGCGGGAGTTTGGGCGTGAGAGTGTGCAAACGTATCGCGGCGCAGCTGGCCTACCACTTTTGCAGGCTGGTTTGCGATGATCCGGAGGTGATCGCGGCGCAGAACGCGCTCATCCCCCTGGCAAACCAGTTCCACCGGGTGGACGATTGCGGGAAGATAGAACTAAAAGAGATCCCATAAGAAAAACCGCCTCCCTGTGGGGACAGGAAAGGCGGCAAAGGAATAAAACCAATTTTATTGTAACAGGAACGGAGGAAAAGTCAAGTGAAATATACGGTGGAAGGGACAGGCGCAATTGAACTCTTAGACGGGGTGATGTTTATCGACGGGCAGCCGCTGTCATCCATTTTGGAGAAGTTCGGCATTGGAAACCGGAAACTGTGCGGCAGCATCCGGTTGGAGATCACCGGGAAAGAGCCGGGGGTCACCGTGAAGGAGGAACAAGAATGAACATGACTTTGCGGGATTTGACCACAGAGTATCAAGCGCTGATGGATATGCTGGGCCAGGAGGAACCAGACCTGCAAGCGGTGGCCGACACCTTGGAGGGCCTGTCCGGGGAGATCGAGGAAAAATATGACAATATCGCTACTGTGGTCAAGGAGTACACCTACCTCTCCGAGGCGTTGAAGAACGAGGCGGACAACCTGGTCCAGCGGGCCAAGGCGGCCAGGAGCCGCGCGGAGTGGCTGGTACAGTACCTTCAAACCAATATGGAGGCCCTGGGGAAAACCAAGATCGAGACGCCCCGGAACAGGCTGGCCATCAAAAAGACCCCGGCGGCGGTGAAATTCGCCGACGAAAACGCCTTTTTGGCCTGGGCCACATTAGACCATGAGGAATACATCCGCCAGAAGGCCCCGGAGATCGACAAGGCCGCGGTGAAGAACGCCCTGAAAGAGGGGAAAGAGCTTCCCGGCGTGACCCTGGAACAGGGGCAGAAGCTCTACATCAAGTGAGGTGCGGGATGAACAACCTTGAATTGTACGATTCCTTCCGGGAGGTGCCCCAGGAAGCGAAAAAGCCCATCGCCGCCGGGCGCCTGAAAGGCATGACGGATATCAACCCCATGTGGCGCATCAAGGTGCTGACGGAGCGCTTCGGCCCCTGCGGGATCGGATGGAAGTACGCCATCCTCTCCCAGTGGCTGGAGCCAGGCGCGGACGGCGTGGTATCCGCATTCTGTAACATTACGCTGCAATACAGATGGGAGGGGGAGTGGAGCGAGCCCATCCCCGGCACAGGCGGCAGCGCCTATGTGGCCAAGGAAAAGGGCGGGCTTTACACCTCTGACGAGTGCTACAAGCAGGCGCTGACCGACGCAATTTCCGTGGCGGCAAAGGCCCTGGGCATAGGGGCGGACGTGTACTGGGAGAAGGACAGAACAAAGTACGGCATTCCTCCCGAACCTACCAGGCCCGAGGACGTTACTGCCGTGTGCGAAAAGTGCGGGAAGGTACAGAAAGGCATGAAGGATGGAAGCGGCGTTTTCCACACAGGCAAAGAGCTTGTGGAGGCCTGGGGCGGCAAGTGCCTGTCTTGTCACAGAGAGGGGAAACATGACGCAGTTTGACTTTGACAGCGCCCGTGTCACCCCAGACGGGGAGCTGTGCCTCAAAGTGAAGAACCTTCCAGCGGCGAGGCAGTTTGTGCTTTCCATGAAGCAGCGCACCTACACGTGCGAGGTGAAGGAGCGGCACAAGAAGCGCAGTTTAGATGCCAACGCCTATTTCTGGGTGCTGGCGGACAAGCTGGCCGAGGCTACCCGGATCCCGAAAGAGGAAATTTACCGGGAGGCTATCCGGAATATAGGCGGGAACACGGTGACGGGCTGTTTCCAATCCCAGGCAGCGGAAAAGCTGGTGGAGGGATGGAAGCACAACGGGCTGGGGTGGATTGCTGAAAGTTTTCCCAGCAAGATACCGGGATGCACCAATGTCACCCTGTACTATGGTTCCAGCACCTACGACACCAGGCAGATGTCCCGGTTGATCGACAACATCGTGCAGGACTGCCAGGCGGTGGGCATTGAAACCCTCACCCCGGACAAGCTGGCCCTGCTGGTGGACGATTGGGGGCAACGATGACAGGCAATTGTTTTTTGTGCGGGAGGTATGGCCCCGTGGAGAAGCATCACATTTTCGGCGCCGCCAACCGCAAGAAATCTGAAAAGTACGGATTGGTGGTAGAACTGTGCCACTGGTGCCACAACGAGCCGCCGCACGGCGCTCACTTTGATAAGGACACCTCCCTGTACCTGCACCAATGGGGCCAGCGCAAGGCCATGGTGGAGCAGGGGTGGAGCACCTACGACTTTATACGGGAGTTCGGGAAAAATTACTTATAGGAGGAAAACCAATGCTTAACGTAATAGCGCTCCAGGGCAGGCTTGCCGCCGACCCGGAGCTGAGGGCCACCCAGAACGGCACCCCCGTTTGCAGCTTCACCCTGGCGGTGCAGCGGAACATGAAAAGCAGTGATGGAGGATACAACACAGATTGGGTAGACTGCGTGGCCTGGAAGGGCACAGCGGAATTCATCTGCAAATACTTCCAGAAGGGGCAGCTGGTGGCGGTGAACGGCATACTCCAAACCCGCACCTACGAAAAGGACGGCGTGAAGCGCAAGGCCACGGAGGTGGTGGTGCAGAACGCCAACTTCTGCGAATCCAAAGGGGATACCACTTCTTCTGTGCATAAGAGAAGCACTCAGGAGCCGCCCTCTTTTGGGGGCCTTCCCGCTGCGGGGCCGCTCTCCCGGGATGAGATGGAAGAGATCCTGGGGGAGGATGACCTGCCCTTTTAAAGGGCCCTGCCATGAGACCGGGCAGCGCACAAAAGGGAGGATGAAGTGGGAGGTGCGAACGTGGAGGAAAAAAGTTTCAGTGTATTTAAGGACTACCTAGAATACATGGAGGGGATTTCCGATGAGGATTTGGGCAAGGCCATGCGGGCAGTGTGGCTCTATGCAAACGGGCAGGAGATCCCACAGCTTTCCGGTATGGCCTGGATGCTTTTCACCACCATCCGACGGGATCTGGACAGGAGACAGGCCCAAAAAGAAAACGGCGCAAAAGGCGGCAGGCCGAAAACCAGAGAGAACGAAAGTGGGGTTAGCGAATCAGAAACCGGGGTTTTGAAACCAGAAACCGGGGTTTTGAAATTGGAAACCCAGGTTGACCCACATAATACAAAGACAGTAACAAAGACAGTGACAAAGACAAAAGACAGGGATACCACCCCTAAATCCCCTCAAGGGGACTTGTTCGAGCAGTTTTGGGCGGCGTACCCCAAGAAGCGCAGCAAAGGAGCAGCTAGAAAGGCCTGGGACAAGCTCCATGCCGATTCCACGATGCTGGCCACGATCTTGCAAGCGATCCAGCGGGCGAAGCAGTCTGAGGGCTGGCAGAAAGACGGGGGGCAGTATATCCCCTATCCGGCCACATGGCTCAACGCCGAGGGCTGGGAGGACGAAGAACCAGGGCCGGACCCGCCCCCTGACCGCCCGCCTGTGGTGATGAACTGGGCGGTGCCTGACCCCGGTTCTGACAACTGGGAGGATAGGGTGCCATGAGCTGGGAGGCGGAAATGTCCGTGCTTGGGGGCATGATTCTTGACCGTGAGTGCGCCAACCTGGCGGCGGACGCCCTGGCGCCGGAGATGTTCCAGGACGATGACCTGGGAAAGATTTTCGGGAAAGCCTTGGATTTGTACTGGGCGGGCAAGCCCATCGACGGGGTGCTGCTCACCCAGGAGCTGCCGGAGCTATCCGGGTTAATTATCCGCGCAGCGGAGTTTGTCCCCAAGCTGGATCACTTTTCGGAGTACGTGAAGATCGTCCAGGATGAGTGGCAGTGGGGGAACATTGAGCGGAAATTCCAGGACTTGGAGCTGTCCACCGCCTCCCTGGAGGAAAAGGTGGGCCAGCTGCGGGAACTGGTGGACGGGCAGGAACGCATCCTGGGGGCCCGGCAGGAAAAGGGCTTGGCTTCCTTCTCCGAGGCAAGCGGGGAGTTTTTGGCGTGGCTGGAAAGTTCGGCTCAAAAAGACACCTTCCCCACAGGGTACTCCACCTTGGACAGCGCAATGGGCGGCTTTATGCGGGGCACGGTGGCGGTGATCGCCGGGCGGCCCGGGGGAGGCAAGACGGACTTTGCCATCAACCTGGCCATGCGTATGGGCCGCCGGGGGGCCACGGTGCTGTATTTCTCCATGGAGATGACCAACGTGCAGCTGATGCAGCGGGTGGCGTCCTTCCTGCTGGGGGTGGATTCCACAAGGGTCAGGGACAGGGAACTCTCCCCACAGGAGCGGGACACGGTGAAAAACCTGCTGGACACCTTCTCGAAGGCGGGGAAGCTCCACTTCGTGCAGGAGCCCCGGGTGAGCGTGAAGCGCATCCGGCACTACATTGAGCTGGTGCACCCCGACGTGGTGGTGATCGACCACCTGGGGCTGATGGACCGGCCCCGCATCGAGAACCAGTACAAGGCCCTGGGGATGGTGTCCAACTCCCTCAAGCAGTTGGCGCTGGACAAGAACCTCTGCGTGATGGAGCTGGTGCAGATGAACCGGCAGATTGAAGGCCGGGCCACGAAAAAGCCCAGCCTGACCGACCTGCGGGAGTCCGGGGACATCGAGCAGGACGCCGACTATGTGGGGTTCCTGCTGCCCCAGGACCTGAAGGACATGGACCTGGCAGGGGACATGGCGGCGGAATGCAAGCTGTACCTGGAAAAGAACCGCCACGGCAGGCCAGGGGTGTTCGAGTTCGCCTGGCAGCCCCAGTACCACCGGTTCCAGGAGATGGAGAGACGGTACGGATGATTTTCCTGGACGTGCCCAACAAGTACGGGTATCAACTGGATTTGAAAGACCCGCTGGTGCAGAAGCTGTACTGGCGATATAAAGACAAGCACCACATCCCCCACTGGTGCCCGCTGTCCGACGGGGAACGGCTGGACTTTGAGGCGCAGGTGATCGGGTGGTGGGAAAGGAGGCAGCATGGGAGATCTGGAAGTATACAGGCTGGAAAATAAATTCCCCGTCCGGGGTATCCAGAGTGAGGCCGATGGGCTGAAATATCTGGTGGACGATGACCGTCAGGGGGTGATCATCTCCGGCATGAGGGGCAAGACCGGGCTGGACATCCGCCAGGCCAAAGCCCTGTGCAAAGAGCTGCCGGGGATTTTGGAGGAAATGGGGTATTGTGTGTGAATAGCAGGGAAAAGGGCAAACGGGGGGAACTGGAACTGGCCCGGGCCTTGCGGGCCCTGGGGTATGACTGCCGCAGGGGGCAGCAATACAGCGGGAAAAACGGCGACGCCGACGTGGTGGGCCTGCCTGGGATCCACATCGAGTGCAAGCGTGTGGAGCGGCTGAACCTTGCTGAGGCTATGCGCCAGGCAAGGCGGGACGCCAGGGAAGGGGAAACCCCGGTTGTGATGCATCGGAAAGACCGGTGCGGCTGGCTGGTGACCTTGGAACTAGAGGATTTTATAGCGAGATTTTATAGGGAATGGGAGTGTGGGCATGAGGGCGCTGAGCAGAGACGTATCAGTACATGAGATGTGGCAGCTTCGGAAAGACGGGTGGAGTAACTACGAAATATCTCAAAAAACAGGATGTGCAGAGGCCACGGTGAGGAAATATCTTGGATGCCAGCCAAAAGAGTGCAGAGGGAGCCGGATCGGCCAGGTTGTGCCCCAAAAGAAGGAGGCAGCGGTGGCAAAAGAGGAAATTAAAATCCTGTTTCCGATCACAGGAATAGAGCTCAAAGGGAAGGCGTGCGGGATAAAGTTGGACTTGGTAAAGATTAAGTGTGCCATAGTCAACAAATGTGGTGAGATACAGTTAGACGGAAGGTATTTATCCGACTTGATCTCAGACTTGGAAATGGCCAAAAAGGCGTTGGAGCAGTACGGAGGTGAAAATAGAAGTGGAGTATCAAGAGTTCCTGAAAAGCAAGAGGATCCTGGTGGAGCCAGCGGGGTTTAAAGCAGACACAAGAGGGCTTAACAGGAAAGCGTTCCAGTGGCAGAAAGATGTGGTTGTTTGGGCGCTGAAGAAAGGCAGAAGCGCGTTGTTTGAAGATTGCGGCCTTGGAAAGACCCTCCAGCAGCTCATGTGGGCGGGGGAAGTTGTAAAACACACCGGGAAGCCGGTCATGATTTTCGCCCCGCTGGCGGTGGTGAGGCAGACAGAGTCAGAGGCCAACAAGTTTGGGGAGGTGGCTGTACCGGTTAGAAGTATGGCGGAAATCCACGGGCCGAAGGTATATGTAACCAACTATGACATTGCGGATCACTTTGACCTGTCGGGGTTTGGCGGAGTGGTGCTGGATGAAAGCAGCATCCTCAAGGACTTCACCAGCAAGACGAAAAACACGCTGATGGAACTGTGCAGGGACGTGGAATACAAGCTGTGCTGCACGGCTACGCCTAGCCCCAATGACTATACAGAGCTAGGCAATC
The DNA here is from genome assembly GCA_900548545.1 of uncultured Oscillospiraceae bacterium. Lineage (GTDB taxonomy): Bacteria > Bacillota > Clostridia > Oscillospirales > Acutalibacteraceae > Acutalibacter. The sequence goes on from URKX01000003.1 coordinate 78,972, forward strand.
ACGCGGAATTTCTGGGGGTGATGAGCCGGACGGAAATGCTGGCGACATTTTTCGTGCATGACGGTGGCAACACCTCTAAGTGGAGGCTAAAAGGACACGCCAAGGAAGCGTTCTTCGCCTGGCTGGCAAGTTGGGCCTGCTGTATGACCACACCGGAGGATTTAGGATATCCCAGTGGGGAATACATGCTGCCGCCGTTAAGAATCGTAGAGCATGAGGTAAAAGCGGATAAGCTCCTTGACGGTGACGGGCAGTCGATGCTTTTTTCTCCCCTGTCCCAGACGTTGAGCGCACGGAGAGAAGCAAGGAGAGACAGCCTGGAAAAACGGGTTGAAACGGCGTCAGAAATTGCCAACAGCTCCCAGGAACAGTTCCTAGTGTGGTGTGATCTAAACGCCGAAAGCGAGATGCTGGCTGAGGAGATTCACGGAAGCGTGGAGGTAAAAGGGACTGACCACCCAGACTGCAAAGCGGCAGCTATGCGGGAATTTGGAGAAGGAAAAGCCCGGTGCCTGGTCAGCAAACCCAGCATTGCTGGATGGGGGATGAACTGGCAGCAGTGCCACAGAATGATTTTTGTGGGGCTTTCGGATAGTTTCGAGGCGTATTACCAAGCTGTGAGGAGATGTTGGAGATTTGGGCAAAAATCTCCCGTTACGGTCGACATCGTGATAAGCGATGCGGATGGGGCGGTAAAAGCCAACATAGAGAGAAAGCAGGGAGAGGCCCGGGAGCTTACAAAAGAGCTAGTGAAGTACACAAAAGATATTTTAAGGGACGACATCCAATCCACCGGCAGGATGCGGGAAAGCTACATTGCCACGGACGAAATGAAAGTCCCGGAATGGTTGGTGGCGGCATGAACGTACAGGATCAGTATATTGACGGAAGGATGGCTCTGTATCACGGAGACAGCTGCGAAGTCCTAAGAGGAATACCAAGCGATAGCGTTCACTTTGAGATATACAGCCCTCCTTTTGCAAGCCTCTATACGTACTCCAACAGTGAGAGAGACTTAGGGAACACGAGAGACGACAGGGAATTTTTTCAACAGTTTGAGTATATCGTCAAAGAACTTTACAGGGTGCTGATGCCGGGGCGGCTGATGAGCGTACACTGCATGAATCTTCCCACCAGCAAGGAACGGGATGGGTTTATCGGTATTAAGGATTTCCGGGGAGAACTTATACGGCTTTTTGAGAGCGTGGGCTTTATCTACCATTCGGAAGTGTGTATCTGGAAAGACCCTGTGATCGCCATGCAGCGCACAAAAGCCCTGGGATTACTGCATAAGCAGATCAAAAAAGACAGCTCCATGTGCCGCCAGGGGATTCCCGATTACCTGGTGACAATGAGGAAGGCTGGAAACAATCCAGAACCTGTGACGCACACAAACGAGAGCTTTCCTGTGAGTATCTGGCAAAGATATGCTTCCCCTATATGGACCGACATCAATCCCAACGACACGCTGCAGAAAGAAAGCGCACGGGAGCAGGAGGACGAAAAGCACATTTGCCCGCTGCAACTTACCGTGATACGGAGAGCGATAAACCTGTGGACGAATCCGGGGGACGTGGTATTATCCCCTTTTGGGGGGATCGGAAGTGAACCTTATGTGGCTTTAGAATCTGGCAGAAAGGCGGTGGCAATTGAGCTGAAAGGGAGTTACTACAGGCAGATGGTAGCGAACTGCAAAGGCGTTGTGGCAAACGAGCAGGTGAGTTTGTGGTAAAAGACGCCTAGCCTCCACGACCTGGAGGCAAACACGGAATACACGGTGAAACTGGAAGAGGTGAAGGGCTATGAGCAGATACAAAACCGACCCGCTGGTGATGGGGCGGGTGCGGCAGATCCTCTATGACACGGGGCTGACCAACAAGGAGCTGGGCGACGCCCTGGGGCTGAACGCGAACACCATTGGGAGCTGGCTTTCAGGCCGGTGCGAGATCTCCGTGGAGGGGATCCGCAGGCTGTGCCAGTACACCGGGAAAAGCGCGGATTGGGCGCTGGGGCTGGAAAAGGGGGAGACGTGATGGAAGGCTGGGACGCGGTCGCCGCAAGGATGGCGGCCAGAAGAAAGCAGCTGAGATTAAGCTATCAGACGTTGGCGGAGAGGACGGGCCTGACAAAGTCCACCTTGTGCCGGTACGAGAAAGGAAATATCAAAAACGCCCCTATCGCCAGGCTGGAAGACTTGTGCAGAGGCTTGGAGATGTCCGTGGAAGAGCTGCTGGGGCTGAGCGAGGGGAAGGGGATGTGATGGGCCACAATTTTAGCTTTTGCAAGACCTGTGAAACGCCGCTAGACTGCGACTTTTGCGACAAGCTGGCGGCGCTGCGGGAGCCAGGCGGAATGACCCTGGAAGAACTCAAAGCCGAGGCCAAACGCCAGGGGTACAAGCTCATCAAAGAAAAGCGTCCCCGGTTTGAGCGGTGCCTGTGCGGGCACAATGTCCACCAGTGGCACTACCACAAGGGGAAAACCTGGGTCACCTGCAAGATCTGCGGGTTGCAGAGCCTACCGGCGGAAGGCGGGGAATCTCAGGCGATCGAGATGTGGAACCGGATGATTTTGGAGAAAAGGGAGGAGCGGAAGCTATGAGCATGACGAAGGAAGAAGCGATTGAGCGGTTTGAAAAGCAGCTCACAGCAGCGCAAGCAGTGCTTGATAGCGGATTTGGTACTAATTTGGGAGAGAGTGACCTACTATACCGTAGGCGGAAAGAGATGGCTGAGATTGCCCTCTCCGCCCTCCGTCCCATCACCAGGGAACAGGTGGAGAAGGTGTGGAGGGGTGAGTGGATTATCCAACAGGACGAGCACAAAGAATATATCAAAAAATGTTCCAAGTGCGGTTTCCCCATATCGGGATGGTGGGGCGCAGATAAGTTTTGCGCAAATTGCGGTGCTCCCATGACGGACGAGGCCGTGGACATGGTGATGGAGAGGCTGGAGGCGATGAAAGATGGCAAGGATGATTGATGCATACCAGGCTATTGACATCATCGACGAATGGCTGGACAGTGTTGGAACGGTAATGGTTGGAAAAGGATTGTCCAGCTATGGAGAGCTGATTGGATGTATAGAGGAAGCGCCCACCCTCACCCAGCCGAACGAGCCGCTGACGTGCCAAGGGTGTGCCTGTGAGGAATACAGCCGAGACGCCTATCCGTGCAATAGTTGTTCCAGAAACGATGAAACGCTTTCTGACCAATACCGCCCGCCGGAGGGAGAGGAGGAAACATGAATCAGTGCAAAAACCTAGAAACCTGTATCCAGTCCATCACACAGGCTTGGCTGGCCACTTATGGTGGCAGAGAGATACAGCTGCCAAACTGTAAGACATGCAACGCATATCAGCCGGAGGGGGAGGGGAGCCAAAATGTCTGATTGGATTCGCGTGAAGGAGAAATTGCCTCCAGAAAATAAAATCGTTGAGACCAGGATTGATGATGGGGAGTACGTCCGAAATGAGCAGAAGTTGATGCGCCGTAAAAACCTCTGGTTTTGTCCTGATGGATCTATGTATGTCTACTATACACCTACCCATTGGAGATTGCCGGAGGGAGAGGAGGACACCTGATGGAAATTGAAAAGCTGATTGCTGCCATAAAGCTGTGCGGCAGCACCCCAAGGGCTGACCAATGCAAACAGTGAGCGTATTGGAATGGTGGGGACATGGGGAAGTGCATTCCTCGCATGACAGAGGATGCCGCCACGGCCCTGGAACAGTTCGCCGCCTACGAGGACACGGGCCTCACTCCCGAGGAAATCAAGAGCCTGCGGGCGGCATGGGCGGTGAACCTCA
>URKX01000004.1 GCA_900548545.1 uncultured Oscillospiraceae bacterium
CAGATTTATTCGCCTTTTTCTCCTTTTTCTCTTGACAAATTCATAGCCGGCTGCTTCCTCCCACCTCCAATTTCCGTGCTGTGAAATTTTTACTTTCTATCCAATGTTACCGGGCCAGGTAGCGGTCGTAAGCAGCCTGGTAGGCAGCGATCACGTCTTCGTAGCCAAAGGAAACCAGGTTGTTCTTAAAGTCCTCAAAAGAGGTGGTGTCCGCGCCGGTGATGTAGTTGATGATGTACTCGTCGATCATAGTGGTTACAGCGGTACCGGTGGTGTTGACCACATCGCCCTCTTCCTCGGTCAAAGTCCAGCCACGGCTGGGGACAGACAGGTTCACTTCAGGAGCGCTCCACACTTCCACGGCATCCATCTGCAGGTTCTGCCCGCCGGAGGTGACGCTGGTGATCTTGGCGTTGCAGGACCAGTTGTTCTTGCCCATCCAGGCGTTGCCCATGTTCAGGGAGTACTTCTGCAGGTAGTCAGCGGGAGGCAGGTTGTCGGGGTTGTCAAACACCACATCGGTATACTGGGGCATACCCTCTTCATCCAGCTCGTAAGATTCACCCTCAATGCCGTACCACAGCAGCAGTTCGCCATCCTTAGAGTACAGGAAGTCCAGCCATTTGGCCGCCAGGACAGGGTCTTCGCAGGAAGTGGTAATGAACATCATGTCACCAGCCACCACACGGGAGCCATACTGGTAAGTGGTGCCGTCTTCCGCCGCGGGAGCCGCCACAGGCTGCAGGTAAGCGGACTCGTTGGTGACCATCTTCATATTGTAGTAGCTGTTGCCGGAGAAAGCGGAAAGCAGGTCGCTATACAGCACGTGCTGGTTGGCTTCCACAGAAGCAGGGGTGTCCAGGTAGTAATCAAAGGTGGTGAAGTTGGGGTCGATCAAACCCTCAGAATACCACTGCTTCATGGTTTCCAGGTATTCACCAAAGCCATCTTGCAGGGCAATGCCAACCACGGTGTCGCCATCCATCTGGACGTAGGTGCCGTTGGCGGGCATCCCTGCTGCCACGCCCCAAGCCAGGGACATGGGAGAGCCGCCGTTGGTGCCGATCATAAAGGGATGCTCGATGCCGGACTCTTTGGCAGCCACCAGGGCGTTGTGCCACTCTTCCACAGTGGTGGGCTCTTCAATGCCCAGGCCGTCAAAAATGTCCTTGCGGTAAGCCAAGCCCTGATAAGTGCCCTCAGACTCTGCGGTGAAATCCTGGCCCACAATGCACTTGATCACCTGCATCTTGCCGTTGTCGGAAGTGGCCTCTTTCCGGGCCTCGTCGCTGGACTCCAGGTAAGCCATGTAGTTGGGCATATAGGTGCGGATCAAGGTGTCGTGGTCGGGATAGATGACACCATCGGCGATGCCGGCGTCCACGCCATCCGGATAGGACAGGGAACCGGGATATACAATATCCGGATAGGTACCGGAAGAGAGCAGGATGCCAAACTTTTCCTGAAGCTCGTTCTGGGCAGCCGGGGTCCAGTTGATGTGGACGCCGGTCATCTCTTCCATCTTTTGCACGCCGGCGATCTCGTTGACATCGCCAACGATGGTGCCGCTGTAGTTGATCCAGACATCCAGTTCCGCGCCGTCTTCGGAAATGGGCAGGGTGAGCTCTTCGGGCTCCTCGGGAATGCCGCCCTCGTCGCCGGTTTCGCTGGTTCCTGTCCCGGAGGACGCGCTTGCCGCGCTGCTGGTCTGGCTTTCGCCATCGCCGCCGCAGCCTGCGAAAGCTGCCGCCAACAAGCTGGCGCTGAGGATCAAAGCCAATACTTTCTTCAGTTTCATGATGTTGCTCCTTTCGGTTTTGAAATTTACCTCTATGCTTGAGACCATCACGCCTTCACGGCGCCGATGGTCATGCCGGTAACAAAATACTTCTGTACAAAGGGGTACACGCACAGGATGGGCAGGGTAGAGATCACAATGGCCCCATATTCCACATTCCTGGCGTACACCGTCGAGCTGGACACGTCCGACGCGGAGGTGATCTCCTTGGTGGACTGGAACAAGATCTTCCGCAGTTCCATCTGCAGGGGGTACAACTCCGTCTTGGTGGGCAGGTACAGCAGGGCGGACATATAGTCGTTCCATTTCATCACGATGGTGAACAGCATAATCACCGCGAAGGTGGCCTTGCACAAGGGCAGCACGATTTTGAACATAATGATGAAATCGTTGGCCCCGTCCAGCCGGGCCGCCTCCTCCAAGGAGTCGGAGATCTCCTGCATGGAGGTGCGCATCAGGATGATGTTGAACACGCTCAGAGAGCCGGGCACCACCAAGGCCCAAATGGTGTCCACCATGCCGATATTCCGGATCACCATGTAGGTGGGGATCATGCCGCCGTTAAACAGCATGGTGAAGGAGATGATCAGCATGAAAGTATTCCGGTAGAAGAACCTGTTCCGGGAGAACACAAACCCGGCAACGATGGTCAGAGTCCCGGTGATAGCGCAGGACAGGATGATGTAGAAAATGGTGTTCCGGTAGCCGGACCACAGGCTCTGGTAGGACAGCAGCATTTTGTAAGCGGTGGTGTCCATATTCCCCAGCGGGAAAAGGATCAGCCCCTTGGACACGTTCACCTGGGTGGGGTTGCTGATGGAGGCCATGATCACGTGCCAGATGGGCAAGAAACACACCAGGGCAACGGCCAGCAGGAAGAGCACCGCAACTACCAGGAACACCGCCCGGGAGGGCGACACCCGTTTTAACTTAGATCTTTTCACGTTGGCTCCCTCCCCTTAGAACATAGCTGTGCCGGACAGCTTTTTGGTGATCTGGTTGGTGGTGATCAGCATGATGGTGCCTATAACGGAGTTGAACAGGCCCACTGCGGTGGACAGCCCATAGTCGGCCTGGGTCATGCCCATGCGGTACACGTAAGTGTTGATCACATCGGAAAACTCGTAATTGGCGGGGCTGTACAGCAGCAGGATCTTGTCGGCGCCCACGCTGAACACCGCGCCCATACGCATGATCAGCATCATGATAATCATGGTGGAGATGCCGGGGATGGTCACGTGGAGCAGCTGCTTCCACTTGCCGGCGCCGTCCACCGTGGCGGCCTCGTACAATTCCTGGTCCACAGAGCTCAGGGCGGACAGGTAGATAATAGAGCCGTACCCCAAGCCCTGCCACATATTCTGCAAAACATAAATGAGCCAGAAGTTCTGCTTTTGGTTGATGAGGTTCACGCTTTCCCCGCCGGTGATGTTGGAAACCAACACGGAAACGGGGCCGCCGGCCTCACAGAAGTCCATAACCAAGCCGCAGGCCACCACAGCGGAGATAAAATAGGGCATATAACTGATGGTCTGGATGGTTTTCTTGAAGAACTTTTGGTGGATCTCATTGAGGATCAAAGCGAAAATGATGGGCGCCGGGAAGTTCACAACCAGATCCAGCACGCCGATTGCGATGGTGTTGCGGATGAGGCGCCCGGCGTAGGGGCCGGAAAAGAAGGAGATAAAGTTTTTCATGCCCACCCAATCGCTGCCGAAGATCCCCCGGGCCGGGGCGTAATCCTGGAAGGCCATCAGCAGGCCCACCATGGGGGCGTAATTGAACACTGCGAAAAATCCCAGGATCACGATCAGCAATATGTAGATCAGCTTGTTCCGGCGGATGTCCAGCGTCAGGTTGTGGGGCACTGCCTTCAGGCCCCCGTTGACGATGTAGCCGCCGGTGACCGGCCCTGATTTCTGGGCGCCGATCTTTTCGGCTTTCATTCTTTTTCCCATTTTCAGATCCCCTCTTTCCTTATACCATCAAGAGGCGGCGCTGATGGAGGTTGTGACCGAACTCAGGCATATACACAAACTCTGGCTTGTCAGGGTCGGCCATGGCCTCCATTTCCGGGGGCATATAAGAGTGGGTCACACAGAACCCAACCTGGATATCGTGATACCCCTGGGCCAGGCCGCCTTCTTTTTTCACGATCAGCGTCGCGGGCTCCAAAGGGTGCCAATGGGTGTGCCAGTCCTCCCGCATCTCCTGGACGGTATACTCTTCCCCGCCCACGCGCCAGAGGATTTGTTCCTTGGTGAAGGTTTCCCCATCCACCACCATGCTTCCCGCCTTGATCTGGCTTAAGAATACGCCGCGATAATAGGGCAGCCGGATCTTCAGCTGGAACCCCACGGCTTTCCCATTTTCATAGAGGTTCCGGAACCCCACCGATTGGATCACTTGTTTTTCCATTTGCCTTCCCTCCTCAATCTCCCAGAATGTTCTTCATCAGGATGTGGTGGCGGCGGAGCATCTGCCCCACTTCGTAGCCAGATTCATACTTATCCGCCCCTTCGTACTCACTGAGCAGGTAGCCATCCCAGTTGTGCTCCATGAGGATGTGCAGGATCTCCTCATAGGGAACGGTGGTTTCCTGGAAGTTCTCATCCACATGGAAATACTTGGCATGGCAGCAGGCAATGTACGGCAGCAGCGGGATCAGGTCTTCCGGCATATTGGGGGTGAACTTCGGGTCTTTCCACTCCCCTTCCCCAAACTTGGTGCGGAACACACTGAAGTCGATATTCAGGGCGAAGTTTTTGGTGCCGGTCTCTTTGATAAACTCCACATAGTCCTGGACCATCTTGCCCTTCAGGTTGGAGGGGATGTGGATCTCCGGGCACATCACCAGCCCCAGCTCTTCCGCCAAGGGCAGCGCGCCTTTTATGATCTCCCGCCAGTTTTCCACCGGGGATAGGTCGTCGGTGATCACCGGCATCTTGGTCCGCAGGATCTTAAATCCCAGCCGGTGAGCCAGCCGCAGGTCCCGCTTCAGGAACTCCACAGACTCTTCTGTGGTCAGGTCCCGGTCCTGGAGAACGTGGGAATCTACCCAATGGCCGTATTCCACCGGCTCCAGTTCGTATTTATCCAACAGGGCAAACCATTTGTCCACCCACTCCTGGGTGGGATAGGGGTAATTCTCAATGTGGATATTGGCCAGGATCTCAATGCCGTGGGCGCCCATATCGTGGACATCCTCAAAGCACTCCTCCAGGTCCTTCTCAAACCCAAACTCGGCAGAGTAACTGTACAGCGCCACGCCGCGCTTAGGGCCCTTTTTCTCGTTGCGATACACCTGCTGTCCCTCCTTCCCTTTAGGCGAACTTGATCTCTTTGCCCTGGGCAGCAGACTTATAAATGTTGTCCAGGATCTTGGTGACGGTGAAAGCCTGTTCCGGTTTGACCAGGGGCTCGCCGTCGTTGAGGATAGCTTCCAGCCACTGCTTGCACTCCACCTCTTCCGGCTTGTCGGAACTGCCCTCAAAGAAGGCGATGGTGCCGCCGGGGGACAGGGTCTCCTCGGTGAGCTGGCCGTAATCGGTCTTGTTGAAAACCAGGTCGTACTCGCCCTCGGCCTTGCTCATGCCGCCGATGATCTCAGCGCCGGCCTTGGTGCCGCACAGGGTGCAGCTGGCTTCCCGGGACTCACGCAAATTGATGGCCCAAGCGCTCTCCAGGAAAATGGTGGCGCCGTTTTTCATCTTGATAAAGCCGAAGGCGGAATCTTCCACCTCGTACTTCTCCGGATCCCAAGGCCCGAACATATTGCCCACTGTGGCCTCCTTCATGTGGCCCAGCTTCTCGAACACGGAACCAGTCACGCTCTCCACCTCGTAGTTGTCCATCATCCACAAAGTGATGTCCAGGGCGTGGGTGCCAATGTCGATCAGGGGGCCGCCGCCCTGCTTGGACTTATCCGGGAACACGCCCCAGGTGGGAACAGCCCTCCGGCGAATGGCGTGGGCCTTGGCAAAGTAGATGTCCCCCAGGTCGCCGCTGCGGCAGGCTTTAAAGAGGGTCTGGGTATCCTTGCGGAAGCGGTTCTGGTAGCCGATGGTGAACTTTTTCCCGGACTTCTTCCAGGCGTCCATCATCAGCTGGGCGTCGGCAGTGGTGGCCGCCATGGGCTTTTCACACATCACGTGCTTGCCCGCCTCAAAGGCCGCCACCGTGATGGGGCAGTGGGCCACGTTGGGGGTCAGCACATGGACCACGTCGATTTCAGGATTGGCCAGCAGATCGTGGTAGTCCTCACACACCTGGGCGCCTTCCACGCCGTACTGGGCGGCGGCCTTTTCGGCCCGCTCCCGGATGATGTCGCAGAACGCCACGATCTCGCATTTGTCCTTCTGGGATGTAAGGGCGGGCAGGTGTTTGGAATTGGCAATGCCGCCGCAGCCGATGATGCCGACTTTTAATTTTTTCATGTATTTGTCCCTCCTGGAAAGTAGTATCAATACGATCAATTCGTCAAAGCGCCTTGTTTTTAAGGCTTTATTTGAATTGTATTGTACGCTTTCTCTTCAGAGGAAACTTCCACTTTTCTTTACATTTATTAGTCGTTTTTTTCATTTTGCCAGTTTGCAATCGTTTTGAAGCAAATTTTATATAGATTTTATTTGCAAAAAGCAGAACATCCTGCAAGGAAATGCGGGATGTTCTGAAAGATTTTTGGTTCTAATTGATAACGATGATCCGCAGTTCATTGGGTTCCAGCAGTACCCGCAGCCGCAGCTTGCCATCCTTTCCCGGAATTCGGTCCAACGTAACATCAGGGACGGAAGTGCGCTCTAAAAACTCGATATCGTCCCGGCTCAAACTGGAAACACACCCCAGGCTGATCCACTTTCTTAGGGGGCTCCCCTGCTTTTCGTTGAGGATCCGCTGGCGGACATAATAAGGCCCTCGGCGCCCCTCCAGCCCTTGGATCGTCAGCTCTAACTCTAAAGGCTCCAAATCCACAAACAAGGCGTCCAAATCGTCCGGTTGATGGGCGTTCTCCTCCAACAGATAGTATTTGGGGCCAAGGGCTTTCCCATTGAAACAAAGGACACGGATCTCCTCCCGGCCTTCCTGGGTAACCACACAGTGTTCCGTTTGGCACAGCTTATACCGGCCCAACGAATGGAGGAACCGGTAAGCGTAGTAGGCAGGCTTTCGGATCCCTGTTTGGGAAAGAAGCCCCGCGCTCCCCGAAAGCACATTGCTGGCGTCGCCATAAGCGCTTAAAATATCCGACGCGCAAAACACCCCCAGCGCGTCCACTCTCTCTTGGCATTTCAACACATCCTCCAAAATAGAGGTGCCGCGGAAGCAGCTGTCCTGGACGTAATTCCGGTTGGCCAGGCTAAAGCCCCAGTCTGTCACCCAATACTCACCGGCAAACCCATGTTCTGCAAGCACCCGCTTGATAAAACCAGTCTGCTCCCACAGGAAATCCCGGTTGTCCACTTTGGTCATTTTCTTTTGGTAAATCCGCTCCCCCTCCAAGGAACCCTCATAGTCATAGGGATAGCAAACAGAAGTGAAAATATCCGGAGGGCAGCCGCATCCCAAGAATTGAAGGATGGTGGATTCCGCTTCCTCCGGCCGGGAGGAGGCAATCAACCCAGGACCCGCTACACGGGCTTTGGGAAACACAGATTTAATCAATGCATACCCCCGTTCCCAAACTTCCAAGTCAGACAGCCCGTTTTCGGCATCGTACGGCTCGTTGAGGTAAAAAGAGAATTCGAACACCCATTGGGAAACCACCCGTTCCGTATACCGCAGGCGGATATGGTGGAGAAAGGCGTCCACCAACTGGAACCAGTTCTGCTGTTCCGGTGTGTCCCGGCTGTAGATTTCGCTGCTCTCACTGGCCAAGGAAAAATCCCGGTGCTGGGCCAGGTCCAAATGGAGTTTCAGCCGCCGGTCCACACAGAAATCCAACACAGCGTCCAAAAAAGAGAAGTTGAACCCTTTCGAGGGTTCAAACATCATTTGCTGGGAGAACAAGCTCCAGATCCGGATGTATTCGATATCCAGGCGTTCCGCCAACAGATCCACTTGGTTCTGCATATTGGCGCTTTGGAGCAAATGGGCAGGCCCCACGTTGAGCACCCGGTTAGGCCATTTTTTCCAAGGGACCGCATCTTCTGTGGACGCCTCCACCCGCTCCACCGGGTGGGACTTGTCATCCTGTTGCTTCTCCTGCTCCAAAATAGCAAGGACCTGCTGCATATCCACTGCCGGCTGGCCTTCCCGCTGCTGCCGCATCTCCTTGCGGTATTGGGAGGGCGTCACCCCAAAGGCCTCTTTGAAAGCCCGGTTGAACACGGTAGAAGAGGTAAATCCGGCTTCCATGGCAATGACCGTCACTGGCTTTTGCCCATCCACCAGCTGGCCCTTCACCCGCTCTAACCGGACGCGCTGCTTATATTGGGAAAAGTTTTCCCCGGTGACCTTGTGGAACAATCTGGATACAGCAGCGGGAGAGAGGTACATTTTCGCAGCCATTTCTTGCAGCGACAGATCCCCGCCCCGCAAAAGGGCAAGCAGCCGGGCCGCCTTGTCCTTGTCTTTGTCCAGCTTTTCCGGCTCGGTTTGGGAAAAATGGCGGAACAGCAGCTGCACCAAAAAGTAGTATTCACCCAAAGCGCCCAATTCCTGGAAAGGCTTGGCCTGGGTGGTGCTGGCCAAAATCAAACTTTCCACCCGTTGCCGGAGCTGGCGGTACCAATGGCCTTGAGGGTCCTGGAGGCTCATGGAAAACCAGGCTTGGGACACCCCTGCTGTTTGGCACAAGGTGAAATACTCCAAAGAAAGGGCGGCCACCAAGCTGCCTTCCGAAATTACAGCCTTGGCAGGCTGATGGTAATTCACCACAAAGGCGTCCCCTTTATTCAAAGGGATCCCCTGGTCCTGGATGCGCAAGGAGCAGCTTCCCAAAACCACATAGAGGATGGTTACCCGAGGAGAATCCCCCAGGTCGCGGCTTTCCCTCCACACGTCGATCGTATATTTATCTTGATAACCTTTCATAGCTTCACCCGCATTCTCCACATCATTTTATAATGTTTCACCAAATTCGTCAACCATCTTTCTCGCTGCGGGCAGGGCCACCCATAGGGTTCCCTAAACCTGCCTGCGGGTATCGCCAAAGGATCCGGCAGAGGATAGAAATCTGTTCCCCCCCGGAGACGCCCCAGTCATAGCTGCTGAATGGAAGCGCCGCCGGCAGGCAAAATTTTTCTTTTTCCCACCTCTAATCTTTCTTTAAGAACAAGGAAAAGGTGCTGCCGTTTTCATCGGACGCCACCTTGATGTACCCGTTCTGCTTATTCACGATATCGCGGGTAAGATACAAGCCGATCCCTACGCCGTCAACCCCTGCCGACTGCTTCCCGCGGTAAAACCTGCTGAAAATCTTTGCCTGCTCTTCTTCGGGAATCCCAATTCCGTTGTCGGATATATCCAGCCGCAGATAGGAGGGGTATTCGATGATTTTTAAACCCACAACGCCGCCGTTTGGGGTGTATTTCACGGCATTGTCAAGCACATTGGCAATGGCCTCCGCCGTCCAGTTAAAATCGAGCAGTGCTTCAAAGGTCTGTTCGCAGTCAAAGGACATGGTGATGTTTTTCCCCCTTGCCTTGGCATAAACCGTTTTTACCGCCTGCAAAACAATATCGTTCAGGCTGTTTCGTTCGGGTTTCAGACGGATAATGCCGCTTTCCAGACGGGACATTTTAATCAGGCTGTTTGTCAAAAAGGTCAGCTTTTCAAGGGATGTTTGCAGGGTGGAAGTATATTCGTTTCGTTCTTCGTCAGATAGCCCTGTATCACCAAGCAGCTGGGCAAAGGTGTTCGCCGCCGCTACCGGCGTTTTGATTTGGTGGGCTATATCGGAAATCAAAGTCTTGATGTGCTCTTTTTCCTGTGCCAGCATTTGATTCTGCGCCGTCAAAATATTGCGGAGCTTTAGAAGCTGGTGCTGCAGCCGTGCGGTCAGGGTGTCCTCGGCTTCTGAAAAGACAGTTCTTTCCTGTTGTTCCACCAAAGCCTCAATGAGTAGCGTAATATCTTCTAACAGAGTATCATTATAGCGGTTGTGCAGAAAGTCCAGCAGGAATAGCAGACCGCATAAAAGCACAAAGGCAAAAGCGATAAAAAGCATACGGAAAAGAATGTACTCCATAAAAAAGAACACACCGATAGATACCGCCGCTGTGGCAGCACCTGCCATTAAAATCAGTTTTCTGTAAATTCCAAAATGCTTCATCGTCATTCTCCAAAGGTATAGCCCATACCAAAAACCGTCACAATGTATTCCTGCTTTTCATCGTTCAGCTTCTGCCGCAGCCGTTTAATATTCACACGCACCGTATTATCGTCAACGAAGTTCCCGTCTATATCCCAAAGCTGTTCCAAAAGCATTGCCTTTGTAACAACCCTGCCCCTGTTTTCCATTAGATAAAGGAGTAGTTTGTATTCTGTTGAGGTCAAATGTATTTCCTGTCCCTTCATCAAAACAAGGCGCTTTTCTTTATCCAGCTCTAAGTCTCTGTATTTCATACGAAATTTTCCTACGCCCGTTCGTTTTAGAACTGCCAATACTTTTTTCCGCAAAACTTCGATAGAAAAAGGCTTTGATATATAATCATCACAACCCACGCCAAACCCTTCCAACATATCTTCTTCCGTATCATTAGCGGTTAGAAACAAAACAGGTGTTTCCAATGTTTCCCGAATTTTTTTACAAAATTCCAAACCATTGCCATCAGGCAGGTTAATATCCAGCAGGAACAAATCATATTTTTGTTTTTGGTATTGCTGCAAGGCTTCCAGATAGCCATAGGCTGCTGTAACCGTATGCTCGTCCTTTTTTAAGGCGATCGAAATACCCTTGCTCAGAATTTTGTCGTCTTCGAGGAGAAAAATATTTGCCATAGCCGCAAAACACACCCCTTCCTCAATATACAGAGTTGCGGGAACAGACGCAGCAGCGCTGCGTCCGTCCCGCAAACTCACTTAATTATCGAAATTGTGCAGCCGCTCAATGACTGTTTCATCTGAAGTCGCCTTGTAAACAATAGCGGGAACACTCAAACAAATCACAAAGATTGCCGCGATCAAACCAATGACAAGTAGAGCAGGGTACTCAAACACCGCATAGTTTGCTATATGGGGCACGGCGTCCGCCACCAGCAGCAGAAACGCATTGCCGAAGGTCATAATCAGCAGCGTAGAAATCAGAGCGTAAATACCGCCTTCCAAGGTCAGTATCTTTATAATCTGCTTTTTCGTTGTGCCGATGCTTTCCATAATGGCGAATTCATTTTTCCTTGCCACCACACCTGTCAGCATTACATTGACAAAGTTAATCAAGCCGATGACAATGAGCAGAATCGCAGCACCATTCCCTAACAGATTGACAGAATAGAACATCTGATTAAATTGTTCTTTCTGATTCACGGCAGACCTCAGCTGCCACTCCGATGTGGTCAAGGTGCTGTTGATGGCCTGCAATTCGCTGTCAATCTGTTCCAAGTCATTCAAATCTTTAATATTCACACCGATTGCGGAAATGATCGGTTCTTTCGTCAGGCGTTCCATACCCGCTTCGCTGACAAAAATGATATTGGGTACCATATTGATGTCCTTACGCCTATCAATGCCATCGGAAAGATTATTCGAGTAGTCGTCATAGTAAAAAGCTCCGTCGATTTTAAAATCGGTTGCCTTGCCGTCAGTGCTGTCGGCGGTCAGCGTCAGCGTTTCACCCACTAAAGCGGTATTGGGCGCGTTATATTCGGTATCTTTTCCCGCAATCGCTGTTTCGCCGCGCTTGAATGCTTCCATGTCAATGGGCGTATCAGGATGCTTGGCATTGTATTCTTCCAGCGCCTTGTCATCGTCAAGGGTTGTAATATAGCAGCCGTACTCACCGGATTCAGCGTACCCTTTCAGCGCCTCTATCGTCTGTTCATAGGATTGCCCTTTGGATTTATATTTGCTGTCCTCATATTGGATTTTCATAAAGCCTTCTAAAGCGGTTTCATCAAAGTCAATGCCCGCCCAAACGGTCTTTTGAACATCCACATTTTCAACGCCGTTGACTTGCTTGATCTGTTCCACAAAATGTTCGTCAAACTGCGGTACTTCCTTGTTAGGCTGTTCAGCCTGCTCAAACTGGATATCGTTGTACTCAAAGTGATAGTCCATATATTCTTTAATAAAGTTTTCCGCGGTCATACTTCTTATGACTCCGTTAACGCCTAAAACCATGGTGATACCCATAAAGAGGGACATAAACACAAGAATCGCACGCTTTTTGTCACGGAATACATTGTGGAACGCCATCACGTGCAGCTTGCCGCCGTTGGTGGAATTTCTGCTTTTGGTTTTCTTCGGCGCAAAGTTCTGGAATTTCAGCGCTTCCACAGGGGAAATTTTCGCCGCCGCTTTTGCCGGTGCGTTGCAGGCAATCCAAACTGTTACCGCCGAAAAGAGGATGGACAGGATATAGATGGACGGTTGGAAGAACACCTCGGCATCCATGATCGACTTGCCCTGTTCAAAGCCCTCATTCAAAACAAGGGGGACAATTCCAAAGGAAACGGCGGTAGCTAACAAAAGGCCAATGGGGATACCGATACAGGCAAACTGAACCGCCTGACTTTTCACCAGCGATTTGATCTGCGCCTGTGTTGTACCCAACGTTTTCATCAAGCCGTAAAAACGGGTGTCCTTTGAAATAGAGATATACAGGACATTGTAAATAAGGAGATACCCGCTGCCGATGATAAAGAATACCAAAAGGACTGCCATTGCGATCACTGAGCCGCTTGATGATTTCATCGAAACCGAACCGCTGAAAGACTGGTTTTCGTTTAACTCCACATCTTTTTGAATACGGTGAAAATCATCGGGCATTTTATTCAGCGACAAAGAGAGAACGCCGTCCTGTGCCATTGTATAGCCTGCGTTTTTACAATACGCCTCGGAAACAAAGCCCATTCCCGTACCTGTATAGGAATGAAACCAGCCGCTTAATGTGAAAGTTTTTTCCTGCTGACCGTTTTTATCATAGTAGGACAGAGGGACTTCCATATTCAGTTTCGGGTCTGTAATGCCAAGCTGTGAAAGGGCATCTTCCGACAGCATGATTTCATTTTCGCTTGCGGGGTATTTGCCCTCTAAATCCTTAATGGCTTCCTGATAGTGTTTTTCCCATTCGGTGGTGTCGTAATACTGGAGCGCAATGGAAAGCTCACGCCCCTCGTCGTTCTCCTCGGCAACCGAGCCGACCATATACTGCGTACCGACGGTTTTGACATAATCCAAGTTCCGGATCTGCTGTTCCTGCTCTGCCGTCGGCATCGCAAGGGATACATTCGCGGTCGTACCGGCTGTTCGTACCTGCATTAACTTCATATTTTCCATATAGTTAATGCCCAAACTGAACACCGTGGTGATCATAAAGGTGGTGAGGACGATTGCAAACACCGCAAACAGGTTCCGGGTGCGGTTTGCTTTCATCATGCCTTTTTCCACCCGCTTGACCGCACTTTTATTCCGGTTAGCGTGCATACTTCACACCTCCCGAAACAACCTTGCCATCCTCAATGCGGATGGTGCGGTCCGCCATTTGCGCGATTTCCTCATTGTGGGTGATCATAATGGTGGTCTGGTGGAACTGGCGGCTGATAGCCTGCATCAGCAAGATAACATCCATACTGGTTTTGGAGTCCAGATTGCCGGTCGGTTCGTCAGCAAGGATAATGGCGGGCTTTGTTGCAAGGGCGCGGGCAATCGCCACCCGCTGCTGCTGACCGCCGGAGAGATTGTTCGGCATATTTTTGAGTTTTCGCTCCAAGCCGAGGGTGTGGATAATCTCTTTTACAAAGCCTGTATCAGTCTTGCCGCCGTCGATCTCAATGGGGTACACGATGTTCTCATACACATTGAGGACCGGGAGCAGGTTATAGTTCTGAAAGACAAAGCCGATGTTTCTGCGGCGGAAAATGGTTAATTCCTCGTCCTTCATTTTCAAAAGCTCTTTGCCCCGAATCGTGACGCTGCCGGAAGTGGGGCGGTCTAACCCGCCGATCATATTTAAGAGGGTGGATTTACCGCTGCCCGACGTACCAATAATAGCGACAAACTCGCCTTCTTCTACGGAGATAGATACCCCGTCCAAAGCATGGACTTCGCTTTCCCCGCTGCCATATATCTTGCGTAAATCTTTTGTTTCAAGAATTGCCATAACGGAAACCTCCCGGTTTTTTTGATGATTTTAGTATACCGGCCACTTCTTACAATCTCCTTACAATCCCTCCACAAATAGTAAATAACGAATTCCCGTAGGCGGACTGGCCGCCTACGGGAATAGTATTCCTACCCAGCAGTTTCTCTTTGAATCCAGCTGGCGCATTATGACGGAATCCCCCTTACGCAAACTGGCTGTTGTAAAGAGCCGCGTATTTTTCGCCTTTTTCCATCAGCTCCTGGTGGGTTCCAACTTCTTTGATATCGCCGTCTTCCATATACAAAATCATATCGGCATCACGGATGGTGGACAGCCTGTGGGCAATGACAAAACTGGTGCGCCCTTTCATAAGCCTCGCCATGGCGCGCTGGATCAAAACCTCCGTGTGGGTGTCCACGTTGCTCGTGGCCTCGTCCAGGATCATGATTTCCGGGTCGGAAGCGATCGCCCGGGCAATGGTGAGAAGCTGGCGCTCTCCCTGGGAGATGTTTTCCGCCCCTTTGGTAAGCTCCATATCATACCCCCCTGGCAGCGTCTTGATAAAATCATGGGCGCAGGCCGACTGGGCCGCGGCAATTATTTTGCCCCTGTCCATCTGTTCCTCCGCATATCCCAGGTTGTCGGCAATCGTCCCCTCGAAAAGCCAGGTGTCTTGCAGCACCATACCGAAACGGTCCCGCAGCTCTTTTCTGGGCATATCCTGTATATTGACACCGTCCACCGTAATGGAGCCGCCGTTTATCTCATAAAAACGCATAAGCAGATTGATCAAGGTGGTTTTGCCAGCGCCGGTAGGCCCAACGATGGCCACCTTCTGGCCAGGCTTTACGGTCAGGTTTACACCGTTCATCAACATCCGGTCGGGCGTATACCCAAACCGGACATTTTGGAATGTAACGCTGCCGGACCGCTCCTTGGGAATCACGCCATGCTCAGCGTCCGGCAATTCTTCCTCCGCGTCCAGCAGGGCAAAAATGCGGTCCCCGGCGGCCTTGGCCGCGCCGAAGCTGCCCGCCATACCAGCCAGCGAGGAAAACGGTTCGGCAAACCGGCGGGTGTACTCCAGCATAGCCTGCACGTTTCCCACTGTGATAAGGCCGCCAATGGCGCTCAAACAGCCAATGACAGCGCAAACCACATACCCCATATCATTGACCAGGGTGGTAATCGGGCTGACGGCCCCCGCGGTTGTCTCCGCCTTATAGGAACTATGTCTTAATTCTTCGTTCAGATCCGAAAAGCGCTGCTTTGCCCTGGCCTGGTAGCTAAAGGACTGAATGACCTGCTGGCCGTTGTACATTTCCTCAATGTATCCGTTGAGCTGACCCAAAAGTTCCTGCTGCTTTTCATAATGCCTACCGCTGGACTTCATCACGCCCGCTGCGCTGAGCAGTGACAGCGGCACCATGATAATGGGGATGACCGTCAGCTTCGGGCTGATCGCCAGCATCATCAACAGGATCCCGATCGCCGTAATTATTTGCGTAACAATAGAAGTCAGGTTCTGGCTGACGGTATTATTGATGGTATCCACATCGTTGGTAATCACGCTGAGTATATCGCCGTGAGTATGGGTGTCGTAGTAATTCAATTTCAAACGATGCATTTTCCCGTCAATATCGCTCCGGATATCGCGCACCACATTGGCGGTGACCTTCGCCATGTGAAACCCCTGCAAAAACGAAAAAAACTGGGAAATCAAATAGAGGCAAACCAGCGCCGCCAGCAGACAGAGAATGGCTTCCCAATAAAAAACGCCATCCCGGATGCTGTTAAACAAGGCCGTTGTAACCTGGCCGATCACAAACGGGGCCATCACGGTGAAAATGGTGCTGACAGAGGCAA
This sequence comes from uncultured Oscillospiraceae bacterium, assembly GCA_900548545.1. GTDB lineage: Bacteria > Bacillota > Clostridia > Oscillospirales > Acutalibacteraceae > Acutalibacter. The sequence continues at coordinate 15,906 of URKX01000004.1, forward strand.
ACAGCAGGACGAAAAAAAGCCGCAGCCTGTGGCCTTTCAGATACCCCAGCAGCCGTTTGAAAGTATGGGTTTTCATATCAGACCCCCTCCTTTCCCAACTGGATCTCGGCAATTTCGCGGTAGAGGGGGCAGCTTTTCAAAAGCTCCTGATGCGTCCCCTGGCCAACAACCCTTCCATCGTCAACAACCAAAATGCGGTCGGCGTCTAAAATGGTACTGACCCGCTGCGCGACCATAATCACGGTGGCGTCTCCCATGGACGCTTTCAGGTTTTTGCGGAGTGTTTGGTCGGTTTTCATATCCAAAGCGGAAAAGCTGTCGTCAAACACATAAATCTCGGGCTGTTTCATAATCGCCCGCGCGATCGCCATCCGCTGGCGCTGCCCGCCGGAAAGGTTTGTCCCGCCCTGGGCGATGGGGTCGTGATAGCCCTTTTCCTTTTTCAGGATGAATTCCTCGGCGCATGCGGTTTCCGCCGCTGCCTGCCAGTCCTGCTGCGTGCCATCCTCTTTTCCGAAATTGAGGTTGGAGGCAATATCTCCGGAAAATAAAACATTTTTTTGCGGGACATAGCCGATCAGGGAGCGCAGGTCGTCCACGGCATATTCCTTCGCGTCCACGCCGTCGATCAGCACTTCGCCAAACAAGGGGTCGTACAGGCGCGGGATCAGCTTTAAAATGCTGGATTTGCCGCGCCCTGTTCCACCGACAATAGCGGTGATCTCTCCGGGATGGGCTTCAAAGCTGACGTCTTTTAAAATCGGCTCCTGCGCGCCGGGATAGGCAAAGGTCACATGGCGAAATTCCACCGTAGAGCGGAGGGGGCGCTCCGGCAGGGAAAACGACCCGTCCCGAATCGTGGTTTCCGTCTCCAGCACCTCCGCAATACGCCCCGCGCAGGCATATGCCGTGGGGAACATCATGATAACAAGGGCCAGCATCATCACCGACATTAGCACCATGCTGATATACTGGCTGTTCGCCACCAGAGAGCCGACCTCCATAGCGCCGGTTTCGACATAATGGGCGCCCAGCCCTAAAACCGCCGCCGTTGTCACACCGAAAATCACGTTGATGACTGGCAGCAAAAGGCTGGTGACCCGGCCGGACAGCATGGCGGTGGCGGCATAGTCGCTGTTTGCCTCGCCGAAACGGCGGCTTTCCGTCTGCTGCTTGTTAAAAGCGCGGATAACCCGAACCCCTTCCAGTGATTCCAGAAAAAGCTGGTTGAGGCGGTCCAGCTTTTTCCGGAGTTTCACGGAATAACGGGAGGCAAACAAAATGACTATCCCGCAGCTTACCAACAACACCGGAATCGCAACCGTAAGGACAGAACTGACCTGCCCGCCAGTGGCAGCGGAGAAAATTAAACCCGCTACCGCCATCATCGGCGCAAGAATCCCGATCCGCAAAAGCAGGGTAAGAAAATTTTGAACATTGGTAATATCCGATGTGCTTCGCGTGACCAGGCTGGCCGTGCCGAACTTATCAAGTTCAGCGGCTGAGAAGCTTTGCACCTTTTCAAAAACCTGCCCGCGAAGCGCCGCTGAGAAGTCCGTAGAAATGCGGGAAGCAATCTTCACTGACAAAAAGTTGACGATACAGGCCAGCACGGTGACCCCCGCCATAACAGCAGCCAGGATCAGCACCGTACCGCGGGAAGAGCCGGCTACCCCGCTGTTGATCATTTGGGCCAGCAGTGAAGGCAGCATCATTTCCGCAACTGCCGCAAACAGGACCAACACGGACAGCAGCACAGCCTGACGCCCCTTCCATTTCACCCTTGAAAAAATAGCGCTCATAAAAACACCCCTTTCTCAGCCGTCCAGTTTGACAGCCGGAACATCAGCTTCCCCAGAGCAGCCTGCTGCAATTCCATATGTTCCTGCTTCGATACCGCGCCGCCAAAATTTAAAAGTTCCATTTCCATACGCCGCCCTTGCAAATTTCTTCACTATCCGGTATGATAAACGATACAGTAGATGTAAAGTCAAGAGGTTTACCATGACAAAGAAAAAATATTTGTATACCACAGGGCAGTTCGCGAAACTCAACGGCGTCAACAAGCGCACACTGCATTATTACGATGAGATCGGGCTGTTTTGCCCCGAATTCAAAGGGGAAAACGGCTACCGCTACTACACCTGTTTTCAAACGGTGCAGCTGGAACTGATTCTGATACTGAGAAAGATCGGCTTGTCCATTGAAGAAATCATCCGCTACCAGAAAAAGCCATCGGGCGCTTCCTTCGCAGGGCTGATCGAGGAAAGAAAAGCTTTGATTGATAAATCCATTCAAGAGCTTCTGAAGACAAAAGCCTTTTTGGAACAGAAATCCCACAAACTCTCTTTGAGCCTTACGGCAAAAGAAGGAGAGATCGAAACCATCACGCTCCCCGAACAACGCCTTTTACTCAGCGCCCCCATCACGGGCGCATACGATGACAGCGATTTCGCGGTGGCAGGCGATTTTTCATTGCGGCTAAAATCCATTTACGGCCTTTATGACAATTTCGGGAGCCGAATTTCAGCTGAACAAGTTTTAAATGGGAACTACTATCACTACGACTGTTTTTTCGCTTATGGCAGGGAGGATATTGAAATTTATGATGCTGTTCGCCCCGCGGGACCCTATTTGCGGGCCTTTTGCACAGGGGGGTGGAAAAAGCTGGAAAACGTTTACCAAACCATCTGTGCTTTTGCGGAAGAAAACCACTTGGAATTGGTGGGGTATTCTTATGAAGAGGGTCTCAACGAAATGTCCCTGCAAAGCGGCGATGACTATATTACGATGATTACAGTTGGCTGCAAAAAAGCCCGGTAAAAAGGAGCCGAGCAAGGCTTCCCTGTTACGGGGAAGGGTCTCCTCAAAATCCCATATTCTCCGGATGGGACTACAGATGAGGGGCACACTAAGGTTCAGCTGATGCCTTCTGGTTTCTTTCGATCTCATGTTTCCTCCCAGCGCTCCCCAAGTTGACAGGGAAGCCGCGGGGAACTACAATCAAATCAGGGAAAGGGAGGGTTTTTTGTATGAAACGGAAATGTTACGCACTGGTTCTAGCACTGGCATTGCTTTTTACCACAGTTTCCACCGGCTTTTTCGGGATGGAAGGGGCGGCGGCCGAACCCAAGCTCCTTGCGTTCACCTTCGACGACGGTCCCTCCTACAACACCCCGGCCTTGCTGGACGGCCTCAAGGAACGGGGCGCAGCAGTCACCTTCTTCATGACCGGCGTAAACGGCAGCAGCGGCATTGCCAACCAGGAATCCCTGTTGGACAGGATGCGGGATGAGGGCCACCAGCTGGCAAACCACACCTACAGCCATATCATGCCCTTTGACACCCAGTCTGCTGCCACCATCAGCAGCCAGGTCGGCCGCGTGGAAGAGCTGCTGTTCCAACACATGGGGGGCAGCTACACCGACATGGTCCGCACCCCTGGCGGGGCCACCGGCGGCCTGGTGAAGAGCACCGTCCCGGCGCCCATCATCACCTGGAGTGTGGATACCCTGGACTGGAAATACCACAACGCCAACACCGTATACAACAACATCCTTTCCGATGCCTACGACGGCGCCATCGTACTGCTCCATGACCTGTATTCCACCAGTGTCCAAGGGGTGCTGCGGGCCATGGACACCCTGAAGTCCCAGGGGTATGAGTTTGTGACCGTGTCAGAACTCCTCCGCCGCCGGGGCATCACCCCGGAAAACGGGAAGGTATACAGCAGCGCCCCCAACAAAGGGGTCAACCTCCCCGCCTACCGTGCTCCCTCTATCTCCCCGGCCGCGGACACTGCCGGGATCCAGGTCACCTTCTCTTCGGCGGACGGCCTGCCCCTGTACTACACCACAGACGGCTCCCTGCCCAACCTGGGCAGTCAACGGTACACCGGGCCCCTCACCATCACCGAAGACACCACGTTCACTGTGGTGGGGATCGACCAGTTCGGCACCCGCACCCAAGCTGTTTGCCAAACTGTGGCTGGGATGCCCCAGGCTTCCGCCCCCCAATTCACCTTTGAAGGCGGGCGGCTCATCCTGACTTCCCCCACCCAAGGCACACAGATCTATTACACCACAGATGGCTCACAGCCCACCTCCTCCAGCAACTTGTACACCCAGCCCTTCACCCCTGGGATCACCACAAAATGCGTGGCCTCTGGAGAGGGGTACTTAGACAGTGTGGCCATCACCTGCACCCTCACCCCCTATGGACGGATGTTCACCGATGTGGGGGCAGGCCAGTGGTTTTACCCCAGTGTGAGCGAGGCGGTGAGGCTGGGCCTGATGGACGGCATGGCGGAATATCAGTTCTCCCCCAACACCGCCCTGACCCGGGCCCAAGCCGCCCAGATCCTATACAACTTGGAAGGCCAACCCACGCCCGCGCAGGGAAGCTCCTTTCCAGACGTGATCGGCCATTGGGCAGCTTCAGCCATCGCCTGGGCCTCCCAGAACAGGGTGGTATCCGGCTACAACAATGGGACGTTTTGCCCGGAACAGGGCGTCACCCGGCAGGAGCTGGCCCAAATGCTGTACAATTACAGTTCCTATAAGGGCCGTGATCTGAATGCCCGGGGGGACTTGAGCCTCTTCCCAGACAGGGGGAAGATCCAGGGATGGGCTCTGGATGCCATGGGCTGGGCCGTAGGGGAAGGGCTCTTTACAGGGCACGGCAGCGGCGCCCTTGACCCAGAAAGCACCGCCACCCGGGGACAGGCAGCCAGCCTCCTGACAAAATTCCACCAAACCCTGCGGCGGTAAAACGGAACCATCCCATACGCTCCCCAACGGGTTGGCAGCCACAAGGGCGGCTTTGCCATTGGCCTGCAAAGGGGCGCCTAGGGGCCGGCTGGCCCCTTTGAGAAGAACCCGGTATGGGGAAACGCGGCGAGGGGGCTGGTGCAGTGCACCAGCCCCCTCTTTTTTGCGGATCCTACAAAGCTCAATAATAGCGCATCACGGCAATGACCTTCCCCAGCACAGAGGCATGGTCGGAATAGATGGGCGAAAAGTCCGGGTTTTCCGGCTGTAACCGCACGCCACCCGGTTCCCGGAACAGCCGCTTCACCGTGGCCTCGTCGTCGATCATGGCCACAACGATCTCGCCGTCCTCTGCGGTGGCGACGCGTTCCGCCACCACATAGTCCCCATCCAGAATCCCGGCGTCCCGCATACTCAGGCCGCTGACGTGCAGGGCAAACAGCTCTTTCCCCTCTTTTTTGGGGAAGGGCAGGTACCCTTCCACATCCTCCACCGCCAAAATGGGCATCCCCGCAGTGACCTTTCCCAAAATGGGCACCTGGGCAGCGGGGGTTTCCCCCTCCACACGGATGGAGCGGTTGTGCCCCGCTTCCCGGGTGATGTAACCCAGGCGTTCCAAAGTTTTCAAGTGGGCGTGGACCGTTGAGGTAGACTTCAGCCCTGTTGCGGCACAGATTTCCCGAACCGTGGGAGGCACCCCCATAGAAGCCTCCTGCCGGAGGAATTCGTAGACTTTTTGCTGGCTTTTCGTAAGACGCCCCATCGCCACGCCCCGCTTTCTCCAAGATACTATGAGATATTTGTATTATAGCACAGGCGTGTACCGTTCGCAAACATTTGTTTGTGAAAAACGCGAATTTTCTCGCTTTCTGCCGGGGAATCCCGCCCCCTGGAAAAGTTCATAAAATGGGAAGAAAATCTTTAAGGTTTATTCACAGCGCCTTAACAACTGGCCCAGGCGGACAGGGTATAATAACACCGTACTCAAAAGAAATGGACCGCACCTTTTCTTGAGATACAATGTTCTACCCTCCTCAATAATACCCCTCAAGCTAAAACGGGAAGGGCCGGCAGTCGATTTGGCTGCCGGCCCTTCCCGTTTCCTTTTCTTCGCGAAAACACTCCCCATCCATTTTGAGATCGCAAGCCGTGCATAAAGCACGTTCAAAAGGCTCAAAATACCTTTGCAACAAACGCAATTTGAGCCGAAAGGAACGTGTGCTTATGAACGGAAAACGCTTTTCAGAGGAGAAAACCCGGCGCAATGGGTTCTATTTGGCGCTGGCGGTATGCCTGGTGGCGGTAGGCATCGCCGCATGGAGCACCTACGACGCGGTAACCAGCTACACAGATCCTCAAAGCTCCCTCTCCCAGCAAGAGGGAAGCTCTCCCGCCTCTTCCCAGGCACAGGCAGGCATCTCGTTAGAGGAGGAAGACGGGGAGGGCCATGGGAACTCCTCCAGCAGGCCCAGCGACGACCCTGAGGCCCCCCAGGGCTCCTCTGCCCAGGAAACCGCCGGCCAGGTGACTCAGCAAACGCCGGAACCTTCCCCTGCCCCTGAGAGCCAGCCCGAACAGGAAGAACCCCAGGAACAGGTGCCTGCCACCGCGCCTTTGTATGAGATCAGCCAAGAGATGATCTGGCCCATCAAAGGTGGGGACTCCCTCAATGCTTACAGCGCCGGCGCGCCGGTGTACTCCAAAACTATGAAGGACTGGCGCATCCACACCGGCCTGGATGTGGCCGCTGAAAACGAGTCCCCCGTACTCGCCTGCGCCAACGGCCAGGTGAAAGAAACCTACACCGACAGTATGCTGGGCAACGTGATCCTGGTGGAACACGGGGACTACCTGTTCTACTACTGCGGTGTTGGGGAAAATTTCCTGGTAAACCCCGGGGATGTGGTCACTGCCGGGCAGCAGCTGGGCGTGGTGACAGCTGTCCCCTATGAAGCCGCCGAAGAGCCCCACCTCCACTTGGAAGTCCGCCGTGACGGCGTTGCCTTAGACCCCCAGGCAGTTTTAGACGGCACCCTGTAATACGCCTACTTCATGGCCTGGTATTTCTTTTTGGTGGCCATGCCGCCCCGGATATGCCGTTGGGCTTTGTTGACCGCCAACACGTTTTTCACGTCCCGATACAGGCTGCTGTCCAGCTCTTTCAAGCGCTGGGAAACATCCTTGTGCACGGTGCTCTTGCTCACGCCAAACTGCTTGGCGGCCCGGCGCACAGTGGCCTTGTTTTCCACAATATATTCCCCGAGCTTAGTAGCCCGGTCATCAATGACGCGGCTTCTCATAAGCACCCCTCGCTTCCAATGTGTTAGATAGATATGAGGAAGCAGGGGCGGTTAGTACAAAAACGCCTGACCCCGCGGACAGGAAAAGCGCCCCCCAAGTTTTTCCCTTGGTGGGGCGCTATTTTTCTATGCCGTTCCCTGCCCTAGCGGGGCGCTGGGAGTTCTCCCGGAAACAGCAGGGCACTGCCCGGCTCCCGGCAAAGGGAACGCCGCCGGGGGACCTGCACCCCGCTATGGGCAGCCGGTTGGGGCACAGGGTCAGACGTGCTTTTCAAACCAGTCGGTGATCTCCTTCAGCCGGCGGATGCGGTGACGGGGCTTGCCGGACCGGGAGAGCTCGTGGTTCTCCCCGTGGAAAATGATCATCCGGGTTTCCACGCCCAACTGCTGCAAGGCGGAGTAGATCTGGTAACCTTCCGGCAGGGGGCAGCGGTAATCCTCATCGCTGTGGATCACCAAGGTGGGGGTGGAGGCGTGGTTCAAGTATTTCAAGGGGGAGTGGAACCACAGCTTCTCCATGCTGTTCCACACATTGTCCTTGGCGCCCAGGCCCATCTGGTCCCGGCCAAAGCCTTCGCCGATGTCGCTGGTGAACCCAAAGCCCACCCAGTTGGCAATGGAACGCTGGGTGGCCGCGGCGCAGAACCGGTCAGTATGGCCGATGATCCAGTTGGTCATAAAGCCGCCATAGCTGCCGCCGGTGACGCACAGCCGCTTCGCGTCGATCTGGGGATACTTCTCCAGGACTTTGTCGGTGAACACCATGATGTCGTCGTAATCAATGGTGCCGTATTTCCCCCGGAGGTCTGCAAACTCGTTGCCCCGGCCGTCGCCGCCACGGGGGTTGCAGAAGAACACAAAGTAGCCCTGGTTGGCCCAGAACTGCATTTCGTGGTAGAACACTTCGCCGTAAACCGTCTTGGGGCCGCCGTGGATGTCCAGCACTGCGGGGTAGGTTTTGCTGGGGTCAAAATCCTTGGGCAGCAGCACCCAGCCGTCCAGGTCGGTGCCGTCGTTTTCATAGGATAACTTTTGGGGCATAGCCACATACACGCCCCCCAAGGCTTTCTCGTTGAGGAAGGTCAACTGGGTGCGCTCCTGCTTGGCCTCGTCCCAGGCGTACACCTCTTGCAGCTTCATGTCCTGCATCCCCACAAAGTACAGTTTGCCGTCCCGGACATCCATGCAGTCCACCGAGCCCTCCTGGGTGTACACCGGCCGGATCTCCCCGGTTTGCTCCAGGCAGTACACATGGGAGGCATTGCGGATGGTGGCCACAAAATAGTACTTGCCATCCTGGGCAATCAGGTCACGGCCGCCGCCCAACCGGCAGTCGCTGCCCACGGAAGACCCCACCGCCTGCTCATAGGGGGCAAACAGGGAAACCTCCCTGGTTTCCGGGTCCAGGGTGTAGAATTGGGCGTTCTCATTGATGCCGTAGCGCTTGCTGTCCGTGCCCAACAGCAGGATCTTGTCCCCCCACCAGGCGGCGTCGTACAGGCTGTAGACCCGGGGCTTCAACAGTTCGGTGGTGGAGCCGGTTTCCAGGTCATACACATACACGCCGCTTTTCTCCTTGCGTTTCACGGTGAATGCCTGGCCGGTGTAGAGGATCTTCTTCCCATCGGCGCTGAGGTGGGCTCCGCCCACACTGAAGGTTTCCCGGGTAATGCGGGTCAGCTTCCCGGTGCTCTCCTCCAGCAGGAACAGGGCTGTGCGGTGCTTGTTCACATAGCCGGCGCCATTAAAGTAAAAGGGCAGCTCATCCAGCACCTGGTAATCCCGCTCCTCCTTTTTCTCCCGGAGCAGGGCCTCCTTGGCGGCGCCCTTCATGGCATATGCCTTGGAGAACCGCAGGTCCCAGTTGACGGAGAGCAGGTACACGCCCTCCCCTACCTTGTCCACCAAAGAGGCGGACAGGGGCACGCTGAAAGCTTTTTGGGCCTCGCCGCCCCGGACATCCAGCCGGTAAAAAGCGGTGTACTCTTCCCCAGCCTCCTGGGCCTTTTTCCCCTGGGGGTCACGCCCCGACTGGAACAGCAAGGTGTGGGGGCCGTCCCATAGGAACCCGCCGGTCTTGCCGTCGGTGGTCAGCTGGAAAGCCTCCCCCTCCTGGGGTTTCACCCACAAGTCCCGCTGGTAACCGTTTTCTTCCACATCGGCTTTGGCGACCACAAAGGCCACGTCGCCCTCCGGCCCGCAGCGCAGAGCCGACAGGAAGGTATATTTGGTAAAAGCGTCCATTTTCAGTGCTTCCATGGTACCTCATCCTTTCTATATGCCATAAGCTTTCCTACATTATAGTGCAGAAGCATTAAAGTGGCAAGGGATTTTTCCCCTAAGAGGCTTTATTCCGGTCATTCCAATTTCCTCAGGCGTTCGATCAACGGGGATGGGTCGGCACATGGACCTAGGGCAAATCATGCGCGGCCGAAAGCAAATCCCCTCCGCAGTAGTCCCCGGACTGTGAAAGCCCTTCTGAACGAGGCCATGGAAGGGTAGCCGCGGAACTCTCCGGTAATCTCCCCCACGGGAAAAGCCGTAAAAGAGGGCTCCTTCATAAAAACGCCGTAAGGGATGGCCCCATCCCCCACAGCGTTTTATCATTTAATGCAGGTCTTGATGGCAGCCGTGCTGGTCACAATAGGCATAGGCGGTGGGGTCCGTGGGATCCCAGGTGTGCCAAGAGGGGAGCTGGATCCCGGTGGGCTTACCCAGCGGCCCAGAGGTTTCCGTGCCGGAGATGTACACCTGGGTGCCGATCTGGCAGTTGTCATAGATCCATTTGGCGTCCCGGCAGCACAGGCGGATACAGCCCAAGGACCGTGTCTGCCCCAGCTTGTTATACTCGTCCACCTCCAGGTCCTTGTTGTTCTTGGTCCAGTTGGGCACCGAGTGGAACAGGTAGTTCCCTTCGATCTGGGTACACCACTGGGCCCAGGTATCGCCCACCATCTTCAGCCAACGGTACCTGGCCGGGGTGTAATAAGTGCCGGTAGGAGTGGACACGCCGCAGGATACCAGCATGGCCCGCACCGGGGTGTTATAGGCGCCGGTAGCAGGGTCCTTGGCGAAGATAACCAGGTAGTTAGCCGGTTTATACACCTTGATATAATAGGGGCCGCTGACGACCCCCAGCCCGGAGATGTCCTCCACCATCAAGCCGTTGCGGTAATAGCGCCGCCACTCCCCGTCCATGGCAAAGCCGGTGAACGCCGCTCCACTGCTGCCAAACAGGTACTTCACCCCGTTGATGGTGGCGGCCCCCCGGACCACCTTCCGGGCAGCGCCATCCACATAGTACAAGGCGCCGTTCTCACTGACCCAGTGGCTCTCCACCTGGGTGGTGTCCTTCTCATAGGAATCCCAAGTTTCAACGGTCTGTTCCCCTTGGGGGCTCTGGTGGTAGGTGTGGGTGGTGGAAGCCTCCACAATGGCGCCATAGGCCCAATGGGTGGCGAACAGGTCGTAGAAATTCTTCACGTCGTTCAAGCCCTTGACGTTTTCCGGCGCCTGACGGCCCAGCATCTTGTTGATGATACTCACCGCTTGGGCCCGGGTCACCGGGTCGTTGGGGGCAAAGGTGCCGTTTTCAAAACCGGAGATCCACCCCTGGGACACAGCGCTGACGATGAACGGGGTGGCCCAGAAGTTCTCCCCCACGTCGGGGAAGGGGTTCTCCCCCTCCTGTAGGGTGCTGAACGCCATGGCAATGGTGACAAACTCCGCCCGGGTGATCTTCTTGTCCGGGCCAAAGGTGCCGTCTTCATAACCGGAGATGACTCCCAGCCCCGCCAGGGTTTCCACCGCCTGGGCATACCACTGGCCGGCCTTCACATCGGGGAAGGACTGCTTTTCCCAGTTTTGGGAACGCAGCAGCTTGTAAAACATGGTGGCAGCCTCCGCCCGGGTCACGGTCTTGTCCGGCAGGAACATCCCTGTGTCGTAACCAGAGATGTAGGCGCTGTGGTCCTCTGTGTCCAGCAGATCCTCCACTTCCCGTCCCCAACGGGCGGTATAGGTCACGTCCGCTGTGACAGTCAAGCGGGAGGGGTCCACCTGGTTGCCTTCTTGGTCAAACCAGCCCAGCACTTTGGCAGCGTGCTTCTCGGGGATCTCCGGCACTTCATCCGGGCACTCCCCGTCTTCCACCTCCACGGTCACGGTGCCGAAACTGCCCATCTGGAAGGTGACGGTGTAGCGGGTCACTTCCGGGGAGGGAGAGGGCGAAGGGCTGGCCGACGGGTCGGGGCTGGCTGAAGGATTGGGGCTGGCCGAGGGAGAGGGGCTGGTGCCCGGCTCTTTGGTGTCCTCCGTGTTGGAAGGGGCCGCAGGGGCGGGGCTGGGGGAAGGCGCCAGCTGGGTGGAATCCCCACTGGAAACTGCCGGGGTGGGAAGTTCCTCTCCCTGGGCGGCAAAGGCAGGGCCTCCCAAGGCCATGGCCCCGCACAGGACCAGGGAAAGTACGGATGTTGCAATGCGTTGGAGTTTGTGACGGTGTTTCATAAATCGATCTCCGTTTCTGGGTCAAAGCTGACAGGTGTGTTTCCTTTATTATAAGGCAAAGCAAAGAGGATGGAAAGAAAAATATGGAGGGAATCTTTGAAAAAAACCAGACGATTTTCCCCTGCTTGCGCCAATGCCCTCCTTGGTGGTACAATACAGGGCAGAGAAACCTGTTGGAAAGGGGAAGCATCTCATGAAACTTTCGGTGATCGGCTGCGGCAGATGGGGCACGTTCCTTGCCTGGTACTTAGAGCGTTCCGGGTCGGAGGTGACCCTTTACGGCAGGAAGGGTTCCAAGCGGATGGAACAGCTGCTCTCCACCCGCTCCAACGGGGTGACCGCCCTGCCCCCCTCTGTGCGCCTGACCCAAGACCTGCCCACCGCCCTTCAAACAGACACCCTGGTGATCTCAGTGGGCTCCCAAAGCCTGCGGGGGCTGCTGAGGGAGATCGCCCCCTGGGCCGCGGGGAAGCTCCGCCTGGTGCTGTGCATGAAGGGCTTGGAAACCGGCACCGGCAAACGGCTTTCCACCATTGTGAAGGAGGAGCTGGGAGAAGGCACGCCGGTGGCTGTGTGGCTGGGGCCTGGCCACGTCCAGGAGTTCACCGCAGGCATCCCCAACTGCATGGTCATCGATAGCGAGGACGAAGCCCTGAAAGAGGAGCTGATCTCCGCCTTTTCCAGCCAGCTGATCCGGTTCTACTATGGCCGGGACCTGATCGGCAATGAGATCGGCGGGGCGTCCAAAAATGTCATCGGCATTGCCGCCGGGATGCTGGACGGCCTGGGGCTTTCCTCCCTGAAGGGGGCACTGATGAGCCGGGGCACCCGGGAGATTGCCCGGCTGATCCAGGCCATGGGGGGCAGCGAGCTCTCCGCCTACGGGCTGTGCCATCTGGGGGACTACGAAGCCACAGTGTTCTCCCAGTACAGCCACAACCGCCGCTATGGGGAGGCCTTTGTGCGGGGGGAAGAATACACCGAGCTGGCCGAGGGCTGCGCCACAGTGAAGGCCCTGGTCCAACTGGGGGAGGAACAAAGGGTGTCCCTGCCCATCTGCAAAGCAGTGGACCGGGTGCTCTATCAGGGAGCCAGCCCCAGGGAAACCCTGGATGGGTTATTCTCCCGCAGCTTGAAACAGGAATTTTAAAAAGGGGGCAACGCCCCAACAGAAAAGGCGCGCTAGGGACTCTTCCCCGCGCGCCTTTTGTTATCCTGTTTTCCTGCTGTTACAGCTTGGAATAACCGTAGCTGTTGACCAGGGCTTCCAGCTTGGCCTTCTGTTTGCACAGGGGGCAATCGTGGGCTGGGTAAGTGGCATAGCCGGAAATGTCCTCCGGCCCGAAAATGGACTGGATTGCCACGCCTCCCACTTCTGGACAGGCACTGAAAATGCCGCAGGCGCCGGCCACCGTACCGCCGTAATATTGGACGCACTCCATGGCTTTGCGCACGCTGATGCCCGTGGTCACCGACGCGGTGAGGATCAGCACGTGCTTGTCCCGGATCATAGGTTGGAGGTTGTCCCGGAAAATCAACTGGCTGGTGGCGTCATACTCCGGCGTAACCACATAGATGGTCTGGTGGGCGTTGATGCTGACAAACCCGGCTTGGTTCAGCTCCTGGGCCAGGTAGGCGCCAATGATCTGGGTGCCGTCCAAACACAGGATGGTATCCACAATGGTGGTGGCCATATAATGCTGCACCAGGGCTTGGGCCGCCAATTCCGCCTCGCTTTGGCGGGTCTTCAGGGTGGTCATGTCCAAATAGCAGTTGATGTGGGAATGGTTGGTGGCAAAATGGCCATAGATCAATTTCAGCGGAACACTTCCGTTTTGCGACAGGATCTTCATGGTGCGGTTTTCCATAGATGCTAACCTCCCTGCCGCCTTCCCGCCCGCAAGCAAGGGAAAGCGGTATTTTTATTCATTATAACAATCATCACTGAAAAACACAAGATGTTCCGCTCAGTTTTTTAGACTTTCCTTCTAATAATTTTCCAATAACTTTTAAAAAACAAGAAATAACAACCGAATCGCATCGTGTCTTCCTTTTTTTGCCTCCAGCATAATCCTTAAAAAAGCACGCGGGCCCGCAGCCAAACCAGCCTTGTTGGAGTTCCCGCGGTTGAGACGGTCCTTTTTCGAATGTTCTCTTGACAGGGGATCGCCCTATCCGCTATAATAAAAATGTACAATTAGATAGATTTTTTGTTGAATACTTATGTAGAAAAGGAGGGACATTGTATGAAACGACTTGTTAAGATCCTGGCTGCCGGGCTGGTGGTGGGCGGCCTGGAGGTGGGCGCTATTGCCCTGCTGGCCTTTCAGGCAAACGCAGGCCAGTTCCAAGACCTGGCCTTCGGCTTTCTCATTGCCACGGTGCTGCTGTGGCTGCTGGTGCTTTTCAGCGGCCGCCGCGTCAACAGCGGGATGAATATGTCTTCCACCAACTCCACCGCCCAATCGGCCTTTGCGGCCCAAGTGGCCTTTGAGGAATCAAAGCTGCTTCGGAAGGTCCCTCCCATGAGGGGCCGGCTGCTGGGCTCCCTGAGCGTTTTGATGGCAGCCGTGGTGGTGCTCATTGCGTTCCTGGTCAGCGCTTTCCTTGCCTGAAATCCCTACAAGCAAAAGACCTGCTCCTTGGGGCAGGTCTTTTTTTCGCGCTGTTTTACCGGGTGAGGTACTCCTCCAAGGGGGCCAGTTTCGCCCAGCCGTTCCCGGCCACGAGTAGAAAAATTTCCTGCCCACCCCTTGACAGCAGGGAAGGACACTGGTATTATAGCATTGTAGTTAGTTACTAAACTAACTAACCAATCAAGATAGGAGGCAGCCATGGAACTGGATTTCAACTCGGAAAAGCCGATTTTCCAACAGATCGCCGAAGGGCTGGAGGACAGCATCCTCTCTGGGGCCTTCCCGGAGGAAAGCCAGATCCCCTCCATCACAGAGTTTTCCGTGCTGTATAAGATCAACCCCGCCACAGCCCTCAAGGGCATCAACCTGCTGGTAGACGCCGGGGTGGTCTACAAGAAAAGGGGAGTTGGTATGTTTGTGGCACAGGGTGCGGTGGAGGCCCTCCGCGCCAAACGGAGAGAAGGGTTTTACGACCATTTTGTGGCCTCGATGATTGAAGAGGCCAAACGCCTGAGGCTTTCCCGGGAAGAGCTTCAACGGCTCATCGACCGGGGCTTTGCCCAGGAGGAACAGGAGGAGATTGTATGAGCATCGTCATCAACCAGGTGAGCAAAAACTTCGGCCCGGTGCAGGCTTTGCAAAATGTGAGCCTCACCCTGGAAGAGGGAAAGATCTACGGGCTGCTGGGGCGGAACGGCGCAGGGAAATCCACTTTGCTGAACATCCTCACCGACCGGATCTTCCCCAACGGGGGCAGCGTCACCCTGGACGGGGCACCGGTGCACAACAACGACCGGGCCCTTTCCAAGATGTACCTGATGAGCGAACCCAGCTGCTATCCCGAATCCATGAAGGTAAAGGACGCTTTCCGGTGGACCCATCGGTTTTACCCCGGCTTTGACAGGGACTTTGCCTGGAACCTGGCAGGGGCTTTTGAACTGAACGTGGGCGCCAAGGTTTCAAAACTGTCCACCGGGTACACCTCCATTTTCAAGCTGATCGTGGCCCTGTCGATAAACGTCCCCTACGTGCTGCTGGATGAACCGGTGCTGGGCCTGGACGCCAACCACCGGGAGCTGTTCTACAAGACCCTGCTGGCCCGGTATACGGAGCACCCCTTCACGGTGGTGATCTCCACCCACTTGATCGAAGAGGTGGCCTCCCTGGTGGAAGACGTGGTCATCATCCACCGGGGCCAGGTGCTGAAAAACGGCCCTTGTGAAGGGCTGCTGCGCCAGGGGTATACGGTCAGCGGGCCCCGCAGCCTGGTGGAAACGTACATCCAGGGCAAGCGCCTGCTGGGCGCCGACTGTTTAGGCGGCCTGGAAAGCGCCTATCTCCTGGGCACCCCAGACCGGGCGGGCCTACCCCAGGGGCTGGAACTGTCCGGGCTGGACCTGCAAAAACTGTTCATCCTGATGACCGGCAACCCGGAAGGCGCCTTTTCCGGCACACCCAGAAAGTGAGGGGGAAGCATGAAACTGAAACAGTCTATCCGCTATCAGCTGGAAGATTTCCAAATGGGGATCCTAGTGTACTACTGCGCCGCGATCGCCATGACCGTGCTGGCCTTTCTGGCGTTTGCCGTCTATCCGGGCGACAGCGGCATCCGGGTTACCGGCTTTTCCGCCATAACCAGCGTTTTCCTGTTCGTCTGCGGGCTTTGTTCCCTGCACGAAAACCTCCCCATGGCTCTCCAAAATGGCGTCAGCCGGAAAACCATGTTCCTGGCGCGTCTGGCCGTAACCGCCATTACCTCGGCGTTTTGCGCGGTGACCGACCATGTGATAACCGCGGCGGCCAACCTGGCGGCCAGCCCTGCCCTTGGGAAATCCGTGTCCCTTCTGGAGCAGCTCTTCCCCGGGACCCTTCCAGATCATCCCGCGCTGTCGCTGACCGTCTCCCTGCTATTCAGCTTTTCCATGCTGCTGCTGGCTTCAACGCTGGGCTACTGTATCATCTGCTTGTTTTACCGGCTGCCCGTTTACCTGCGGGTGGTAGTAGGCGCAGCAGGCGGGATCCTTTTGATGTTTGGGCTTCCCGGAGTAAAAGCCCTGGATACACTCCTGTTCCGGGAGCAGCTTCGCGCCTTCTGCGCCCACTATCTGGAACCGCTGGTGAATGCCATTGTTTCCAACCCCTTCAGCCTGATGGGAAGCTGGGTGTTGGCCGCAGGAGCGCTTTCGGGAATTTCCTGGCTGCTGCTGCGGAGGGCCATTGTCCGCTGATTCCAAAACGCCATCAAAAAAGGAGGGGAAATCCCCTCCTTTTTAGTCGTCCATTACCCAGAAAAGCTGCTGGCGGCTCAGCTCCCAGCGCAGCTTTTGGTGCAGCCCCTCGGAAGCGGTGTTGCCCTCATAAATCTGGGAAAAGGGCGTCCAGCCTCTCTCCAGGCACCAGTTGGTCATATAGGCCAACAGCGCGGAGGCCACCCCCCGGCGGCGGTGGGCCGGCAATACCTCCAGCAGCCCCACGCTGCCCTCGGAGTGCATCCCGATAAACCCCAGCAGCTCCTCGCCTTCAAAAGCACCGTGCATCACACCGGCGTCCAGCCGCTCCCCCAGATACTTCGGGTTGGGGTAGGAGTGGTAGTGCCCCACCACCACCGGCAGGAACTCCCTCCCCAGCTGCCGGACCTCCCAAGGACCAGGCACCGGCAAGGGCTCTTTTTTCAAGTAGGCACCCTGGCAGCAGGGCTGGCACTTGGCAAAGCCGTACCGCTCCTGCAAAAAGGCGGCGCTTTCCAGGCTGTGGGCGGTAGCCAGCTCCATTTCCTCCACGCCGGCACACAGGGCTTCGGCCTCCTCCCGGGTGTCGCAAGCCAGCATATGCAGCTCTCCCGGAACGTTGTACACCAGCACCCCCCGGGGGCTGGCCGCCTCCACCCGGAGCATCCCCCGGCGCAGGGGTTCCAGCAGATCCATGTTCCACAGGGGCTCCCGTTCCAAATACTCCTGGGCCTGTTGCAGTTGGGTCACATCCATCATCCTTTCAAAAAAGGGCGTGCCGCAACACGCCCTTTCCCTATTTTTCAAACCTTTCCAGGCAGCTCCACCAGCAGGGGCCGCACTTGGGCGCCGTCCAGGCCGCCGTATTTGAGAGGCTGGGCTGCCAGGAAATACTCCCCCGCCGGAACCCCCTCCATAACACAGCTTTCCAAAATGGCCACCTGGCCGCCCAGCAGCGCCCGGTGCACCTGCGCGCCGGTTTCCTGGGTTCCCACGGTCATGCCTTCCACTCCCAGCAGCAGCAAGCCCTCTTGGGCGAGCGTTTGGGCAGCCTCCAGGGAGAGCTCCACCTCCCCCTTGATGAGCAGCCGCCGGACGCCGGTTTCCAACACCTTCCCCGCCCACTCCCCAGTCAGGAGGCCCTGGGCTTCCACCAGGGTGCAGGGGCCCACGCACCGGGAAAGCTCCACCTGGTCGATGGTCTTCCCTCCCGGCACAAAGTGGCTGGGGGCGTCCATGTGGGTACCGGTGTGGCTGCCCAAGGTCAAGGCTGTAAGGTTGCACCCGTCCCCCTTGGACAGTTCCAGCACAGGCTGGTGGGAGGGCGCCGGGTCCCCGGGAAACACAGCGGCGGTGAACACCTCTTTGGACAAATCGTAGATCTTCATAGCGCCCTCACAACCGGGGCAGGGCTTCCCGCAGCAGCTGCTGGGCCTTTTGGGCAGAACTGTCCACAAAGGTGAGGAAGTCCACGGTTTCGCTGTCGTGGGCGTTGTCAGAGATGGTCCGCAGCACGGCGCAGGGCACGCTGTTCACCAGGCAGGCATGGGCAATGGCGCCGCCTTCCATTTCGCAGGCCAGGGCGCCGAATTCCTTTTGAAGCCACGCCCCCACCTGGGGGTCCGCCACGAACCTGTCGCCGGTAGCCACCACGCCCCGGTGGGCATGGCCATATAACCCCTCCCCGGCAGCCGCCAAGACCTTGGCGGCAGTTTCATCGCACGGGAAGAAGCGGATGGGCACGTCCTCGTTTCCAGGCAAGTACAAATCCCCCACGCCCACGTCGCTGTCTGAGGCGGTTACGTCAAAATCGTACTCCACACAGGCGGTTGCGATGACCACATCCCCGATGTGGACGTTTTCCCCAATGCCTCCCGCCACGCCGATGTTCAGCACCAGCCGGGGAGCATAGAAATCGATCAGGGCCTGGGCGCACAGGGCGGCGTTTACCTTGCCGGGAGAGCAGGGAACCACCACCACCGGCACGCCGGAAAGCCGGCCGCTGGTGAATTCCATATTGCCGTAAACCCTTTTCCGGGGGTCTTCCAATGCGGAGAGGATGGCTTCCACCTCAATTTTCATGGCGCCGATAACGCCGATAGGTCGCTGTTCCATACTAGGCCTCCTTAAAACTTTTTCCCGGTCTTTTCCGCCAGGAACTTCACAAACTCCTCATAGCTGCCCTTGGAAAACCCGTTTTTGTCCACCATGTAGGCGTTTTCCGGGCCATAGTACAAATACAAGTGCTGCTTGTGCCGGCGGACGTCGGTGATCTGGAAATAAGGGAACACACTGGCCGACTGGATCCCCGAAACCCGGAACGCCTCGTCATAGAAGGCATAGTGGGCTGTGGAAGAAACGCCCCGGTCATACACCCGGCGCTGTGTTTTTTCCATCACATGGGGCGCGTTGAAGATCTTATAGCCATAGTACACGGCCACACCCACAGCCAGCAGCTTGACCCACCACTCCCCGTTCAGGGCAAAGGAAACGATCAGCGCCGACGCGCACAGGAACAAGCCGATCACGATAGAGCCCAAGCCCTTCACATAGCACTGGTACATACTAAAGTCGTGGATGGCCTCTTTGGTACAGTCGGTGGAGTTGGCAAAGAGCATCTCCCCCTGGATAACCTCGTTGTCCCCATGGGTCTTGTGATACTCGGTAAGCTGGGCGGCCAGCTTGGCCTTGAGCCGTTTGTCACGCTTGTTCCGCACGGGGAAGTACACCACCGGCACTAGGATCACCAGCACCAGCAGCGCCAGCAGGGCAAGGGTGGTCACCGCCATACCGGCATCCATCACCGATTCCGGTTTGGGCAAAATCTCTGTAAAAGCGATAGATTCCACAATGGAGCGCATCAGTTCCTCCTGCTCCGGGGTGATGCTTTTATCCCCGCCAGGGAGGTTCAGGCCCAGGGTGTAACCGTTGACGATGGTGGCATACACCAGCTCGTGGTATTCCTCCCCCTCGTAGGAGCCGTCCACCAGAAGCCGGTAAAACAGCTGGCCGTTGACGTCCACATATTCCTTCTCAATGGTAATTTCATCCGTTTTAGACTGCATCACCCCATCCAGGAACTGGGTTTTCTCCTCTTCGGAAAGCTCGCCCAGGTTGTAGATCCGCTTGGTCTGGCTGCTCTCCTGCTGCTGCACCAAAATACTGGTACCGCCATCTTCGGAGATGAACTCGGCAATCCCATGCATATCGGTGTAACTCTCTAAGTGGGACTGGGGGTCCCCAATGCCGGCCAGGGCCCAGGAGGGGTCGTCCACAGGCGTGGAGAGGCTGAACTGGTACATCCCGTCTGGGATTTCTATGGTGAACTCCTCCGTGGAAAACGTCTGGGCCGCCGCGGTCAAGGGCAGGGCCAGCATCAGCACCAGGGCCAACAGGGCCGCTGTCCATTTGTTGCGCTTCACAATTGCATCCGTCCTTTACTTGGTCTTTGCCGCCTCAGGTTCGCGAAGATCCATGCCCCAGAGGCCAGCGTTATGGGTATTATAACACAACTTTGCCCAGCACGACACCCAAAAAGCCAAAAAAATTGTAAACATTCTCCCCATTTCCCACATTGACGGCCTGTCCGGAAAAGGGTAAAATAAAAGGCAGCAAGTAACCTCCAAAGAGAAAGGGGCCGTTTTCCATGGTAACCGCCGTCATTACCGGTGCCTCCAGCGGGCTCGGGAAAGAATACATCAACGCCATCATCGCTCAATACCCCAGCGTGGACGCCTTTTGGCTGGTGGCCCGCCGCAAAGAGCTGCTCAAAGAGATCGCGGACGAACACCCCGACAAAACCATTGCCGCCATCTCCTTGGACCTTGCACGGGAAGAAAGCATCGAACTGTTTGAAAAGCTCTTAAAGGAAAACAACCCCGAGATCAAAGTGCTGGTCAACAACGCTGGCTACGGCAAGTGCGGCGATTTTTTCTCTTCCAACAGGGCTGCCCAGTCCGGCATGGTAGACTTGAACTGCCGGGCTTTGACCGCCGTCACCCGGTTGTGCCTGCCCTATATGCTGGACGAAAGCCTTGTGATCAACGTGGCCTCCATCGCAGCCTTCGCCCCTACCCCCCGGATGTCGGTATACTCTGCCACCAAAGCCTATGTGCTGGCCCTTTCCAAAGCCCTTCACGATGAGCTGCGGCCCCGGGGCATCAAGGTCCTGGCTGTGTGCCCCGGCCCTATGGACACCGACTTTTGGAATGTGGCCGGTGTGCCGGAGGGCAAATCCAGGCTCATTGACAAACTGCCCCGGGTGAACCCCCAGGAAGTGGCCGTCAAATCCCTGCGGGCTGCCAAGCGGGGGAAAATGGTTTACACCGACAGCCTGTTTTACAAATTCTACCATTTCCTCTCCAAGATCGTGCCCCACGGGGTGATTATGGAATTTACCGAAGTGTGACGCCAAAAACCATAAAAAGGACGCCGGGCAAGCTTGCCCGGCGTCCTTTTTATGGAAGAGGGCAGCTGGCCGCCGCCTCCCACATTCATTTGTTCTTCGTCTCCACCGGTTCTTCGGCGTTCTGCGCCCGAGCTTTCTCGGCCAAGTCTTTCACACCGATGCCGCTGCGCAGGGCGCTCAACTGAGCATAGTTCTCAGAGAAGCCCTTCTCCACAGGAGGCGTATTGGCAGGTCCCCAGCGGAACACGAATTTCAACAGCACAGGGGTGACGATGGTAGTGGCTACCACCATCAAGATCACCGGCCCCAGGAAATTGTTGCCCATCAGGCCCAGGGCCATGCCCTTGCTGGCGACGATCAAGGCAACCTCGCCGCGGGAGATCATGCCCACGCCGATACGGGCCGCCTGGTAGTTCTGATAGTGGCACAGCTTGGCACCCAGGCCGCAGCCCACAACCTTGGTGAGCACAGCCACAACGATCAGCAGCACCGAGAACAGCACAATGGCCGGGGTCATCTGGGGCAGGGTAACCTGCAAGCCAATGCTGGCAAAGAACAAGGGGGAAAGGTAGGCATAAGAGAGCACGTCAAACTTAGAGTTGAGGTACTGGCTGCGCTGGGTCATGGAAATGATCACGCCCGCGCAGAAGGCACCGGTGATATCTGCCACGCCGAAAACAACCTCTGCAATGTAAGACATCAGCAGGCAGAATACAAAAGAAATGATCACATGGCGGTGCATCCCCTTCTCGGCTTTGACCACCCACTGGACATAGAACTTGTAGAACAGGAACCCGGCCAAAACCACAAACACGAAAAAGCCTAAGATCTGCAGCAGTACGATCCAAATGTTCACAGCGGGATCCGCCATGCTGCTGATGACCGTCAAGGCCACAATGCCCAGCACATCGTCGATGATGGCCGCGCCCAAGATGGCGTTGCCCGAGCGGGTCTTCAGCTTGCCTAGCTCCTTTAAGGTTTCCACGGTGATGCTCACGGAAGTGGCGGTGAGGATCACGCCGATGAACATATTCTGCAGGAACACAGAAGCGGCGGCATCCGAATCGATAACGCCGGGCCGGTTGAAGAAGTAAGTCAGGCCAAACCCGCCGGCAATAGGCACCAACACGCCGATCAATGCAATGATAAAGGCAGCCTTGCCACTGTGTTTCAGCTCATTGACATCAGTTTCCATCCCGGCGCAGAACATCATCACGATGACGCCCACTTCCGCGGTTTCTTTGATGAACTCCGTTTCATGGATCACGTTTAAAACAGCCGGGCCCAAAATCAGGCCGGCAAGCAACGCGCCCACCACTTGGGGCAGCTGGAACCGCTTGGTGAGAAGTCCCAGCAGTTTTGTCGAAAGCAAAATCAAGGCTAAATCAAGCAGAAACTGATAACCGCCTTCCATGCCCATCCCTCCTGTTTTTTTAGTAATACTCCAGCTTGCTATTATACACCCCTTTGCGGCAATTGCAAGGATGGGTTGAGTCCCGAACAGTATTTCAGCCTTTTCTCTAAAAATGGCCTAAGCCTCAAATTCTTCCTGGCAATTTTGATTTTCCCCTCCTAGGGCCGCTTGATGCCGCCCGCCGCTCATGCTATACTGAACCTACAGGAGGGATGCTTATGCAGCCGATTCACCTGGCCAAGGGCCCCATTGCGGTGCGCCCTCTGGCCCAGCAGGACGCGCCCGTGCTTTTGAAATGGATGACGAACCCCCTGGTTCTGGAATTTTATGGCGGCCGGGATCTCACATACACGTTAGAAAAAATCCAGGAAGAGTTTTACACCCTGGAAAAGGGCGCCCGCCGCTGCCTGGTAGAGCTGGAAGGGAACCCGGTAGGCTACATACAAATTTATCAACTGGATGCAGCGCTGTGCCGGGAATACCACTACCCCTACCGGGAAGGGGAGCTGGCCTTTGGCATCGACCAGTTTATCGGGGAACCCGCCCTTTGGAACAAGGGGATCGGCCGGGCCTTTATTTCCCTTGTGATCGATCACCTTACAGCCGCCGAGGGGGCCCGGGCCGTCATTTTAGACCCTCACGACAACAATCCGCGGGCCCTGAGGTGCTACGAAGCTTGCGGGTTCCAAAAAATCAAATTCCTGCCCGCCCACGAACTCCGGGAAGGGCAGTGGGAAGACTGCTGGCTCATGGAGTACCGGCCAACAGAAAAAAACGGGGAGCCATTCTAGCTGGGATGGCTCCCCGTCAGTTTGTAAAGTCCTTTCCCGCCTGAAATCCCCGCAAATAGGCGTCCCCTTCTTCACGGCAGGAAAATACCCTCCACTGTTTCTGAGGATACTTCCCCCGCAGCTCCAGGATCTCCGGACGGCCCCGTTCAGGGAATTGGAGGATCTGCTCCAAGAACTCCCGGTCTATCTCCGTTTCCACCCAAGGAAGATCCGCACGGGGCTTTCCAAACCTGGCCCGAACACCCTCCAGGCAGGTCTTTACAGGAAAGTCCAAAAAGAATACCGTATCACACCGCTTCAGGCGTCGCTCCATCGTCCGCTGGTAATTGCCATCCACAATCCAGGCCTCTTTCTCCAAAGCCTGTTCCAGCCGCCGGTCAAATACCTCCCTGGGGACCGTGGTCCGGTCGCTGTTCCAAAACAGCTGGTCCAAGTAGACCAAGGGCAGTCCGGTAAGTTTCGCCAACTCCCGGGCAAAGGTGCTTTTCCCCGCTCCGGGACTGCCAATCACCAACACTTTTTTCCCCAACATATTGACCTCACTTATACAGCTTCACCCCGGATTTGTCCACCGCTTCGTACTCCTGGTGGAACTTGTACCCAAAGGCCTCGTGGAGAGGGAACAAATCCGACAGGGGCACCATCACAAAAGCCCGTTCCCGGATGTGGGGATGGGGCACGGTGAGGAACTGGGTGTCAGAAGTGAAGCCCTGGCACAGCAGCACATCGATGTCCATGGTGCGGGCGCCGTGATACTCGGTGCGCACCCGGCCCAGGCTGTGCTCAATCTCCAGGCAGCGCTCCAAAAGCGTTTCCGGCTTCAAGCTGGTTTCCAGCAGCACACAGCAATTCAGGTAGTTGTCCTGCTGGCTGACCACGTCGAAGGGCTCTGTTTCGTACAGGTTGGAAAGTTTTAAAAGCTGGGTGCCCTCCAGACGCTCCAAAGCGTCCAAGGCCCGGGCCAGGTTGTCCTCCCGGTCGCCCAAATTCGTGCCAAGCCCCAACACTACCTGCATGGTCATACCTCCTCCCGGCGCTGGGAAACCTCCACCGCCATGTAGTCAAATTCCGCGTTCACCGGGGCCTCCGGTTTTTTCAGCAGCACGTCCACCGCCTGCACCGCCGGGAAGTTCCCCAGCACGGCATCGCACACTGCCTGGGCCGCCCGCTCGATCAGGTCAAAGCTCTCCTGGGTGAAGGCTGCCCGGACGGCTTTCACCACCGCGGCGTAGTTCACCGTGTCATCCAGACGGTCGGAGTGCCGGGCCTGGGAAAGGCCGGCGTGAAGCTGGATGTCTAAAAGAAAGGTCTGGCCGTCCCGCTTTTCCTCCGGGTTGACCCCGTGGTAGGCAAACAGCCGCAAGCCTTTGATGTGTATGGTGTCCATAGGAGCACCCCTTTCTGTGAAATTTACGCGCTTATCCCATCCGCCGGAGGGCGTCTGCCATGTTTGCCGCCTGGACGGCCTCCTTCACATCGTGGACGCGGACCATATCCGCCCCGCCCAGGATGGCCGCCGTATGGGCAGCCAGGGTGGCAGGCAGCCGCTGCTCAAAGGGCGGGTTGCCGCAGACAGCGCCGGTCACCCGCTTCCGGGAGGCCGCCATCAAAAAGGCGCAGCCCTCCACTTTCACCCGTTCCACATGGGCGATCAGGGCCAGGTTCTCCTCCAGCGTCTTGCCAAAGCCGATGCCCGGGTCAAAGCACAGCCGCTGCCGGGGGATCCCCAGCTGTTCCGCGGCCTGGAGCCGGTCCAGGAAAAAGCCCTTGGTCCGGATGAAGACGTCGCCCCCTTCCCCGCCGGGGTCCATGACCACGCAGCCGCAGTCAGACCCTGCCGCCACCTGGAGCATCTCTTCCCCAAAGCCGGTGACGTCGTTGAGGATGGAAGCCCCGGCCTCCAAGGCCCGCTGGGCCACCCAGGGATAAAAGGTGTCCACCGACACCGGCAGGCCGGTTTCCTTAACCACAGCCGGCAGCACCGGGGCAATGCGCTGCCACTCCTCTTCCGGGGAGATGGGGGAAAACCCCGGCCGGGTGGATTGGCCCCCGATATCCAGGATATCCGCCCCCTGGGCTTTCATCTCCAGGGCGTGGGCCACCGCCTGGGCGGGGTCCAGGTATTTGCCCCCGTCGGAGAAAGAATCGGGAGTGACGTTTAAAATGCCCATCACGTAGGTTCGGTCCAATGGCAAGGAGAACTCCCCCGCCTGAAACATTGCTATCATACCTCTACCTCCTTACTTGCCGCCCAGCAGGGACATGACCTCGGCCCTGGTCTTGGCGTCAGAGCGCATACAGCCCCGCAGGGCGGAGGTTCTGGTCAGGGAGCCGGCCGCCCGGGCGCCCCGCATGGTCATGCACAGATGCTCGGCCTGGATAAACACCGCCACCCCCAAAGGATCCAGGTTCTCGTAGAGAAAGTCGGCGATTTGGCCGGTGAGCCGCTCCTGCACCTGGGGACGGCGGGCAAAGCAGTCCACAATGCGGGCAAACTTGGAAAGCCCGATAATCCTGCCGTTTTTGGGGATATAGGCGATGTCCGCCCGGCCGATAAAGGGCAGCAGGTGGTGTTCGCACACCGAGTACAGGGGGATGTCCTTCACCAGCACCAGCTCGTCGTGAGGGCCGCCCTCGTTGAAGATCTTCAAGTGCTCCTTGGGGTCCGATTCCAGCCCGGAAAAGACCTCCTCATACATCCGGGCCACCCGGGCCGGGGTTTCCAGCAGCCCTTCCCGGCTGGGGTCCTCCCCCACCGCCTCCAGGATCTCCCGCACGGCCCGCTCTATCCTCTCTTTGTCCATGGTAAAACCCTCTTTCCTCTTTGTCCAGGGCGCCGCGGTGCGGTCATCCTCTCAGCAAGTCGTTTACGATCTCCCCAGCCAGGATCAGCCCCGCCACACTGGGCACATAGGCCATACTCCCTGGGGTGGGGTGGCCGGCAGTGCCTTTCTGGTCCCCTGCCTGGGCCGCTTGGGGGGTGGCGCTCTCCTCGGTGGAGTACACCGCCTTCACCCCCGTAACACCCCGTTTTTTCAGCTCCCGGCGCATCACCCGGGCCAGGGGGCAGACACTGGTCTTCTCAATGGGCGCCACCCGGAAAGCCGTGGGGTCGAATTTATTCCCCGCGCCCATGGAGCTGATCACCTTCACGCCGGCCTCCCGGCACAGCCGCAGCAGCTCGATCTTGGAGGTGACGGTGTCGATGGCGTCGGCCACATAGTCATATTGGGAAAAATCCACTTCCCCGGCGTTTTCCGGGGTGAAGAACAGGTTTTTAGCCTCCACCCGGCACTGGGGGTTGATCTGGAGCACCCGCTCTTTGGCCGCCTCCACCTTGGGGCGGCCCACGGTGCCCTCCAGGGCGATGATCTGCCGGTTGATGTTGGTCAGGCTGACGGTGTCCCCGTCAAACAGGTCCAGGGCGCCGATGCCGCTGCGGGCCAAGGCCTCCACCACATAGCCTCCCACGCCCCCGATGCCAAACACGGCCACCCGAGCGGCTTGGAGCCTTCTCAGCCCCTCTTCCCCGATGAGCAGTTCCTCCCTGGAAAAACGGTGCAGCATAGCGTCCTCCTTGCAGATTTAAAGTTCTTCCCGGGGCAGTTCTTTCCCCGGTTCCACCGGTGTGCTGGCCGCGCACACCCCACACACCCACCTTGCCCCTGCCTGGTACAGTGCCAGGGAACAGGCCCGCAAGGTGGCCCCGGTGGTGACGATGTCATCCACCAGCAGCAGGCGCTTCCCCAAGGCGGCTTTTCCCGCCCGGTAGGCGTCCCGGACATTGTCGGCCCGCTGTACCCGGGTGAGGGTGTGCTGGGTTTGGGTTTCCCGCACCTGGGAAAGCAGCTCCCAGGCGGGCAGGCCCAGCTCGTTTGCCAGGGCCCTTGCCAGCAGCTCGCTTTGGTTGTACCCCCGCTGCCGCAGCTTTTTGGAGGACATGGGCACCCACACCACCCCGTCAAAGGGGGCTTCCCCCTCTGGGAAAGTCTGGGCCATCAGCTGGCCCAAAGGCTTTGCTAAGCCCCACTCCTCCTGGAATTTCAGCCGGTACAAGGTGTGGCGGAATTCCCCCTCATTGGGCAGCGCTGCCGCCACTTCCAGGAACCCCCCATCCTCCCCCGGCAAGGGGAACTCCCGCCGAAGGGGCCCCTCCGGCAAGGAGGCGGCGCACTCCCGGCAGAAATACCGCTCGGGGCGCACCGCCTTCCCGCATTTTAAACACCTGGCCGGGAAAAACAGGCACCAGATCCGCTCCCCCAGGCCCAGGGGCCGGGCGGCATTCACAGGGCGCCGCAGAACCGGCGGAAGGCTTCCCGGCCCTCTTCCGTATCCTGATACACACCGGCGTTGCCCAGGATCTTCCCGAAGATCCTGCCTACGCTCTCCTGGATAGCCCGTTTGGTGTCCCCTTCCCCGGCACCGGCAGCTTTCAGCTCCTCATACCAGGCAAGGTGCTTCTCCATTTCCGGCCGGGCCAAGATCTCCGGTGCCTTGGCAGGGTCACGCAAGGCCTGTTCCAGCAGTTCCGTTTCTGTCAGCAGCCGGGGCGGCAGGATGGCCAAGCCCATCACTTCGATCAGGCCGATGTTCTCCTTCTTGATGTGATGGTACTCTGCGTGGGGATGGAACAAGCCCAGGGGATGCTCCTCTGTGGTGCGGTTGTTGCGCAGCACCAGGTCCAGCTCGTAATCCTCCCCGCGGCGGCGGGCAATGGGGGTGATGGTGTTGTGAGGGGTGTCCCCGGTGTAGGCCAGGATGCCGGCACTCTCGTCGGAATACTCCCGCCAGGCGGCGAGGATCTTGTCCGCCAGCTCCACCAGGCGCTCCCGGTCGCCGCTGCGCAGGCGGATGACCGACATGGGCCAGTGGACGATGCCAGCCTGCACGTCCTCAAAGCCCTGGAAGGACAGCGCCTCCCGCAGGGGCGCTTTGGCCATGGGGAATTCATACCGGCCGCCCTGGAAATGGTCGTGGGTCAGGATGGAACCGCCCACAATGGGCAGGTCGGCATTGGAGCCCACAAAGTAATGGGGCAGCAAGGTGACAAACTCCAGCAGCCGGGAGATGGACTGGCGGCTCACCTTCATGGGCCGGTGTTCGCCGCTCAATACGATACAGTGCTCGTTGTAATACACATAAGGGGAATACTGCAAAAACCAGGGCTCGTCCCCCAGGGTGAGAGGGATCAGCCGGTGGTTGCCCCGGGCAGCCTGGTTGGCGCTGCCAAGATAGCCCTCGTTCTCCCGGCACAGGGCGCACTTGGGATAGCCGGACTGGGGGGCGTTTTTGGCGGCGGCAATGGCTTTGGGGTCTTTCTCCGGTTTGGACAGGTTGATGGTGATGACCAGATCCCCATACTCCGTGGGGGCGGTCCACAGCTTGTCTTTTTCGATGCGGTCCACCCGGATGTAGTTGGAGGAGCGGCTCAGGCCGTAATAGTAATCGGTGGCGGCCTGTTTGTCCTCCTGGTACAGTTGGTAGAACTTGCGCACCACTTCCGAGGGCCGGGGCATCAGGCAGTTCATCAGCTCGGTGTCGAACTGGTCCCGGGCATCCTGGGTATCCGGGTCGATGATACCCTCCTGGGCAGCATACTGACACAGGATTTCCAAGGGCTCCGCAGGGGTGTGGAGCTTCTCTTCCACCGGCTGGGGACCATACTCCCGCAAGCCCAGCAGAGCCAACATCCGGTTGGCGGCATAAGCCTGGTCTTCCGGGGCAATCAGGCCCCGTTGCAGGCCATACTGGATCAGGCGGCTGACTTGCAGGCTCACTGTTCCTTTTTCCATAGGACTTCACCCTTTCACCTAGATTCGTTCCGGCCTTTATTGTACTACACAACAGACGAAGAAACAAGCTTTATCCCTCGCCATATCCTCGGAAAATACCAGGTCTATCCAAGGGAAAGGGGCTGGCGCAAAACGCACCAGCCCCTTATGGTTTTGCCCAAGCCGGAAAACCGCCCGCTGGTTACGGGTCGGGAGTTTGCCGCTCCAGCAGCTTGGCAATCACGGTAAGCGCCCGGACATAGGTTTCACTGGCGTCGATCCGGGTGGCATCCCCGGAGCCGCCGGTGCCAGCCAGGCCCAGCTCCCGGTAGACCAGCTCCACCGGGGCTTTGGCCCATTCCGGCAGCGAAGAGATAGTCTTGTATTTTTCCTCGTTCTCCTGATACACCTTTTGGGCTTCCGCCCGGGCCAGGGCGGCCACTTGTTCTGGGGTCATGCCGTCTTCCTCCTCTCCTCCGGTAAGGGCGGGGTAGTCCTTGTAGGCAAGGTTACCGTCAAAGGCTTTTCCACCCAGCACCCACCGGTTGGTATACTGCCAAATGCCCACCGGACCGGGATAATCCAAAGTGGCGTTCCACTGGGCCACCCACTTGTCATAGGGGTCCAGCCGGGGGCTGTTGAGCCTTGTCTGCCACCAGGACAGGGAAGCATATACGCCGCAGTAATACCCGGCCTTCTGGATGGCCTGGCAGTAGGCCACCACGTTGTCCACCAGGGCGCTGCCTGTAGGCAGGGAACTGTCTTCCACATCGTACCAAACCCCGTAAGGAGGGGTTCGGCCGGCCAGCAGCCGCAGGGTGTGGGCAGCTTCGCTTTGGGCCATGGCCGTGGTTTTGGCGTAGGAATACAGGTACACGCCCCAGGGCATCCCGGCAGCCTGGCACTTTCGCACATTGGCTTCAAACTGGGAGTCGTCTTGGTTTTGATAGTCGCTGCCATAGCCGCAGCGGATGATGACAAATTCCACCGGCCCCTTCAGAGCCTGGATGTCCACATTTCCGTTAAACTCGGAGATATCGATCCCCCGTTTGGGAAGATCCGCCATGGGTCCACCTCCCTTCTGGGAAAAGCTTTCCCAGGCCATTGTATGAGCAATTTTCGCAACGTGTCCCACTTTAAAAGGGAAGTTTTAAATTTTTTCAAATCAGGGGTTGACAGCTTTAGGGGAAATCTGGTATAATATCGCCTGTTGAAGCTTGAGGGTTTTCTCGATAAACCCTTTTCTGGGGGCATAGCTCAGCTGGTTAGAGCGCCTGCTTCACACGTAGGAGGTCACAGGTTCGAGTCCTGTTGTCCCCACCAGAGTAAAAACCGCTTAGGATTTGTGTCCTGGGCGGTTTTTTCATTTCCCTGTTCCTGGATTTTGCCCCCTTGTGCGCTCCTGGGAAAGGGCACGGATCCAACCAAACAAGCCCACAGCCTCCAAACCCGGCACCCTGTGGGCTTCCTTTTAGAGCGGCCTTTGTAAAACCGCCATTTTTCTAAAGCGTATCGGAAATTCCACAAAAATATCGGGCCGCCTTCCGGCAGCCCGATTCTTTTCTGTAAAGAGATTCCTTTCAGCCTCAGCCGAAGAAGGAGAACATCACAAACACAGAGGAGAGCAGGGAGGAAACCAGGCTCACCACCGTGATCTGGGTGTTGATGGAAGGGCCGGCGGTGTCCTTGAAGGGGTCGCCCACCGTGTCGCCAATGACGGCAGCCTTGTGGGAATCGCTTCCCTTGCCCCCTTCAGCCCCGGCCTCAATGTACTTCTTGCAGTTGTCCCACAGGCCCCCTGCGTTGGACATAAACAGCGCCAGCAGCAGCCCGCTGACGATATTCCCCAGCAGGAACCCGCCAATGGCGGAGGGGCCGCCGATGAAGCCCACAATCACCGTGGCAAGGATGGTCATCAGGCCGGCGGGGATCAGCTCGCGGAGGGCGCCGGTGGTGGCGATGTCGATGCACTTATCATACTCTGGTTTCACGCCTGCCTTGCCTTCCCGCAGCCCCTTGATGGAGTCAAACTGCCGGTGGATCTCGGCCACCATCCGCTGGGCGTTTTTATCCACACCCAAAATCAGCATGGCGGAGAACACCGCGGGCACTACCGCGCCTACCAGCACCCCAAAGAACACCGTGGGGCTCATGATGTCAAAGCCCGTGAGCAGCTCCCGGCCCGCAGCGGCAAGGGCGTCGTTGGCCTCGGACATAAACGCCCCCAGCAGGGAAATCACCGTCAGGCCCGCGGCGCTGATGGAGAACCCTTTGGTCACAGCCTTCACCGTGTTGCCCGCGCTGTCCAGCTTATCGGCAGTGCGGATGGTTTCTTCCCCTAAGCCGCCCATTTCCGCCAGGCCCCGGGCGTTGTCCACAATGGGCCCGTAGGCGTCGTTGGAGATGATCATGCCCACAATGGACAGCATCCCCACAGCCGCCATGGAAATGCCGAAAATGGGATATCCCTCTCCCATGGGCTCGCAAAGCTTATAGGCCACCAAAGCGGACACGGCAATGCCCACCATGGCGGGCAGGGCGGAGATAAAGCCGTAAGAAACACCGGACAGCACTGTAAAGGCAGGCCCGGAAGAGGAAGCCCTGGCCACCTTTTGCACAGGGGGCTTGGAGTCGTCCGTAAAGTAGTCGGTGGTGATGCCGATGATCACGCCCACCAGCAGACCTACAGCGGCCGCGCCCCAGATCCGCCAGGAGAACCCGGGGAACAGGGCGGTGGCCCCGGCAGTGAGCACCAGGTAAATGGCGGTGGTCACATAAGTGGAGGAGTTCAGCGCCGTGGTGGGGTCGCCTTTTTTGCCCACCCGGGCGGTGGCGATACCGATGATCGAGGCGAACAGCCCCAAAATGGCGTAGCAGAACACCATGGACACATTGTTGAAGTCCCCGCCGGACAGGGACTGGGCCAGCACCAGGGCCGAAGCCATGGCTGCCACGTTGGAGTCGAACAGGTCGGCGCCCATGCCGGCCACATCGCCCACGTTATCCCCCACATTGTCAGCAACGACGGCAGGGTTCCGGGGATCGTCCTCGGGGATGCCCAGTTCCACTTTACCAGTGAGGTCGGCGGAAACGTCAGCGGTCTTGGTGAAGATACCGCCCCCCGCCTTGGCGAACAAGGCCAGGGAACTGGCGCCGAAGGAAAAGCCCAGCAAGATGGTGGAATCCCCGGTAAACAGCAGCACGGCGGCCACGCCCAGCAGGGAGCACCCCACCACCAGCAGGCCCATAACGGCGCCGCCCCGGAAGCCGATCAAAAACGCGGGCTTGATGCCCTTCTGGGCAGCCTCGGCCGTGCGGGCGTTGGACAGGGTGGCCACCAAAATGCCGATCTTCCCGGCAATGGCCGAAAGGACCGTGCCGCACAAATAGGCGATGGCCATGGCGATATTGCTCACAGGGCTGCCGGCCCAAATAGGCGAGGGCAGCAAAATCAAGATCACCGCAGCGGCGACTGCGGCAAATTTTGCCAGCACCAGGTATTCCCGGCGCATAAAGGTGTTGGCACCCTGTTTAATCAGCAGGGAAACCTCTTGGATTTTGGCATTCTCTGTTTTTTGCTTTTTCACCCACAGGTACAGGTAGGCGGCAAAGGCAAAGGCCAGAGCGACGCACAAAAACGACAGGCCATAGAACAGCGACAGTTGACTTTCATCCATGGAAATTCACCTAACCCTTCTCAAAATAATAGCGC
Source organism: uncultured Oscillospiraceae bacterium (assembly GCA_900548545.1). Lineage (GTDB taxonomy): Bacteria > Bacillota > Clostridia > Oscillospirales > Acutalibacteraceae > Acutalibacter. The sequence goes on from URKX01000004.1 coordinate 48,441, forward strand.
GGCCTCAAGGTGAAATCCTTCCCAACTTGCCCAGAGATAGAAAAAAGTGGCTCCCAAACCCTAGGGAGCCACTTTGCCGCTGCGCAAACTCGGAATAAATAGGGCTGGCCTTCTTTTCCGCAGGCCTCACCCTATGACAGACTCCACCTCTTATTCCATGGTAGAGTATAGGCCCAAATTCCAGAATTGTCAACTACTTTTTTCCATGTGTTAATCTCTTTTTATTAGAAATTTCTAATTTTGCTCAAGGGCCGCTCTGCCCGGATCCCCCGAGCACCTCTTGGATCTGACAGGCGGCGTCCTCCACGCTGCTCTCATCAGGCAGGATCACATACAGCTCCGAGCCCGGCATGGAATAGGTTTCCCGGTAGGCGCTCTCCCCGGAAACCGTCAGGCTGCGGATATCCCAGTCCCCGGCAAGGGTGGGGGCTAGGGCCAGGATCTGGCTTTGGGGAAGGTTGGTCTGGAAGTTGCCCTCCACCGCCTCCAAGATCCCGGAGAGGTTCCCCAGCAGCGCCGGGGAGGCCGCCTTTTCCACCACAGCCCGGATGACCTCCATCTGGTTTTTAGCCCGCTGGTAATCCCCCTCGGGGAAGCTCATCCGCTCCCGGGCAAAGGCCAGGGCCTCAATGCCGGTAAGCTGGTTATAGCCCTCCTGGTAGGTCCGGATATTCTCTACGGTAAATTCCCGGTCGGAGTACACCGACACGCCCCCCAGGGCGTCGATCACCTCCACAAACCCGGTGAAGTTCATCTTCACATAGTAGCTGATATCCACCCCGTAAAGGCCCTCCAGAGCCGCCACCGAAGCGTCAATGCCGTAGACCCCGGCGTGGGTCAGCTTGTCCATGGCCCCGCCCGTCTGGGGGAAGGACAGGTAAAAGTCCCGGGGCGTGGCCACCAGCAGCAGCTCCTTGGTCTGGGTGTTCACCGCCGCCAAGATGTTCACATCGCTGCGGGCCAGGGTGGAAACATCCCCAAAGGTGTCGCTGCCGCTGAGGTACAGCAAAAACTGCTGGGGGGTCCCCTCGGGGGCAGGCAGGGATGGGGCAGGCGCTTTTTCCACCGGCACCGTCCCCACCAGGCGCATCCCTGTCAAGGTCCACTCATAGCCCCGGGCGTCGGACAGGCTCTTTTGGTAAGCCTCCTCCAGCACCACCGCCTGACGTTCCCCTTTCTCCAGGGCGTCCGCCAGGGCAAAGGCCGTGGGGTAGCGCTGCCAGTCCGGGGGCTCCCCCAAGGCCTGCTCCAAGGCGGGGAAAGCTTCCTCCTCCATCCCTCCATAGCGGTACCCGGCGGTCTGGGCCAGGTCCTGGGCCGGGTCCTCTTCCAGCACATATACCCCCGCCTCCCGCTGGGAGGATGCCGGTTCTGTGATCTGGTCCAACACGTCCTTGGCCTGGCCGGCGCGCCACAGAGCCACGCCCCCTGCCGCCAGGAACAGCGCCCCCAGGATTACTCCAATCCATGCCAGCCCTTTTTTGGTGGAACGCTTCATATTGCCCCCTCCTGTTTCTCATAGGCCGACGGGGTGAGGAAATGCAGCGTCAGCCCCAGCTGGGAGAGCTGTTCCCCCATCCGCCGCTGGCGCTCCATGGCCTCGGCACGGTTGATGGGCAGCGCCGCCTCACGGGTGTAGTAGCCGCTTTTGGGGGAGGCAAACCCGTCAAACCCCGCCAAGGTGACCTCCTTGGCCCCGCAGCGCTTTAAAAGCTTCAGCAGCATCAGGCCCGCGTTGTCCCCCACCATGGGATCCTGGTTCAAGCACCGGCTGTAGTCCACATAGAGGCAGTCCTCGCCCCCAAAAGCTGCCAAGTTGGAGGTGAACACCCGCCGCACCCCGGGCAGTTCCCGCAGCCTGGGCCCGGTGATCTCCAACCGCTTGTGGCTGCTGATAAAGCACACTTCCACCTGGAATTTTGGGTCGGAAAAGTTCACCGCCAATACCAGCGGCTGCTCCCGGCGCAGATAGTCCAGCACCTGGTGCTCCCGGGTGGCCAGGCTCTCCCCGGGGGCCAGCACCAACAGGTCCCGGCCGGCGATCAGCTGGGAGAGCTCCTCCACCGCCCGGCTGTCGTCAATGGCCTTATCCTGATACCGGGTAGCGAGGGTGCGGATCAGCCCCTTTTCAAACTCCACCCGGCTGCCCTTGGGGATGGACCGCAAAATGTTCTCGGTATCCTGCATGGTCAGGGTCTGCTTGTTCAAAAGGAACGCCGCGTAGTTGGGGTGGCAGGCGTGGACAGCCGCCAGGTGGTAGGCCATGTTGTACCCCCACTGGTACTCCCGGCGCAGGGGGGCGATATACTCGTCGTAGATGTCCAGCACATCCCCCACCTGGTACCGGGATCGGATGGTCCGGTTGATATACCCGGTGATCAGCTCGGTGGGCAGGTTCCCCGCCCCCCGTCCCATGCCAAACACGGAGCTGTCCAGAATCAAATCCCGCTTGGATTGGATCCCCATGAGCACCTGGGCGTTGGAAAAGGCCAGCTGCAAATTGTTGTGGCCGTGGAAGCCCACCTTCACCCCGGGGTCCAAGTTTTCATCGATCAGGTGGAACTGCCGGGTCACCTGGTTGGGGAGCATACTGCCCAGGGTGTCCACAATATAAAAGGCGAAGGGGTGCAGCCGGCCCACCTGCTCCACCAGCCGCAGCAGCTCCAGGTCGGAGTAGAACGCCGTGCCCACCGGCTGCAAAAACACCTGATACCCCTTGTCCATCAAGGCCGCCGCCCAGGAAAAGGCCTTTTCCGCCTCCTCCCGGTGGAAGGTCAGCCGGATACCGGAAATCCCCCCGGGACAGCGGGGTGGCAGCCGGTCCGGAGAAAGCTCCCACTCCCCCAAAGCGATCATCGCCACGAACATGGCCCCGCCCTCCCGGTGGGGCAGCAGGGGGACAAGCCCCTCGGGGCTTTGGAACAGGGTGGTGTCCTCCCCCCGGGACTGGCCGGTGAGGAACCCGCACTCGATGATGTCAATGCCCCCCTGGTCCAGCTTTTTTAAAATGGAGGGGATGGCGTGGCGGCCAAACTCCCAGTTGTTGATATAGCCCCCGTCCCGCAGGGTGCAGTCCAGCACTTCCACCGCCATGTCAGATCTCCCCCCTGTTCAGCTTCTTTTGCAGCATCCCCCGGACGTGCTCCAAGTCCTTGGGGGTGTCCACGGAAAGGCTCTCCGCCTCCACGGGGACCATCCGCAGAGGCTTGCCGTACTCAAGAAAACGCAGCTCGTTTACATCCTCCACCGCTTCCAAGGGGCCCCGGGGGGTGTTAGAGAAAAATTCCAGGGCCGCCGGGGTGTAGCACAGCACCCCCAAGTGCTTGTAAAAGGAGTAGTCCACGCTGGCTTTGGGGTGGGGGATGGGACTGCGGGAGAAAAACAGGGCATTGCCGTCCTCCCCGGCCACCACCTTAATGTTGGTTTCGTCCACCGCCTCCACGGGGGAGTGGATGGGCGCCATCAAGTTGGCGGCGAAAAAGCCCTCCAGGGAAGAGGGCACCACCTGGTCGATCACCTGGGGGTCGATGAGGGGTTCGTCCCCGTTGACGCACACATACAGGTCCGCCGGCAGGGACTGGGCCACCTCCCACACCCGTTGGGTGCTGGTGGGGCACTGGGGCGAGGTGAGCTTGCAGGGGATCTGGTACTCCCCGCACACCTGGCGGATGGCCTCGTGGTCCGTGGCCACCCACACCTCCCCGATCTTTTTGCACTTGCGCACCTGGTGGTATACCCACCAGAGCATGGGACGCCCGCAAAGGTCCGCCAAAGGTTTCCCCTTGAACCGGCTGGAATCGTACCGGGCAGGGATGATGGCAACAACGCGCATAGGATAACCTCCTTATCGTTTCCACAGCCGGGCGATGGCCCGCAGGGGCCGGGTCACCTTCCAGCTGGTGGACTGCTCATAGAGCGCCGCCACACGCTGGCGCTCCGCTTCCAGTTGGGCTTGGACGCCCACCGCCCCAGGTTTGGACGGGGCAGGTTTTTTCCCGGGGGATCTCTTTTTCCGCTCAGCTTTGTACAGGTTCCAGTTTTCCATCAGCCGCTGGGACCAGAACTCCAACACCTGGCTGCTGACCACCTCAAAGCCCTCAGGTGCGGTCAAGTCCCCCCGCTTGCAGCAGTTTTCCCCGTCGTGGAGGTCGTAAGCCAGCACGCTTGGCAAATGGACGGTGACCTCCCCTTCCAGCACCTGACGCCGGCCGTTGGGCCGCAGGCCGAACCGGGTGATGAGGAAATCCCGCAGGCGTTCCGCCAGGGGCAAAAACGCCTGGTTGTAAATGTGCTCCTCCCGGTAGGAACCCAGCAGCGCCTGCACCACATAGTGGTGGGGAACCGCCCCAAAGCACAAGGTGGAAAGCTCCTCCGTGTTTTCAAACCCGAAAAACACCGGCTCCATCTGCCGGCGTTTCAGCAGCAGCCCGGGGATGGCCTGGGGCCTGAGCACAATGCCCCCCTGCTCCCACAGGGCCAGCAGGGAGAGATACTCCTCCACAAACTCCCAGCGCCCTGTATCCGCTGCTTCCCGCACCACGGGGGGCAGGTCCTCCCGGGCGAGCCATTCCTCCCCCGGCTCCACCAGGGACACCTTGGGGAAGTGCTCCCGGATGGCCTCCCTCAAAGCCGCGGGAATCTCCCGGCGGCAGTGGGCGCAGATAAAGGTGTCGGGGATCACGGGCTTGTCCAGGTAATCCAGGATCTTCCCCGCCTGCTTGTCCTCTTTCAAATACCGGTTCAGACGGAAATCCGCCTCGAACCGGTGCAGCAGGCCGATAAAATCCGGCAAAAACAGGGTGCGGGACTGGGTCATGTTCCACAGAAGCTGCCGGGCAACTGCGTAGACCGCCTCCTCCTTGTACCCCGGGTCGCAGGTGGTGAGGAACTTTTCAAAGGCGTCCACGATATCCACCATGGCCCCCACCTGGCTGGTGGAAATGGTGCCGCCCCGGCGGTAATAGTTGTAAAACGGCTGGGGCACATAGCCCACGCTGCGGGCCTTTGTCACCAGGGCGGGGATCAGGGCGATGTCCTCAAAGAGCATCTTCTCATACCGTTCCCCCTCCCACAGGGACCGGTGGAACAGCTTGTTCACGCTGTAGGTGATGTTGTTGCCGTAGGCAATGTAGTCCGCCAGGTCGATCTCCTCCTGGGGGCAGGAAACGGAAACCGTTTCCCGGTTTTCCTCCACGTAGCAGATCTTCACGTCGCACATCACCAGGTCATAGCCCCCTGACTTTGCCTTCTTGTAGAGGGTTTCCAGCATGGTGGGCTCGATGGTGTCGTCGGAATCCAGAAAGGCCAGATATTCCCCCCGGGCCGCGGCCACACCGGCGTTGCGGGCCATGCCCAATCCCTGGTTCCCCTGGTGGATCACCTTCACCAGCCCCGGGTAATCCCGGGCGTACCGGTCACAGATGGCGGGGCAGGCGTCGGGGCTGCCATCGTCCACCAGCACGATCTCCTTTTCCTCCAGGGTCTGGGCCAGGGCGGAATCCACGGCCCGCTCCAAAAAGTTCTCCACCCCGTACACCGGGATGATCAAGGATACCTTAACTTCCATGGTTCCCTCCCAAATACTTGAGTATGGCCTGCAACTGGTACACGGTTTCAGGCACATAGTAGTTTTTCCCGCCGAACCGCCGCCGGAAGGCTTCCAAATACCGGGACAGCCGCTTATCTTCCTTCCACAGCACCTTCCCGGTGTAGAGCTTGTACAGCATCACGGTGTCGTCCGGCTGCCCCAGGCAGAGCCTGCCGGTGAGCGCCCCGTTGGAGCACACGGTCACCACCCTGGGACGATGCTGCTCATTGAGCAAAAACAGCTCCCAGGGCACGGCAAGGTCCACCTTCCGGGAAAGCCCCAGGGCTTGGGGCAGGTGATCCACGTTGCGGGGATGGGGCTTCACCCTGAAGTTTTCCGGGCCCACCATCCGCTGGCAGGCCCTCATCAGTTCCAGATCGTTGCCTTGGATCTTCTCCGCCCGGAAGGACTGCTCCAAAAACAGGAAAGGGGGCATCTCCCGGGGCGGATGGTAATCGAAGATAAAATTTAACAGCCGCAAAAGCTCCCCGTCCTGCCGGGAAAGCTTGGGAAGGGGCAGGTTTACAAGCCCGTCCCCCCGCATGGCCAAGGAGGGCTCATACAGCAGGGCCGCTGCGGTTTTCTCCCCCAGAAGCGCCCCCAAAGGATGGCGGTTCACCGCTGCCCGGTCCGGCCGGGCAAAGTCGATGACATAGCTGGAAAAGCCGTCCTCCATCCAGTAAAAGGGGCAGCTGTACCGGCAGGCCAGCAGCCGGGCCAGCCAGTCAAAATTGGGAAAGAGCACCTGGGCATACTCCCCGGGGTCCCCTTCCCCAAAAGCCCACCGGAGCAGGGCCGCCCCCTGGGAAAAACACTGGGCCACCGCTTCCGGGTTGTTCATGGGGTAGCGGGCGGAAAGCTCCGCTGCCTGGGCGGGGATCACCCGGGTGAACAGGCCCGTTTCCCGCAGCCGGGGCACCAGGTCTTGCAGGCCCGGGGTGGCATCCGTCACCACCAGGTCGGCGGTTTCCCCGGGAGGCGCCAAATGGCCCAGCTGGACAGCCGTCATCAAATGGTACACCGAATTGACCAGCACTAGAGATTTTGCCATAACGCCCTCCTTACATCACAGGAGCAGGACAGCCATCTGCCCTGCTGAGATCTACAATCTGGAAGCTTTCCCCCAAGTTTGCCAACGCCGTAGAGCCAAAAGCCCACACCTGCCGGGGCCGCCTCCCCCGGAAAAAGTAGGGCAGCAGCTCCGCCGGGAAGGGGGTGGACACGATCTGGGCCCCGGGGAACACCTCCTGGTAATCCAAGGGGTCGTCGGGGTGTTTCTTCACCAGCAGGGGCACGCCTTTCAGCGCCCCTTCCCCCAAAGACCGGTACATCGCCCGCTGCTGCTCCTCCCCCAGCATCCCCAGGTTGGAAAACTGCTGGGTCAGCAGCACTGCCCGGGCCTTGGTGCGCACCCGACGCGGGAGGAAAAAACGGCACAGCTTTTCCCGTTCTCCATGGGGCAGGGTTTTCAGGGCCCGCTCCACCGAAAAATCCCACACCTGCCCCGGCAGGGACAGGGGCTGGTTCTGGGCCTCACCACAGCAGAACACCTCCCGGATAAGAGGGTTCTCCCCGGAAAACAGGCCGTGTTTCAGGGCAATGGCCGCGTGCTGGGGGAACTTCTCCCCCAAGATCACCGCCTCCCGCTGGGGGTGGCTCAAGGCGCCGGCGGCATCCTCAAACAGGGAGAAGGGAAGCCCCTGGTCCAGCACCGCCAGGGAAAAATAAAAGTGGGCCCCAGCAATGTAGATCTTTGAAAACGCTTCCAGAGGCGGCAGCTCCAGGGAACGGAAGGCCTTCTGGACGGCGGCTGTCACCTGGGCTTCCTCCCCGTGGGGGATACGCAGGTAGGGAAACAGCTTCACCTCATCAAAAAAGCCCCGGTGATGCAGCCGGGGCCACTGAGGGTACTTTTCCACAATGAAATCCGGCAGCAGCAGCGCAGCCTCCTCCTCCGGATGGAACAGCCTCCGGTGCAGGAGCACTTCTAACAGCTGGTAGGAACTCACAGCATGATACAGCACCTTACCCGATCCCCGGTTCATCAAAAAGTCCCTCCAATCCACGGCGGTAAGGGGCGTTTTCCCCCCCGAACACCTCCAGCATGGGGCCATAGGCATCCCGGCCGGAAATGGGCAGGCAAAGCCCCAGCCGCTGTTCCAGGCCCACCCACTCCTGGGCAAAGTCCCACAGGCCCCGGTGGATCTCCTCCACCTGGGCGGCGTGGGGGTTGAGGGAAAACTCCATCCGCCAGCCCCCCTCCTGGGCAGGGTAGATCCCCCGCAGGCTGCCCTCTATCCCGCCTAAAAGCAGCTCCCAGAACAGGTTGTGGCCCTCCCCCGGATGGTGCAGCTTCCACAGGTCCCGGTTTTCAGCCGGGGAAAACAGGTAGCTTGCCAGTTCCCCGGTGAGCAGCAGGGGGTCGGCGGCGTCCCGCTCCGGGCTGTGGGCCGAATTGGTCCCCGCCACCAGGCCGGTGATCTTGCAGGGGATGTTCCACAGGCGGCGGGCGGCATGGGACAGGCTCACCGGACCGCTGCCCGCCCAGCCGATGTCCACCACCCCGGCGTGGGAGCACCCGGAAAGGAGCTGCCGGTAATACTCCCCTGCCGCCTGGCGCTGGGGCTGGTAAACTGCCAGCACCTTGTCCCACACCCCTTGCAGGTAGTGTTGTACCTCCCTGGCGTTTTTATGCGTCAAGGCTGTTTGAGGGGAAAGCCCCAGGGCCCCGCAAAGCCCCGGCAACAGAGAGGAGAGCTCCATGGAGGCCAGCACCTGCTGCAAGGGCAGGCTCTTCCCCACCTTGTGGATGAGGAACCGCCGGAAATAGTCCGCTGGGAACAGCCCGGCGCAGACCTTGGCCGCCGCAAGCCGTGACCAATAGGCGTACACCGGCCGGGGGTCCTGGGGGTACAGGCGGTGGTACAGGGTGAGCAGTGCCTCCCCGTCCCGGGAGAGAAACAGCAGCCGGTCCGCCCCGGCTTGGTCCGCCCACTGGCGGAGGAAGCGGCAATACCCCAGGGCGAACAAGCCCCCATACACAAAGCCGTACTCATACAGCCGGGGCCAAGTGTGGGCGCCGCTGTGGAGCTTCCCGTTGACCATCCCCCGGTAGACGCTGCCCACCACGGGGGAGAGGTCCGCCGCCCGGTAAGGGCTGCCGGAAGCGGTGACGCTTTGGTAGAAAACAGGCTCTATCCCTTGGGCGCCTGCCATGGCCCCGTCCGAGTGGGGGTTGTCCCCCACATGGGCAAGGGACTGGGCCTGGGGGAACCGCTGCCGCAGCCGCCGGAACAGCGCCCCGTCCCCTTTGGAGCAGCCCTCCTCCCCGGAAACAAGGCAGGCGGGAAACCGGCCGAACCCCTCCCGCCGGAGCAGGTCCTGCAAGAACTCCGCCGGCAGGTACATATCGGAAACCAGGGCCATGGGCTTTCCCCGCTGCCGCAAGGACTCCACCACCGGCAAAAAATAGGGGTTGCCCCGGCAAAGGGCTGCCTCCACTTCCAGCTCGGCGGCCATGCCCTCTTCCACCGGCAGGGCGGTGAGCAGGGCAAGCTCCTGCCAGATCTCCCGAAGGGTCACCTCGCCCCGCCCTCCTGCCCGGCGGTTTTTCTCCCGGGCAAGCAGCTCCGCCTCTACCCGCAGCCGGCGGAAATCCGGGTAGGAGAGCTTGGCGCCCACCAGGGAAAAAGCCGTCTGTGGGTCGTCCACCTCCCGAAGCAGCAAGGTGTCAAACACGTCGAAGGAAACCAGGTCGAACTGTGCCAACCGGTGGGCCAGAAGCCGGGGGTCTTCCCGCTGGGTTTGGGCGGACTCGCTGCCCTGGGCTGGCAAGGGGGTATTCCCGCCCTGGGCAAAGGCCCCGGCCAGCAGGGCGGGGGCAGCCTTCCAGCGGGGCACGCCCCGCTGCCGCAGGGCCTGGTAACGCTGCCCTGCCTGGGGACGGCGGGTGGTGAGGAAGTGATACAGTGCACGTTTCATGGATGCTCCTTTCCCGGCTGCTGGCTGGCCTCAAAGGCGTCGCAGACCGCTTTGGGGGAGCCAAACAGCCGCAGTTTCCCCCGGTCCAGCCAAAGGGCCTGGGTGCAGTTTTCCCGGATGACCCCCGGCGAGTGGGAAACCATCAACACCGTGGAGCCCCCGTGGATCATCTCCCGGATGCGGGCCTCGCTCTTTTTCCGGAAGAACAGATCCCCCACGCTGAGCACCTCGTCCAGAATGAGGATCTCGGGGGTGTCCCCGGCGGTGGCGATGGCAAATCCCAGCCGGGACACCATGCCCGAGGAGTAGTGTCCCACCTTCTCCTCCATAAAGCCCTCCAGCCCGGCAAATTCCACGATCTCCTGGTAGTGCTCCTGGAGGAAGCGCCGGCTCCGGCCAATGAGGGCGCCGTTTAAAAACAGGTTCTCCCGGCCGGTGAGCTCCATGTCAAAGCCGGTGCCCAGGGTCAACAGTTGCACCTTGTCCCGGTTGACGGACACTTTCCCGCTGGTGGGGGTCAGGGCGCCGGCCACGATCTTCAGCAGGGTGCTTTTCCCCGAGCCGTTGCGCCCCACGATCCCCACCACCTGGCCATGCCCCACCTGAAAGCTCACGTTGTCCAGGGCACGGAAGGGTGTGGTCTTCCCCCGGCCCTTGAGAAGCAGCTCCTTCAGGCTTCCGGGGGTGCGCTCCGCCCGGGGGAACTCCATGGTCACATGGCTGGCCCGCAGGGCAATGCTATCACCTGCCATACCGTTTCACCTCACAGCCTCAGCAAGATTTTTTCCCGCAGCACCCGGAAGATCCCCCAGCCCGCCAGGTAAACGCATCCGCCCCAGGCAACCATCCGGGCGATCTCTTCCCAGGTGGGCGGCAGGCCCTCCATCACAGCCCCCCGCAAGCACCGGATATACAGGTACAGGGGGTTGAACTCCACCACCTGGCGGATGGGCCCGGAAAGCTGGCCCGCCGGGTAAAAGATGGCCGAACAGTACATCCAAAGGGTCAGAACCACAGAGTACAGGTGGCGCACATCCCCGAAAAACACATAGGCTGCGGAGAGGGCGTAGGAGATCCCCAGGGAAAACAGGAACAGGCACCCCACAATGGGCACCAAAAACAGCGCTGCCCACCCCACTTCCACCCGGAACACCAACAGCATCACCCCATAGGCCACAAAGGAGTAGCCCAGGTTCACCAGGGCCGTGCACCCCCGGGTGAGGACGAACAGCTCCATGGGGAACTTCACCTTTAAAAGGAGGGTGCGGTTGTCCGCCAGGGTGGTCATGGCGGAGTTGGTGGTGCCGGTAAAGGCCTGCCACAGCAGGTAGCCGGTCAGGTAGTAGATGGGGTAGTTTTCAATGGCGCGGCGGAACATCTGGGAAAAGATCAGCGACAACACCCCCATGGAAAGCAGGGGGTTGAGCACGCTCCACAGCACCCCCAGCACCGACCGGGCATACTTCCGTTTCAGCTCCCGGCTGGTGAGCTGCTGGATCACAAACCAGTATTGCCGCCTTTTTTCCCGTTTTTCCATGGGTATCCCTCCTGCTTCATCACCGCTTTAGCCCCCAAACGCAGGGCCCTGGCCCACCGCACCCGGTCAAAGGCCGCGAACCATGGGGCTGGGTCCCGCTCCACCAGGGCGGCGCTGCCCGGCAGCCATCCGCTGGAAACCGTCCCCTCCCCCAAGGCCAGCCGGGGGAGCAGCCGGTTCCGGGAAAGCTCCTTCCTGGTGAGCTTTGGCGCCAGGAAGGTATCCTCCTCCAACAGGCCGCTGGAAAACGCCAGTTCCCCCAAAGCCTCCGCCTGCTGCCGGGTGGGGGAGGCCATCAAACGGTGGAGGCGTCCCCACATCTGGGAGCGCACCGCTTCCCCCCGGGCCTCCAGGCCCTTGGGCGGGGGCTGTTCGCCTGCCAGGGTCCGGCCGTAGGCGAGGAACACCTGTCCCAGGTCCTGCTTTTTCCGGCAGAGGGACGCCTTTGCCAGCCGGGGCACCGCCCTTCCCTCCCGGAACTCGTACCCCAAGGTCATACCCTGGGGGGCGGAAAACACCGCCTCAAACAGGCCAGGCTCAAACCCAGCCTGCACCTGCAATTCCCGGCCGGGGGAAAAGAAATACCCCTCCCCCCTGCCCAGGGAAGGCCCCTGGTACAGCCCGGCGTAATACCCCCGCAGGCTGCTGCTTCCTCCCAACAGGCGGAGGGCCTGCCCCAGGGTCTCCTGGGTGGTGCCCATCCAGCCGCTGTCCACCAGGGCCCAAGGCACTGGCTCCAATAGGCCCTCCTGGCGAAGGTACCCCAAAAAAGCGGACAGGGCTTGGCGGGAATGGCGCTCCACCCCCCGCAGGAAAGCCGGGCAGGCAAGCAATTCCCGCCCCAAGGCCCGGCGCTCCCCCCGGGTGAGGACCTGCTCCCCGGGAAGCTTCAACCAGGCCAGCACCGCACCCTGCTCTACCGGGGACAGCCCCGCCCGGGCTAAAAGCCCTCTCAATGCCGCCGGCTGCCCCGGGCCGCACAGCTGGGCCACCGCACCAGGCAGGTCCCGATGGTACAGGGGCAGCCGCCAGGCATACCGGGAGCCGTACAAATACCGGCAGTCCAGGGGAAGGTTCCAAGCCCGGCACAGGACTTTGGAAAGCCGGTACCCATACCAGCCGTCCCGGGAGAGAAAGTACAGCCGCTCCACCCCCTGTCCCAGCGCCCGTCCCAGCACCCACTGGGTAAAACCACCCAGGGCCGGGGCCAAGACCTCCCGCCCCACCTGGCAAAGCACCCGGTCACCCATGGCGCTTCACCCAGTGGAGCAAGTCCCCCGGCACCAGGGAGGCCGCCAAGGGCCGCAGGCTTCCCAAAAAAGGCAGGGGCTGGGGGATACCCAGCCTGGAAAGCCCGTCCAGCCGCAGGGAAGCCTCCCGCAGGCGGCGGGGAACGTCCCGGCGGCGGTAGGAATCCCGGTCCTCCCAGTAGGCAAGCAGCGGCGTTTGCAGGTTATACCCTGCAAGCCCCTTCCTGTGGAGCCGGAAAAACAGCTCGTAATCCTCGCATCCCACGTAGCGGGCAGATTGGTGGTAGCCCCCTGCCTCCTCCAGCACCTGCCGGCGGAACATCACCGTGGGGTGGATATAGGGGGAGTGGGCCAGGAAGTCCCGGGGCCCGGGCACTTCCGGCGCGGGGAAGGTGCCCCAGATGCCATTCCTGTCCACCAGCCTGGCCGTGCTGCCCACCCACCCGTACTGGGGATGGCTCTCCAAAAAGGACACCTGGGCCTCCAGGCGCCGGGGATGGCAGGCGTCGTCGTCATCCAGGCGGGCAAGGTAGGGGCTGTGGGAACGTTCCAGGCAGCGGTTCAGGGCGTAGGCCAGCCCCCGGTTTTCCCGGCCCCGGTACAGGCGCACCCGGCTGTCCAAGGCGGCCGCCTGCTCCAGGGCCAAGGCCCCCTGGGAGTGGGAGCCATCGTCCCACAAAACCAGCTCCCAGTCTTGCAGCGTTTGCTTTTGCAGGGACAGCACCGCCCGGCGCAGCCTATCCCAGCGGGGGTTATAGGACCCCATCAATACGGCGACTTTGGGTGATTTTGCCATAGCGCTCCCTCACTTTCCGATCCATCTCCTGGTAGACTTCTTTCATGGCAGCCCGGGCGTGTTCCCGGTCGAAGGGGGCCGCGGAGGCCGCACACCGGCGGGACAAAGCGCCCCTCCGGGCCGGGTCCATCCCCCGCAGCAAGGCAATGCCCCGGGCAAACCCGGCAGGGTCGTCCCAGGGGTAGATCAGCCCGTTTTTCCCAAAGGCCATGTACTCCCGGGTGCCCCGGTTGTCCGCGGCGATCACCGGCACCCCCATGGCCAAAGACTCCAGCCCCGCCATGCCCAGCCCCTCCCGCCGGGAGGGGAACACCGTGGCGTCGGCACAGCCCAAAAAGGGGATCACATCCCGCTGGTAGCCGTACAGGGTGACCACCTGGGACAGGCCCCGCTCCCGGATCTCCCGCTCCAGCCGGGGCCTGGCAAAGCCCTCCCCGCAGATGCCGTACCGCACCCCGGCAAGGCCCTGGGGTGTCTTTTGCAGCAGGGAAAGGGCCGCAAGCACCACCTGGTGGTTCTTGTTCAGGTTCAGCTCCCCCAGGGACAACAGGAACAAGTCATCGGGTGCCAGCCCCAAGGACTCCCGCAGCGCCTGGCGCTCTCCGGGGGGCAAGGGGGAAAACCGCCGGCGGTCCAGCCCCACCCCCGGCAGGCGGAACACCTTCCCGCCCCGTTTTAGGGGCAGCCTCCTGGCCGCCCGGTAGTCTTCCTGGTTGATGGTGACCAGCAAGTCCGTGTACCGGGCCAGGTTCCACTCCACCGGGTAAAAGGCCATCCGGTTGTACAGGGGCGCCCCCCGGTAAAAGTGGAACCCATGGGCGGTGTACACCACCACCGGGTGCAGGGGCGACATCCGTCCCGCCAGCCGCCCCACCAAGCCCCCCACCGGGGTGTGGCAATGGATGGCGCAGATATTCCACTGTTTCACCAGTTCCAGCACCTGCTCCAGGGCACGGCGGTTCTCCCCCAGCAAGTAGGGGGAGCGGGCAATGTCCAGGTGGTGCAGGGCCACCCCCTTGGCCCGGATGCGCTCCCCGTCGGAGAGGTAAGCCGGCTCCCGCAGGTTGGCCCCATAGTGGACCTGATACCCCATTTCCTGGAGCAGGGCGATGTTTTCCCCCTCGAATTTCAAAAGGAAATCGTTGGTGGTGGCCAGGATCAAAATGTGTTTTTCCACGACCAACCCTCCCAAAAAGCAGTTTTTAGCAGTGTGCCCCAAGAGGGTTGGAATATCCAACGCATAAAAAAAGACATCCGGGCAAAACCCGGATGTCACACATCCCTCCGCTGGCGGGAATTTTTATTCTTTTTCAGCACGGTCCTGGGTGTCGTCCATCACCGCCTGGCGGATGATGGTGCTGCTGGTGCTCTGGGTGTAGGGGAAATAGACGATCTCCACGTGCTTCTCCTTGAAAAATTCTTCATAGCGCTGGAACCGCTCCGTCCCTTTGTAGTCCGACCCCACAAACAGCCGGTCAAAATGGTACAGCTCCCAGGCCTGGGAATCCTCCACGCAGGCGTCCACCACCTGGTTGACGTACCGGCACGCCCCCACAATGGCCTTGCGCTCCTCCAAAGAGATAAAGGTTTCCTTGCCCTTCCACTTGCCGCTGTCGTGGACGCCTACGATCAGGTAATCGCACTGCTGTTTGGCCCGGCGGATCAAGTTTAAATGGCCCACATGGAACAGGTCGAAGGTGCCGGAAAGGTAGCCGATGACCACCCGCTTCTGGTTGTCCAGCCGGCCGGAATCCTTTTTGTACTGGTAGCTGTGCAGCCCATAGCCGTGGGGGTCCTGGTGGTAGCGCTCCAAAACACCCTGATACACAGCGTCGTATTGGGGGATAAACAGGGTGTCCCGGGCAAACAGCCGCTGGACGATCTCCCCGGCCAAGGGCTCCAGCACCGGCAGCTGGTTTTCCTGCCCATAGAACCGGCTGCCCCCAAAGAACCCGGGGGACACGTCCAGGATCCGGTTGGGGGAACCGTTGGCCTCCAGCTCGATGTTCACCGATTCCACAAAGCGGACCACGGCCGCTTTGGCGGCGGCGTACACCGCCGTGGAGGGGCTGCTCATCCAGCCACTGATGCTGCCCATGACCCCGGCGAAAAAGTCCTTTTCCCCCAGGATGCGCTCATAAAAAATCCGGAAGATCTGCAGGGTGGCCACCGCGTCGATCTGCAGGATCTTCTCGATCTCCGCGGTGTGGTGGAACTGGAAGTCCGCCACGCGGCCGATCCCCGCAGTGACCATCAGCACTTCCACCTCCGGGTCCTGGGCCAGGGATTGGAGCAAGCCCTCGTCCAGCTCCAGCAGGTTGCAAAAGGTAAACCGGAACTTGCCTTCTTCCAGCACTGCCTCTTCCGGGGCCACCCGGTCGCAGATCTCCAGAAAATACCCCCGGTCTATCAACTGCCGGCTGATGGCAAGGCCCATCCCGTTGCTTCCACCGATCACGATCGCTTTTTTCATCATCTAACCACCTTGTTCATTCCTCCCCCCGCCGGAGCTTCCCGCTCCGCGGGGAGGTGTTTCCCGGGTCAGGCCCCTTTTTCAGGCAACGTTCCCCGCCCTTCCAAATAGTCCGCCACTTTTTTGGCGGCCACACCGCTCTCCCGGATGCCAAACTCCTGGCAAAAGGCCTCCACCCGCCGGGACTGCTCCTCCGGGTCAAAGCCCAGGATGATCCCCTCCAGCTGGGGGTTGTCCTCCGCCCGGGCAAAGGGGAGCTTGTCAATGTCGTAGTAGAAATTCCGGTCGCCCTTGTAGGCTTCCAGATCGTTCACATACAAAAAACAGGGTTTCCCGGTGATCATAAAATCAAACATCACCGATGAATAATCCGTAATGGCCGCACCGCAGGCCAAATACAGCTCCTGGATGTCGGGGTAGCCCGAGGCGTCCCGGACCACGGACGGGTCCAGGTGCAGCTGGGCGGCCTTCTCCGCAATGTTGGGGTGGAGTTTTGCCAGCACCAGCCATTCCCCGCCGAACCGCTTCCCCAAAGCCTGGACGCACCGGGCATAGTCCATGTCGTAGGCCTCCAGCCCCTGATCCTTCCGGAAGGTGGGGGCGTACAGCAGCAGCCGCTTCCCCGCCGGCAGGTCCAAAGCTTTTCGGACTTTCTCCTCCACCTCTGGGTGGGGCCGGGACAGGATGTCGTTGCGGGGGAAGCCCTCCTCCAGCACCTGCCCCTGGTACCAAAAGCCGCGGCGGTACACCTGGGTCAAAAACCGGCTGTTGGACAAAAGCAGGTCCACCAGCTGGGAATCCCGCTGGGCCGCCTGCAAATAATCCTGGGGCAGGGCGTCGGCGGCGTCCCCCTCAATGCGCTTCAAGGGGAACCCGTGCCAGGTCTGGACATACAGCTGGCCGGGGCGCTTCCAAAGATGGCCCCACTTGCGGCAGTTGTCCACCCAGGCCCCCGCGGTGTGCAGGTGATAGGCTTCCGCCAAAGAGCCCCGCAGCACCGGGCGCACGCCTTCCGGCAGGGACCGGGCCTCCTGCTGGTCTTTCACCAGCCAATAGAGCTTCCACCCGCCCCGGTCCAGCAGTTCCTGGGCGATGGCCTTGGGGCTGTCGGAATACCCCCGGCTGTTAAAGCTTTGGAACACCGCCTTTTTGGGGTCTTTGGGCAGCATACTGCACAGCCTCCCCACAGCGTACCGGGCCCCTCGTTTCAACCAGCTCATGCCAAGCCTCCCATTGCCATGCATTTCCGCAAACATCCCCCCATCAGCGCCAAAAACTGTGGGGGGATGGCCCTTTTCCGGACAGCGGTTCGATTTGTGTAGATAAATTAAGGATAACATCAATCGCCCGGAACGTCAATAGAAAATAAAATCTTTGTAAAGAAAAAGTGCAGCCCCTCCGGTGGATTCCCTGGAAAAAACGGCCCCAAAACAGGAAAAACCCTGGGGATCTCCCCCAGGGCCTTGGTTCAAAAAACGAGCGACTAGGTCAATGTTCATTCTCCCGCAGCAGGCGGCGGTTCTTATACAAAGCGCCAATGCGGAACAGCAAAATGGCCAGTTCCGAACAGGACGTCGCGGCGCACAAGGTCAGCAGGGTGGCGTTGCCGGTGGCGGCCAGGATCCCCACAATGGCCAAGTACACCCCAACCCCCCCGATGGAGGAGATGTTCACATAGTGCACCAGCCCCATGGCCCCCAAGGTGGGGTAGCCCAGCAGGTAGTTGGGGAAGGCAAAAACCGCCACAGGGATCAGCATCCGCAGGGGGGCGGCCACCTGGGCGCCCTCCTCCCCCAGCCAGAACACCAGCAGGGGTTCCGCCAGGACAAACACACCGGCACAACCCAGCAGGATCACCGGGTAGATCATCAGCAGGGCCTTTTTGATCAGGTGGAAGCTCTTGTGCTTCACCATGTGGGGGTACAGGCTGTCGGCAATGGGGCCCATGGCGTTTTTAGCCGCGCTGATCACCTTGTCAGCATTGGTGTACAGGCCGGCGGCCACGCCGCCCAGGGTGGCTTTCAAGATAATGCCATTGGTGTTGCTGTACACCGAGGTGACCGCCTGGGACACGAAAAACTGGAAGGAATAGCGGATCTCCCGCCACACCTGGCCCAAGGTGACCCGGCAAAATCCCACCTTGACCTTGCAAAACAGGTGCCAATAGACAAACACCAGGGCCCCGGCGTTGCCCAGGGCGGTGAACAAGGGCACCAGGTAATAGTCCCCAGGGGCATGGATAAACAGGAAGATCATGGCGGTGGCAAAAACCCGGATGGACACCGCACGCACGGTGATGGTGGTCATCTGCTCTAGGCCCCGGTACATAAAGTCCGGCAGGAAGGAGTTGAGGGCTGTCCCAATGAGGAACAGCACATAGGTGAGCACCTCTTTGCCGTCCTTTAAACCGGGGGCCACAAACAGGAACAACACCGCAAAGGAAATGGCGATGAAGGCTGTTTTGGCAAGCACCACCGAGGTGAGCACCCGGGAAAGGGCCTTTTTGTCGTCCCGTTGGCGGGAAACCTCCGCCGTGGCGGACAGGATGAAGCCGAAGTCAATGAAGATCTGGAAAAAGTTGGTGGTGTACTGGGCGGCGCCCAAGGTGCCGAGAAGTTCCATCCCCAGCACACGGGACTGATACCCCTGGGTGATAAAGGAAAGGAAAATGGTCGAAAACCGCAGGATGTACAGCATCATGGTGTTGACCAGCAAAACACTGTGCTGCTTCTCCCGGAATCTTTGCAAAAAATTCATGGGTACTCCTCTCTGTTATCCCTTGATGCGGAACAGCAGTTCCACCACGCCATAGAGCTTGTGGTCCACCAGTTTCAGGGCCAGGCGCTGGTTCCGGGTCAATTTGTAGAGGTACTTGTTTTCCCGGTAGTGGGGGAAACGCTCTTTCACAAAGGCGGCAAACTGCCCCAGCAGGGGGTTTTTCCGGTCCATCCGCAGCACCCGCACCGAGGCAAACAGCAGCACATGGGCCACTGCCAGGTGTTCCAGCTCCGCATGGTACCGGCGGGAGAGGCCCTGCTGCCGGAAGTACCCCAGCACATCTTCCAGGGCCTCCAGGATCTCCCGGTTCCGCTCCACGTTGACGCTGTTCATGATGGAGCCCTTCCGCTGGAGGTAATTGTACCCCACGTCGTCCAGGAACACCATGTTCCGGGCCTTGGTCATCAGCTCCGGCGTAGTGCGCACGTCCTCGTACCACACCCGGGGCGGGTACTCAATGCCCCAGTCATGAAACAGGGAAGCCCGGTACAGCTTGTTCCAGGCGCAGGGGGCAGTCAGCAGGATGTCCGGACGCTGGTCCAGGGAGAGGGCCTGTCCCTTGGGCATATTTTCCCGGAACACACCCAGTTCCCGGCCGGCCTCATCCACGGTGCGGTAAGCGAACATCACCAGGTCGATGTCCGGCACCTTCCCGGCGGCCGCCAGGGTTTTCTCCAGGATCCCCGGCTCGATCCAGTCGTCGCTGTCCGCCAAGAGGATCCACGGGGCTTTCGCCTCCCGGATGCCTGTGTTCCGAGCGCCTCCCAGGCCTTGGTTTTGCTGGTGGATCACCCGGATGCGGCTGTCTGTTTGGGCCAAAGTATCGCAAAGCTTGCCGCTGTGATCGGTGGAGCCGTCATCCACCAGCAGCAACTCAAAATCCTTTTCCGTCTGGGCCAGCACCGATTGGACACACTTCTCCAAATACCCCTCCACATTGTACACCGGCACGATCACGCTGGCTTTTGGCATGGTACCATCTCCTATCGCCCGGGGCGGCTGGCAGCGGTGGCCAGGCCCCTGGTTGATGCCTTTCCGTTGGCGCATATATAAGCTATTATACCCGCATCCGGAAAAGATTGCAACCCAGGGGCTTTGCCGCAAAAAAACAAGGGGCTGCAAAAAGCAGTCCCCTGTCCGATTCCCTTATTGGCTCAGTGGCAGCCGTGAGTGCCGCAACCGTGGCTTCCGCAGCCATGATCCCCGCAGGAATGGCCTTCCCCGTGGCCCTCGTGATGGCTGCACAGGATATCCGGCTGGAACACCAACTTCTGGGCCAGCAGGTCCTCCACAGCCTGGTCCGCGCTGCCGGACACGCCGCCGTACAGCTGGATGCCCGCCTGGGCCAGGGCCGTGCGGGCGCCGCCGCCAATGCCGCCGCAGATCAGGGTATCCACCCCTTGGGCATTCAAAAAGCCTGCCAGGGCGCCGTGACCGGAACCGTTGGTATCCACCACCTGGGAAGAGGCCACCTGGCCGTCCTGGACTTCATAAATTTTAAACTGGGCTGTGTGGCCGAAGTGTTGGAACACCTGGCCGTTTTCGTAAGTTACTGCGATCTTCATTGCTGATTTCGCTCCTTTTGCTGAGATCTTGGGACAGTGGGGGCAGCCTTGGTCCCCGGGGCAAACTTGATACTCCCCGCCGCCGATGCGCAGCTCCCGGCCCTCCACCAGGCTGAGGGCCAACTTTTTCCGGGCGCTGCCGTAGATGCTTTGGACAGTGGCACGGGCCACGCCCATTTGCCGGGCGGCTTCCTCCTGGGTCAAGTCCAACAGGTCCACCAGCCGGATGGCTTCAAACTCATCCACCGCCATCTCGATGGGCTCCTGGTGCCGGTCCCCTTCCAGGTCGCCAAACCGGCGGCAGCCTGGCAGGGCGCACACGCGCCTGCGTTTACACGGCCTTGGCAACTCCCCACCTCCCTTTTGTTTCTGTCATATGCCAATTATACCACCCAACAAGGGGAAGGTCAAGGCCAAGGTGCCAAAAAGAAGGGGGCACCTCCCCCAGCGCACTTTCCCCAACGAAAAAACACGGCCCCTGTGGGACCGTGTTCTCTGGTTGCTTCTATCTTCTACGGACCTTCCGTCACCGGGGCCAGCGGTACTCCTTGGAGGGCAGGGGCGGGAAGTCGGTGTAGGGCTTGTCCAGGTACCAGTAGGCCACGGTGGCCACGTCATCCTGGCGCTCAAACAACCCCCGGTGGCATACCCCCAGCTGTTGCAGCGTCACCTTGATGTCCTGCTCAAAGTGGATGGGGTCCGGGATGTGCCAGCGGTAAAAGCCCCGCATGGGCGGGCAGTCATCGTTGTAATAGTCGTTGTGAGCGGCGGTGTCGTGGCGGGAGTAGAAGGGGTAGCCCAAAAACGGCGTGCAGTAGGTCTGCTCCACGGAACGCCCCTCCACCTGATGGGTGAAGCTCCAGGCGCCCCCAAAGTAATCTTCACTGCCGGTGCCGCAGATGGTGGGGTAGTCCTTGTCCCCGTCCAGGTAGAATTTCACCTCGCCCTCGCCCCACCAATAGCGCTCCAAGGTGGTCAGGGCCAGGTAGGTGCCGATATACTGCCCCCGGCCGTGGACGTTATCCAGCACCACGTAGTCCTGGGCTTTCTGGGTCAGCCGCTGCCGCCGCCACTGGGCGTGGAAGTACCCGGCGTTCTCCGGCACCTCCTGCAGGCAGTAATCGATCTGGTAGAACAGCGCCGGGATGGGGTTTTTGTGCTGGTTCTCCACCGTGATCTTAGCCCCCTTGCGGAAAGGCATGGGGAAATAGCAGTTAAAGCCCCGGGTGGGGTTCACGGCGATGGGCAGGGAGTTGACCTGGCAGGCCTGGCCGAAGCCGCAGCAGAAAAAGTCCCCAAAGGGCACCTCCACCGAGGGTTTCCGCTCCCCGTCCCAGTAGATCCGCAGCACCAGGTCCCGCAGCACAAAGCAATCGGCATCGCTGGTCTTGTCAGTGACAGTGAACCACATATGCTGGATGACCCCCGGGCCTTCGATCTCCGCCAGCACAGCGGTTTCCCCAGGTTGCAGGCCGTTCCAGCAGGGGTGGCCTTTCCGGGAGGGCCCCAGTTCGCTGGCCGCCATACCTCCCTTGCCTTTTTCGCCCCGGGGGTTCTCCCCGTTGATGGCCCGGCTCTGCCCGCCGGTGATCAGGGGCAGGCTGCCCCAACTGTTCCCAAACATAACACACTCCTCCTTTGTTATTTTTTCGCTATTATATCACTCTTTAGTGAGAAACACCAGTATTTATCCTTGACTTTTCCCGCCCATTTGCTATGCTGTAACCACATCAAATTCGGAAAGGATGAGAACCTTGAAAATCACTGTTTTGGGAAGCTGCTCCGGCACCGAACCCTATCCCTGCCGCCATCAGACCTCCGTGGCCATTGAGACCGGCGGACAAGTTTACTTTATTGACGCCGGCGAGAACGCCGGATACGCCTCCTACCTGGGAGGTGTCCCCCAGCAGGACACCGCCGCCATCTTCATCACGCACACCCACATGGACCACACCGGCGGCCTACCCCACCTTCTGTGGAATTTCCGGAAGCTGTGCACCATTGACAAAGACATTGCCGCCCACATGGAGGGCAAGGTGATTCAGGTGCACATCCCGGACCTTTCCGTGTTTGAAGGCGTCATGGCCATGCTTCGGGCCAGCGAGGGCAACTATGAGACCGTGTTCCACCTGGATCCCCACCTTGTCCGGGACGGGGTACTCTACGACCGGGACGGCTTCAAGCTGACCGCCTTCCATAACTATCACTTGGGAACCCCCAAGCCCGGCCTGCCCTTTTTAAGTTATACCTTCCTGGTGGAAGCCGAAGGCAAGAAGGTGCTCTTCTCCGGGGATTTCCGGGACTTCTCCGAGATTGCCCCCCAGATGGAAGGCTGCGACATGGTGTTCCTTGAAACAGGCCACCATACTGCCGCTGGTCTCTGCCAGGAGCTGAAGGATTCCGGCATCCAGGTAGGCAAAGTGGTATTCTACCATCACGGCATGGAGATCCTCCTCGACTGCGATGGCGAGCTGGCCGCCGCCAAAGCCGTTTTAGGGGGCCAGGTAACCTTCGCCGATGACGGCTCCGCGTATCAGCTGTAAGAATTCCTTTTCAAAAAACGAAGGCCGCTTCCAGGGCCGCGGCCTTTCGGGCCAGCGAGCTCTGCCCGCTGCTTTTTCTCAGGTTGCGCCGGTTTTTAAGGCTCCGGCTTTTGTGAAAATCCGCCGCGAAAGCGTTTTCACTCTACACCCGCACCTTGCCGGCCAGGATGTTTTTATAATCCTCCAGGTTCTGCCGCAGCAGGGTGGGGGTATCCAGGCCATAGGGGCATTTACTCTTGCACTGGTTGCAGTGGAGGCAGTCCTCAATCTTCATCATCATGGCCTGGCTCTCCGGGGTGAGCAGGGGGGCAGAGGGGCTGCGGCGGATGAGCTGGCTCATCCGGGCGCACTGGCTGATGACAATGCCAGCGGGGCAGGGCATACAGTAGCCACAGGCCCGGCAGAAGTTGCCGATCAGCTCTTTCCGGTCCTTCTCGATGACCGCTTTCAGCTCCTCGTCCATCACAGGGGGATGTTCGATATAGGAGATAAACTCGTCCAGCTCGCTCTCCTTCTGCACACCCCAAATGGGCAGGGCGTTGTCAAACTGGGCCTGCCAGGCATAGGCAGCCGCAGAGTTGGTGATCAGGCCGCCGGAGAGGCCCTTCATGGAGATAAAGCCCACGCCCTTCTCCTTGCACAGGTTCACCAGGGCGATGTCCCGGTCAGTGGCCAGGTAGCAGAAGGGGAACTGCAAGGTGTCATACAGGCCGGAGGCCGCGGCCTCTTCCGCCACGCCCAGCCGGTGGTTGGTGATGCCGATAAACCGGATCTTCCCCTGGGCCTTGGCCTCCTCCATGGCCTCGTACAGGCCGGTGCCGTCCCCAGGCTTGGGGCAGAAGGCAGGGTTGTGGAACTGGTACACATCGATGTAGTCGGTCTTCAGCAGGCGCAGGCTGGTTTCTAGGTCCTTCCAAAAGCCCTCCACCGTGGTGGACGGGGTTTTAGTGGCGATGAAAATGTGCTGGCGCACATCCGCCAAGGCCAGGCCCATTTTCTCTTCGCTGTCGGTGTAAGAGCGGGCGGTGTCGAAATAGGTGATGCCGGCGTCATAAGCCTTGCGCAGCAGCTTCCCGGCGTAGTCAGCCCCCACCCGCTGGATGGGCAGGGCGCCAAAGCCGTTTTTATTCACGGTGATACCCGTGCGGCCCAGAGTGACAGTTTGCATACAGACACGTCCTTTCCATTTTTCTACAGTATACCACCTAAACTACACTTCAAGTCAACTCTTTCCATGGAAAAAGCCGTCCCTTGCCAGGACGGCTTTTTGCAACCTTTTCAACAAGCGCCTTACCGGCTCTCTTGGATGCGCGCCCGCAGCTCCTCCTGGGAGAGGGGGGCAAACCCGGTGCGCTCTGCCGAAACGCACACGCTGTGGGAGCTGGCGTCCCGATAGGTAGGGCTGCCGTGGACGTGGCCATACACATTAGCGTAGGGCATATTCACGTTGACATACAGGGGCTGATGGGACAGCAGGAAAAAACCCTCCCACAAAATGGGCCAGGGCACGGCCTCCTCAAAGCCCAGGTCCCGCCACTGCTGGGGGGAGCGGTGCAGGTCGTGGTTGCCCAGCACCAGCACTTTTTTCCCGTGAAGCTGGCCCAGCAGCTGCCGGTCCTCTTCCGCAGAGTGGGCGGACACATCCCCCAGGTGGAAGACCGTGTCCTTCTCCCCCACCTTCTGGTTCCAGCGGCGGACCAGCTCCTGATCCATCTCCTCCACTGTGGCGAAGGGCCGGTTTTCATAGCGGAGGATGTTCCCGTCCCCAAAGTGGGTGTCGGCAATGAAAAACACGCTCACAGGTCCCGCACCTCCGCTGCTTTTTCCAGCTGTTCCCGCAAGGTTTCCCCGTCTTGGGGGCGCCACTCCGTGTGGTAGTTCAGGCACCGGCACAGCCAGGTGATGCCCTCTTTTTCCAGGGTCTTCCGGTAGTGGACGTGGCCGCACACAGCCACTTCCACCGGGTAGCGGGTGTAGAGCTCCCCCAGCTTCCGGGAACCCAAAAAGGCGTTGAAGTAAGACCAGTTGGCCATCTCCTGGGGCACGGTAAACTCCTTGATGGGCAGCATATGGGTGACCATCACCAGCTTCTTGTCCGGATAGGCCGCCATGCGGGCTTCCAGCCGGGACAGCATCCACTGGCTGCGGCCCTGGTTGTCCCGGGTCCAAGCGTTGCGCAGGGAATCCTGCCAGGTGCGCCCCGCCAGGGACATCTTCTCAAACTCCTCAAAACTGTAACGGCCGCTGCCAAAGGAGTAGTCATACCAACCCACGTCGCCAAGGACCACCTTGTCCTCAAAGACAAAATCCCGGCCGCACAGGCAGTGCTCGTCCTGGCAGTAGCGGTCGTAGATGGCCTCGATCTGGGTGGGGTCGTCCTTGGGATCCCACAGGTCGTGGTTTCCGGGCACAAACAGCACTTTGGCCCCGGAAAGCTGTTCGATCTGGTTCAAAGTATCCAGGGTTTCCTGCTGGTTTTCACTGACGTCCCCGGCAATGACCACCAGGCGGGCCTCCTGCTCCTTGGCAAAGCGGGCCAGCTCCTGGGCCACCGGGTGATCCCGGTTAATATCCACATGGATGTCGGAAAGGAATACGGTTTTCATGTAGGGGTTCCCTCCTCGAAAAGTTTGGGCTCTTCCACAGGCTTCAAGCCCGTGCGCTCCTCCACCAGGTGGCAGGCGCAATACCGGCCCCCCTCAAACTGGCGCAGCACCGGGCGCTCCGTCTTGCACCGTTCGGTGCAGGCAAAGCACCGGGTGTGGAAGGGGCACCCCGCCGGGGGATGGGCCGGGCTGGGCAGGTCGCCGGAGAGGATGATCCGGTCACGGTTGGCATCCACGTCCATAGAGGCGGAAAACAGCGCCTGGGTGTAAGGATGCAGGGGCATTTGGGAGATGTCCTCCTCCTTGCCCAGCTCCACCAGGCTGCCCAGGTACATCACGCCGATGCGGTCGGACACATAGGACACCACGTTCAAGTCGTGGGAGATGAACAGATAGGTCAGGCCAAACTGCTTGCGCAGGTCCAGCAGCAGGTTCAGCACCTGGGCCTGCACAGACACGTCCAGGGCGGAAACAGGCTCGTCGCACACCACAAAGTCCGGGTCCAAGATCAGGGCAATGGCAATGGCCACCCGCTGCCGCTGGCCGCCGGAAAGCTCGTTGGGCCACCGGGTGCGGTAGCTCTCGTCCAGGCCCACGGCTTTTAACACCTGGCTGACTTTCTCATCCCGTTCTTTCTGGGTCTTGCCGATGCCGTGGATCTTCAAAGGCTCTTCCACCAGCCAGCCAATAGTCTTGTTGGGATCGATGGAGGAATAGGGGTCCTGGAAGACGATCTGCATCTGCTTGCACAGGTCCTTCCGCTGACGGCGGGCAGGCCGGGTGATGTCCACCCCGTTTAAGCGGATGGTACCGGAAGAGGGCTCCAGCAGGTGCACCAGCATATTGCCGAAGGTGGACTTGCCGCAGCCCGATTCCCCCACCAGGCCGAACACCTCGCCTTTCCGGATATCCAGGTCGATCTCGCGGACCGCCATGACCCGGTCCTTCCCTTGGCGGAATTCTTTGGTAAGCCCCCGGATCTCCAGGAGGGGGGCGCTTGTTTCATAGGTACTCACAGTCCCAATTCCTCCTTTGCGTCCACGCACAGGGCCATGTGGCCCTTGTGCACCACCATGGGCGGGGTCTCGTTTTTACAGGCATCCCGCCGCTTGTAGCAACGGTTGTAGAAGGGGCACCCGTGCTCACTGCGGTCTTCCAAAGCGGGCACGGTGCCGGGGATGGAGGAAAGCCGCTGGCCCCGCTTTTCCAGGGAGGGGATGGAGGCAATCAGCCCCTTGGTATAGGGGTGCAGGGGATGGGCCAGCACCTCCTGGGTGGTGCCGCTTTCCACCACCCGCCCGGCGTACATGATGTACACCCGGCTGCACATCCGGCGGATGACCCCCAGGTCGTGGGAGATCAGCAGCACCGCGGTGCCCATCTGTTTGTTCATGTCCCGGATCAGCTCCATGATCTGGGCCTGGATGGTCACGTCCAGGGCGGTGGTGGGTTCGTCGGCGATGAGCAGCTCCGGCTGGTTCACCAGGGCCATGGCGATCATCACCCGCTGCCGCATCCCGCCGGACAGCCGGTGGGGATATTCGTGATACAGCCGTTCCACGTCGGGCAGGCCCACCTGTTTCATCACTTCCAGGGCCTTTGCCTTGGCCTCCTCCTTGGAGGCGCCGTGGATCCGGGCGTTTTCCGCGATCTGCCTACCCACTTTCATCAAGGGGTTCAGGGCGGTCATGGGCTCTTGGAAGATCATGGCGATGTTCCGGCCGCGATATTGGTTCCACTGCTCCTCGTTGAGGCCCCGCAGTTCCGAGCCGTCGAAGAGGATCTTCCCCTGGGGGATCTTGGCGTTTTGGGGCTGCAGGCCAATGGCGGACAAGGCCGTCATGGTCTTGCCGCAGCCCGATTCCCCCACCAGGGCCACCATTTCCCCGGGCTCCACCCGCACGCTGGTGTCCCGCACCGCGTGGCAGGTCTTGCCCAGGTCAAAGTCCACGGTCAAGCTGTCGATCTGGAGCACCGGCGTCTTTTTATCTGCCATGCTGGGTCACCTCCTGCAGCGCGTCGCCAATGAGATTGAACCCCATCACCAGCAGGGTGATGGCGGCAGCGGGCACCAGCACATACCAGCCCGCCTGGAGGATCTCCCCCTGGGCCTCGCTGAGCATTTTGCCAAAGCTGGGGGTGGGGGGCTGGATGCCCAGCCCCAGGTAGGAAAGCCCCGCCTCGCTCATCACGGCGCCGGCAAAGCCCAGGGAGCTGGTGACGATCAGCTCCGGCACAATGTTGGGCAGGATGTGCCGGAAGATGATCCTCCCGTCCCCAGCGCCCCGGGACCGGGCCGCCCGGATAAACTCCGCGTCCCGGTATTTGATGAAGCCGCTGCGGGTGATCCGGGCAAACCGGGGGATGGACATGACCCCCAGGGCCAAGATCAGGTTTTGGATGCTGTTGCCGAACACGGCAATGAGCATCAAGGCCAGCAGCACCCCGGGGAAGGCCATCTGGGTGTCGATGAGCTTCATGATGACCTCATCCACCTTGCCGCCGTAGTAACCGGCGACAGCCCCCACGGCGCCGCCCACCACCAGGCCGAACACCACGGTCAGCGCCCCCACCAAAAAGGACACCCGCGCCCCCTGCATGATGCGGCTGAGCACGTCCCGGCCAAACTGGTCGGTGCCCAGGGGATGGGCTGCCGAAAAGAATTGCAGCTCGTTCTCAGTGTCCATGGCGTCAGGGTCGTAGGGCATATAGAAGAAGCCCACCACCATGACCAGCACCATCAGCCCCACCATGCACAGGCCAATGATGAAATTTTTGTTGTGCAAGCATTTTTTCAGTACGGTACGCAAACGCAAAGCTCGATCCCTCCCTCTTTACTTCAACCGGATGCGGGGGTCGATCACCGAATAGAGCACATCCACCAGGAAGTTGCAGACCACCACGATGATAGCCAAATACAACACCAGGCCCTGAATGAGAGGCAGGTCCCGGGAATTGATGGAGGAGGAGATCAACCGCCCGATACCGGGCAGGGAGAACACGTTCTCAATGATGATGCTTCCTCCCAGCACGTCGGTGATGGTCATGCCGAAAATGGTCAGCACGGGGATCAGGGAGTTGCGCAGCACATGGCCCCGCAGGATCTTTTTGGAGGGCACGCCCTTGCTTTGGGCGGTCTTCACATAGTCCTGGCGTTCCTGCTGGGTGACGCTCACCTTCACATAGCGGATGAGCACCGCCGACGAGCCAAAGGCGATGGCCACCGCAGGCAGGGTGAGGCTTTTCAGGCAACCGGCAGGGTCCTGGGTAAAGGGGGTGTAGCCCATGGAGGGCAGCCAGTTCAGCTGCACCGAGAAGATGTTCACCAGCAGCACCGCAAAACAGAACGCCGGCACGGAAAGCCCCAGCTGGGACAGCAAAGACACCGGCAAAGCGTAGGGGCGCTTGGAGTGGTGGGCCAGCCAGATGCCCACCGGGATGCCCACCACCGCGGTGAGGACCAGGGCATATACAGCCAGCTGCACGGTCACCCCAAAGGCGTTGGCGATCAGCCCGGAAACCGGCTGGTGGTAGCGGTAGGAATCCCCCAGGTCGCCCTGGAGCACGCCGCCGATCCAGCTTAAAAACCGGATGTGGATGGGCTGGTCAACGCCCATTTCCGCCCGGAGCTGTTCCAATTGGGCGGGGTCCGCGTCCACACCCAAAATCACCAGGGCAGGGTCGCCCGGCAGGATTTGGAACACCGCAAAGGTGAGGATGGACACCAAAAACAGGGTCACAAGGAACCCCGCCAGTTTTCGAATGTAGTAGTAGGCCATAGGCGATTCAATCCTTTCCCACAGAGCGGAAGGGCCGCCCGGGCATCCGGCCCGGCACGGCCCCCGCCGCGCGCTGCGCGCGCATATGGTCCCGCCTCCCCTCGGTCTGGGGGGCGTCCTCGTTGGTTTCTCAGCCCTCGTAATAGAGCTTGGTCATGTCATGGAAGGTGACCGGGTAGAAGGTGTAGCCTTTCAGGTCCTTCCGGCAAGCCACCACCAGGTTGGGGTCGCTGATGAACGCGGCCGCGGCCTGCTCGGTGAGGATCTCCTGGCAGCGCTTATAGTCGTCGATCCGGGTCTGCTCGTCCTGCTCAGTGAGGGCGCTGGTGATCAGCTGGTCATACTCTTCATTGCTGAACTTGAAGAAGTTCTTGGGGTAGGTGGTCTTGAAGCGGCCCAGTACAGCGTCGGGATCCAGCTTGCCAGTCAGGCCCACAATGGTGGCCTCATACTGGGCGTTGCCGTAGACATCCTCCAGCCAAGTGGCCCATTCCATGGTTTCGATGTTGGCAGTGATGCCCACCTGCTGCAGCTGCTGGGCAATGATCTGGGCGGTGTCGATGTGGGCCTGATAGTTGGCGGGGGCGGTGATGGTGAAGGTAAATCCGTCCTCTAAGCCCGCTTCTTTCAAAAGCTCCTTGGCTTTTTCCACATCGGTGTCGTAGGAACCTTCCAGCTCCTCGTTGTAGTACACACCCATCACAGGGCTGAAGTTGGTATACAGCTTGGTGGCGTAGCCGCCAAACACGCTGTCGATGATCTGGTCCTTGTCGATGGCATAGTTGATGGCCTGGCGCACCCGCACGTCGTCAAAGGGGGCCACGCTGTTGTTCATGGCAAAGATCTGCACCATGTTCTGGGGGGAGTTGTAGATGTCATACTGGCCCTCCAGCACAGCGGCGTCATCGGCATTGACGGAGGCGATGTCCAGGGTGCCGGACTGCAAAGCGGAAACCACAGCGGCGGAGTCGGTCATGATGTAGAACTCCACCCGGTCCACCTGGGCCATGCGGTCCTCGTCATAGTAATCCGGGTTCTTTTCCAGCACCACACGCTGGGAGGGGACGTACTCCACGAACTTGAAGGGGCCGGTGCCCACAGGGGCAGTGGCCTGGTCCTCATAGCCTTCGGGGAGGACGGCGATGATGTTCAGGGACAGGAAGCCGGCGGAGGGCTCTTTCAGCTTGATGACGAAGGTGTAGTCGTCGGTGGCCTCGAAGCTCTCCACATTTTCAAACTTGCTGGACACAGCCTTCTCCCCGCCCATGCCGGCCAGGTTGTTGTAGGTATACAGCACGTCCGCGGAGGTGAGGGGCTGCCCGTTGTGGAAGGTGACGCCTTCCCGCAGGTGGAAGGTGTAGGTCAGGCCGTCTTCAGAAATATCCCAGTTTTCGGCAATACCGGGGATGATGGCGCCGGTTTCATCGTAGAGCACCAGGCCCTCGAACACATTGTGCATGATGGCCTCGGTGTCGGAGGCGGCGGACTGCCAGGGGTCTAGGCTGTCGGGTTCAGAGCCAATGTTCATCCGTACCACAGTGGCTTCCCCGCCGCTGGTTTCAGAGGTCTGGCCGCTGCTTTCAGAAGCAGCGCCGCCACTGGATGCAGAGCTGCCATTGGTGTTGGTGCAGCCGGCAAAGGCGGCCACCGCCAGGGCTAAAGCAAGCACAAGGCTCAGAATACGTTTCTGCATAGTCTTTTTTCTCCTTTGTTTCTACTTTTTTCTCACTCAATCCTACGCTTCTCAAACCTACAGGCGTTCTAAAAAACATCTATGGAACACGCGCTCAGTGCGCGGTGTTTTCCTGTTGGTTCAGGGTCCCGCCATTCAGCGCCCGGACCACGTCCGCCACTCCACGGATGTCCGGCACACACCAGGGAAGGTCCAGCTCTTCAATACCCAGCCGCCCCGGTGGGTTCAGGATACAGAAAGCCATCCCCAGCTGGGAGGCGCCCATCCCGTCGTCGTAGTAGTTATCCCCCACATACAGGCAGTTCCTGGGGTCTTCCCCAGAGAGTTCCAGGGCCTTTTCGAAGATACGCCGGTCGGGTTTTTCCACTCCCACCTCGCTGGATACCACAATGGGATCCAGATAGGGGGTCAGGCCGTTCTGTTCCAGGACGCTTCTGCAAGAGGGGTCCCAGTTGGAGATCAGGCCCGTGCGCACCCCTTGGGCTTTCAGGCTTTGCAAAACCTGGATGGTAAAGGGGAAGGCGGTCCATTTTACAGGACGCTTGTCCTCCAAGGTAACGCGGAAGAAATCGTCCGCCGCTTGGGGGATCTCCAGCACCTCACAGACCTTTTCCAAAAAGTGCCGCAGCACTTCCTGACTGCCCTTTCCCAAGGCGCCCCGGTGTTCCCGCATGAAGTATTTATTGGCCAAGTGGTAAGCATTCTGGGCCTGGGCGGGGGTGATGGGATATCCCAGCTGGGCAAGGTGCTCCACATAGTGGGAAGGGCCGTCACTTTCCGCAAGGGTCAAACCCAGATCGAAAAAAACTCGTTGTATCATTCGTTACTCTCCTGTTCTTGTCGAAACCAGAGGTATTATATCGGCCGTTTGTTTCGCTTTCGCACTGGTTTTTCTCAAATCTGTGTTAATTATAACACAGAATGTTAAGGGGTTGTAAAGTAGGTTGCGCAGTTTTTCCCGCCAATGTAAGCTTTCCGGGCCATTTTCTCCAGGAAAAATCCCTTTCCAGAGGGGAAACACAAAACTTCGAAAATTTTTTCAAATTCCTGTTGACAACTTCTCTTCCAGATGCTATAATATTTGAGCATTGAGGCAGTAACCAAAACGCACAAGAGAATATGCAGGTGTGGCGGAATTGGCAGACGCGTATGGTTCAGGTCCATATGAGCGCAAGTTCATGCAGGTTCAAGTCCTGTCACCTGCACCAGGAACAGCAAGTCGAACGGCTTGCTGTTTTTGTTTTGTTTCCACCCAAGGGCTGCCTTTTTCGGCGGCCCTTTTTCCTCCCCAACAAAAAAGGCCGGGCAAGCGCCCGGTCCTTTCTCTTTTCTCACACAATTTCCACCTGGCAGGCTTTCATCGCCTCCAAAGCCCGCTGATGGCTTTCCGGGGTGACTCCGGCACAGCAGCTGGCATCCACTGTAATTTTCACCTCGGGCAAATAGGCCTTTAAAAGCAGGGCGTTGGAAATGACACAGATATCCGTGCACAGGCCCACAAGCTGGATCTCCTCCAATGGCCCTTCGTAAGTATGCCTGGCCTTGAGCACATCCGCCAAACCCTTACTGCCAAAGGTGGGCTTCTCAATGGGGGTACTCTTCCGCAGGGCCTCTATCTGAGGCTCCAGCTGCCACCCCCACGTCCCCCGGATGCAATGCTCCACTGGCAGGTATTTGCCCTCCTGGGTTTGGAAGTAATCCTCCCCATGGGTGTCTTGGGTGTAATACACCGGTCCGGGGAAATTCCGGATCTTCACACACACCCGGGGCACAATGGCCTGGGCTTCCTGGGTGCCCAGTGCGCCTGTGACAAAGTCGTTCTGCAGATCTACCACCACCAAGATCTTGGTGCTGTTCGTTTCTTCCATGGCAGGTTCCCTTCTTTCCATTTGCTTTATTGTTTGCGGCGGGGACGCTCCTGCCGCCCAGGGTCAACACAGGGAAAGGCAAAGCTTCTCCAACGCCTCCACCGTGGGGACGATCCAATCCGCCCCGGCGGCTTGCAGCTCCCCTTCCGGGGCAAACCCGTACTCCACGCCGATGCTCTCCAGCCCCACAGCCTTGGCCCCCAGGATATCGTGTTTGCGGTCGCCGATCATCACCGCCTGGGATTTGGGAGGCGCTCCCAGCTGCTCCAGCACCGCCTGGATGACCTCCGCCTTGTTGGTGCGGGTGCCGTCCAGTTCCGCCCCCACAACCACCTGGAAATCCGGCAGGATCCCCTGCATCTCCAAGATCTTCCGCGCGAACACCTCCGGCTTGGAGGTGGCAAGGCACACGCTCCCCCGCTGGGAAAGGGTTTTCACCAGGCGCGCCACCCCAGGGTAGAGCTTGTTTTCGTACACGCCCTTCACACGGTACCGTTCCCGGTACTTTTTCACCGCTTCCAGCGCCTGCTCTTGGGAAAACCCGTACAGCTCCCGGAAGGACTCGTCCAGGGGCGGGCCTACAAACTGCCGCAGTTTTGCTTCCGGCTGGTTGTGGATGCCAAAGGCGTCCAAAGCGTACTGGGCCGACTTTAAAATGCCCTCCCCATTGTCGGCAATGGTGCCGTCCAGATCCAAGAGGAAATACTGTTTCATAGATGCTCCTTCCCTGGTTTTCCGGCTGCCAAGGAGATCGGAAGAGCGTCGTGTAGGGAAAGAGTGTAGATCTCGGTGGTCGCCG
>URKX01000005.1 GCA_900548545.1 uncultured Oscillospiraceae bacterium
ACATCGCTCCCAAGGACCGTGATATCGCCATGGTGTTCCAGAACTACGCCCTGTATCCTCATATGACTGTGTATGATAACATGGCTTTTGGTCTGAAGCTCCGCAAGACTCCCAAGGATGAGATCAAGCGCCGCGTGGAAGAGGCTGCCCGTATCCTGGACATCTCCCATTTGCTGGATCGTAAACCCAAGGCTTTGTCCGGCGGCCAGCGTCAGCGTGTTGCTCTGGGCCGTGCTATTGTCCGTGACCCCAAGGTGTTCCTGCTTGACGAGCCTCTGTCCAACTTGGACGCTAAGCTGCGCGCTCAGATGAGAACTGAGATTGCCAAGCTGCACAAGCGCCTGGGCACCACCTTCATTTATGTTACTCACGACCAGACCGAGGCCATGACCATGGGCGACCGTATCGTGGTTATGAAGGATGGCTTCATTCAGCAGGTCGATACTCCTCAGAACCTGTATGATTATCCCATCAACGAGTTCGTGGCCGGGTTCATGGGTTCTCCCCAAATGAACTTCATCGATGCCAAGCTTGGCAAGAACGGCAACGATTACACGCTGACTTTCGGTGCTTGCACCATCATCATCCCCAAGAAAAAGGCCGATGGCGCTGTTGGCGATTTGGCCAGCTATGTTGGCAAAGATGTTGTGTTTGGCATCCGTCCCGAGGATGTGCATGACGAGCCCGAGTTCATCGAAAAGGTTGGCGGTGCTCACACTACTGCTGATGTGGAAGTTACCGAATTGATGGGTGCTGAAACCTACCTGTACTTAAACTGCGAAGGCAACGCTGTTACTGCCCGTGTGGAGCCCACCTCTACTGCTAAGTCTGGCGACAAGTCTAAGATTGCGTTCGACCTGAACAAGATGCATCTGTTTGACAAAGAAACCGAGAAAACAATCCTCAACTAAAAGCTTGCCATTAAAACAGGGATACCACAAGGTGGTATCCCTGTTTTTGATTCTTCAGGAGGAAAATACCGCGCTTTTTTCAAAAAAAGGTTGAATTTTTCAGCTGAATTCTGTAAAATAAGAATGTATAATATGTTTCCTTTACAGGAACAAAGAAAAACTAAGGGGAGAAGTTCCCTGTACCATAAAGAAAGGGGAAGAGTCATGTCAAACAGATTGTTTCAGGGCATCATCCATCAAATGCGGGATACCATCGACCGTACCATCGGTGTTGTGGACGAGTCTTCAGTGATCATCGCCTGCAGCGAACTGGGAAAAATCGGTGAGGTCTGCGAGGAAATTACGCCGGAGGAAATGGCGTCTTCCGATGTGTTTGTCACGGATGAATACAGCTATAAATCTTTTGGAAGCCGTCCCCGGCCGGAATATGCAGTGTTTGTTGCAGGCAAAGACCCGGAAGCCCAGAAATATGTGAAGATCCTATCAATTTCCCTGAACAGCATCAAGCAGTATTATGACGAGAAATACGACCGGGGGAATTTCATCAAGAATGTCATCCTTGACAATATCTTGCCCGGGGATATTTATTTAAAGAGCCACGAACTCCATTTTGATTCTGATGTGAGCCGTGTCTGTATGCTGGTAAAGATTGCGGAAAAGAACGACATCTCCGCCTATGATGTGCTGCAAAATTTGTTCCCGGATAAGAATAAGGACTTCATCATCAATATCAATGAAACGGATATTGCCCTTGTCAAGGAAATCAAGCCAAATATTGATGAGAAAGATATCGATAAGCTGGCTAGTTCCATTGTGGATACCCTTTCTGGGGAGTTTTATACCCATTGTTCGGTTGGCATTGGTACGGTGGTTAACAGCATCAAGGATTTGGCCCGCTCCTTTAAAGAGGCTCAGGTGGCTTTGGAAGTGGGTAAGGTGTTCGACACGGAAAAGCCTATTGTCAGCTACAACCATTTGGGCATTGCCCGGTTGATCTATCAGTTGCCCACCACCTTGTGTGAGATGTTCTTGAAGGAAGTGTTCCGCAAGGGCTCCATCGATGCACTGGATCATGAAACCCTGTTCACCATCCAGCGGTTCTTTGAGAACAGCTTGAATGTTTCTGAAACTTCCCGGAAACTGTTCGTTCACCGGAACACCTTGGTCTACCGTTTGGAAAAAATCAAGAAGATCACCGGTTTGGATCTGCGGGAGTTTGAAGACGCCATCGTGTTTAAGGTAGCCTTGATGGTCAAACGGTACCTTTCCAGCAACCCTGTCAAGTTCTAAAGGCAGGACAGCTGTTCCCAGTTCGTTTACAATTTATTTCTGCATGAGAATGATACAGGCGGCACCCATTGGTATAATACGTTCTATGCCAGGGGTGCTGCCCTGTGCGTTCATCAGCTTTGTGGCAGCGCGAGGTTTCCCTTCCAAAGAGAGAGGGGAGAGGCTTGCTTTTCCCACAGCCCTTGCAGAGAAAGGAAGGTGAATGGCCTTGATAGAATTTCGGAATGTGTCAAAGGTGTATAACAATGGCACAGAGGCCCTCCACAATATCAATCTTACGGTGGATAAGGGCGAGTTTGTCTTTATCGTGGGGTCTTCCGGTGCCGGTAAGAGTACATTTTTAAAGCTCGTCATGTGCGAAGAACGGCCCAATTCTGGCCAGATCATTGTGGACGGTGTGGATGTAACCCGTCTTCCCAAACGAAAAATCCCCTATATCCGGCGGAAAATGGGCATTGTGTTCCAAGATTTCCGCTTGATCGACCACATGACTGTGTACGACAATGTGGCATTTGCCATGCGGGTGGTGGGGGCTTCCGCCCGCTCCATCCGCAAACGTGTGCCTTATATCCTAAGCCTGGTAGGGTTGCAGCATAAGGCCAAGCATTACCCCACAGAGCTTTCCGGCGGCGAGCGCCAACGTGTTGGGCTTGCCCGGGCACTGGTGAACAACCCCTCCATGATCATCGCCGATGAGCCTACCGGCAACATCGACCCTGCGCTGTCCTTTGAGATCGTGGATCTTCTAAGCGAGATCAACCGCCGGGGCACAACGGTTCTGATGGTTACCCACGAACATTCGTTGGTAAAACATTTCCATAAACGCATCATCCAGATCCATTCCGGCGAAATCGTGGCGGATACAGCCGAAATGCAGGATACTTATGCCCCGCCGGAACAGTATGTTTCTCCGGAAGACGCCGTGGAAAACGATGACGATTACGCCGAGTACGACAATGAGGAAACGTATGAGCCGGCTCCCCCTGTCTGCCAAGAGGAGGCTGCCGTTGCCAAAGAGGAGGCAGCCCTCATGCCGGAACCCTACCAGGATGAATTGGAACAGGATGCCGACGCCATCACCCGGGAAGTCTTGCTGGAACATATGCGCGTCCCGGAGGATGACGACAAGGAGGTGGAACCATGAGTTTGCACAGTATCGGCTACCTGTTCCGGGAAGGCCTAAAAAGCCTTTGGAAAAACCGCACCATGAGTGTGGCGTCCATCGGCGTTTTGATTGCCTGCTTGCTCATGACAGGCATTGCCGGCCTGCTTTCTCTGAACCTTTCCGCCACCATGGCCACTGTAGAGGGCAGCAACACCATCCAAGTGGTCCTCAGCCGGGATGTCCCCTCTTTGGAAGCCGTGCGGATCGGTGAGGAGATCCGCAAGATCGACAACATCTCCGAATGCACCTTTGTGCCAAAGGATGACGGCCTTTCCAACATGATGCAGGACTTGGAAGGTTCCGGGTCGCTGTTCGACGCGTTTACCGGAGAGAACAACCCCTTGCCGGATTGCTATAATATTTCCTTGGATGATTTGAGCCTTTACGATGAAACCATCGGTGCTGTAGAAGCCATTGACGGCGTAGACAGCGTTTCCAATTACAGCCGTATTGCCAATATGCTGAGCGGCTTGGATCGGGTGGTGCGGTATTGCAGCATTGGTATTGTGGCGATCCTGGCGGTGGTGTCCCTGTTTATCATTTCCAACACGGTCAAGGTGACCATCTTCTCCCGCCGGGTGGAGATCAACATCATGAAGTCTGTAGGCGCAACCAACGGGTTTGTGCGGGTCCCTTTTATCGTGGAGGGGATGATTATCGGCATTGTTTCCGGTTTGGTATCCGCCACGGTGCTGTATTACGCTTATGATAAAGTGGTGGAAGTGGTTGTCAACCTGGCGCCCTTCTTGACTGTGGTGGATATCCATCATTTCGCATTTTTGCTCTACGGAGCTTATGTGCTTTTGGGGATGTTGTTTGGCTTGCTGGGCGGTACGATCTCCATTGGCAAGTATTTGAAAAAACAAGGCGAGAACGCCATCATTTAACCAGTGGGGACTATTTCCCCCCACAGGCGCATACACTGAAAGCAAACAGCCCGGGAGCCGCGGTTTCCGCGATTCCCGGGGTTTGTGCGTTCTTTAACATTGACAATGCCCTCCGGGGTCACTATAATTAAATAAATCGGCCTGCCGGGTGCGGGCCATATTAGCAAAGGATGGAAGAGCAATGACAGCAGAAAAGCAGTATTTTGTAACAGAAGAAGGTTTAGCCGCTCTGGAAAAGGAGCTGGAATATTTGAAAACGGTCCGCCGTAAAGAGGTGGCTGAGAAGATCAAAGTTGCCCTGTCTTTTGGCGACCTTTCGGAGAACAGCGAATACGATGAGGCTAAAAACGACCAGGCCATGGTGGAAGCACGTATTGCGGACCTGGAAGTGATGCTCAAGGGCGCCGTGGTCATTGATGAAAGCGAATTGAACAACGAAACCGTGCACATTGGCTCGAAAATCGAAGTGGAACTGACCTCCCCCGCTGGCGTTCAATCCCGCCGGGATTATAAAATTGTGGGCTCGAATGAGGCAGATCCCCGTAACGGGAAGATCTCTGATGAGTCTGCTGTGGGCAAAGCTTTGATCGGCGCAAGAGCCGGGGAAACCATTGATGTGGAAACCCCTGCCGGGATTTCCCACTATCACATTGTCACTATTTCACGGTAAGTATCATCAAAATATCAGACGGCGAAAGGAACGGATAGGAATGGCGGAAAAGAACGGAAAGGCACCTCAGATGGAAGAGGAACAGGACTTGAGCGAGATCCTGCGCGTACGCCGGGAGAAACTAAAAAACCTGCAAGACCAGGGGAAAAACCCCTACGAATACACTTCCTTTGACGCGAAACAGCACGCACAGGAGATTGTGGAGCACTTTGAGGAAGAGTATGATGGGAAACAGGTTTCTGTGGCAGGCCGCATTATGAGCTGGCGCGATATGGGGAAAGCCGCCTTCATGGATCTGCGCGACTCTACGGGCCGGATCCAGCTCTATGTCAAGATCGATATGCTGGGGGAAGAGGCTTACCGCAGCCTGACTGCTTCCCTGGATATTGGCGACATTGTAGGCGTGACTGGCGAGGCGTTCCGTACTCGCCGCGGGGAGATTTCTGTCAAAGCAGATAGTGTGGTAATTCTTTCCAAGTCTTTGCTGCCTCTGCCGGAGAAGTATCACGGTTTGAAAGACACCGATGCCCGGTACCGCCAGCGCTATTTGGATTTGATTGTAAACCCGGAAGTGAAGGATGCCTTCGTCAAGCGTTCAAAGGTGATTACCGCGATTCGGGAATATCTGGATGGAAAATCCTTCCTGGAGGTGGAAACCCCGGTCCTGCACACCCAGGCAGGTGGCGCTTCTGCCCGCCCCTTCATCACCCATCACAACACCCTGGATATTGATATGTACCTGCGTATCGCCCTGGAGCTTCACCTGAAGCGGCTGATAGTGGGCGGTTTTGAGCGGGTCTATGAAATTGGCCGCGTGTTCCGCAATGAGGGCATGGATACCCGCCATAACCCCGAGTTCACGGAGTTGGAGCTGTATCAGGCGTTCACGGATTTCGAGGGTATGATGAACCTGACGGAAGATATGGTCCGTACGGTGGCCCACAAAGTCTTGGGGACCGGCAAAGTGGAACGTGACGGTGTGGAGATCGATTTGGACAAGCCCTTTGCCCGCATCAGCATGGTGGAGGCTGTTCAAAAGTATGCCGGCGTAGACTTTACCCAGGTAGAAACCCTGGAGCAAGCCCGCACCCTTGCCAGGGAACACCACATTGAGTATGAGGAGCGCCATAAGAAGGGTGATATCCTGAACCTGTTTTTTGAAACCTATTGTGAAGATAAACTGGTGCAGCCCACGTTCCTAACGGGCCACCCGGTGG
This sequence comes from uncultured Oscillospiraceae bacterium, assembly GCA_900548545.1. GTDB lineage: Bacteria > Bacillota > Clostridia > Oscillospirales > Acutalibacteraceae > Acutalibacter. The sequence goes on from URKX01000005.1 coordinate 6,141, forward strand.
ATATTTCCCCGCTGGCCAAGCGCTGTAAGGAGGCCCCGGAGTACACAGAGCGTTTTGAGCTTTTTATTTGCGGAGCGGAGTATGCCAACGCGTTCAGCGAATTGAATGACCCCATTGACCAGCGTGCCCGTTTTGAGGCCCAGGCAGCTTTAAAGGCGGCTGGCGACGACGAAGCCTGTGATGTGGATGAGGATTTCTTGACAGCTCTGGAGTATGGCTTGCCTCCTACGGGTGGCATGGGTATGGGTGTCGATCGGTTGGTAATGCTTTTAACAGGGGTATCTTCTATACGCGACGTCCTGCTGTTCCCCACGATGAGACCTATTGATTGATGAAGAATTTGCTTTGCGGTTTTTGAGACCATACAGAAAAAGGCGTGTTGCATTTTGCAACACGCCTTTTTGGCAGATTAAAATTTGTGGGGATCGGGCTGCAAAAAGGCGCTCCCCACAAAGCCCAGATTAGGAGGAGGAAGAACTTTGTGGGGAGCTATATGTTGCTTGCCTTTTCTTGTAATCAAAAGCTGGGAAGAATCACTTCTTCTGAACGTACTTCAAGCAATCGAGCATCACAGCTACCAGAATGATGATGCCGGAGAATACGAACTGCAAGTTTGCGTCAATGCCCAGGGTGGTCAGGGAGTAAGTGAGGGCGGTGAAGATAAACACACCCGTCACCACGCCGGAGATCTTTCCGATGCCGCCGGTGAAGGATATGCCGCCCACCACGCAAGCTGCGATGGCGTCCATTTCCCAGCCCTGCCCGTAGGCAGCGGAGCCGGAACCGAACATACGAATGCATTCCAGCCAAGAGCCGAATCCATATAGAATTCCGGCCAGGATAAAGGCGCCAACGGTGACACCGAAGACAGAGATACCGGAAACAGCAGCCGCCTCGGCGTTTCCGCCTACTGCGTACAGGTTCTTGCCAAAAGTTGTCTTATTCCAAATGAACCAGACAACTGCGATCGCGGCTACAGCCCACAGGATGATGGAGGGGAAGTTGCCGATCATGGGGATGATCATGTCGGGGATGCTGGGGTCGATGCCGCCAAAGGAAACGCCCTTAGTGGAGTAGGTCATCAAGCCAAAGATGACCAGCATATTTGCCATGGTGGAGATGAAGGGGTGCATTTTGAATTTTGCGGTAAAGAACCCCGCGATGGTGGTAAAGATAGTGCAAAGGATGATGCAGAGCACCAATGCAAACAGCACCCGCAGGGGGATGGGCATTCCAGTGAAGTCAAAGATCAGCCCAAAGACAGAACCGGTGTTGATGCCCTGGTGCATGATAATAGTTGCCACCGTGATGCCCATGCCCACCATTCTCCCAATGGACAGGTCCGTACCAGCCAGCAAGATGAGTCCGGCAACCCCCAAAGCCAGGAACATTCTGGGAGAGGCCTGCTTTAAGATGTTCAGCACATTGTTCACCGTCAATAGGGGCACGCCCTTGACGAGGGGGGTGATGATGCACAGAGCGGCAAAAATCACCAAGATGGCCAGGTACAAGCCATTGCGCAGCAGGAAGTCCCTGCGGTTAAATGTGTAGCGATAATTCTCCGCTTTTTGGGCCATAGATTCCGCAAAGGTGAATTTAGACATCCGCAGCAGGTCGATCAAGTGGTACTTGTAATCAATGGCTGCGTGGCGGCGGTCTTTTATCACTTGCAGGTCTTTGGCCAACTGCATTTTTGCGTCGAACAGCCGGTTTTTGTGAACGTACTTCTCATCCTTGATCTCGTGTGGGTCAGTAAGTTTGGAAAGAGTCTGGGCGTGTTCCTTTTTCAGCTGAGAAACGGTGGATTGATAATTTTTCTCGGCCAGTTCTTTCTCTAACTTGCCGCTTTCCAGCACAGCGTTGTAATAGTCTTTTTTGAAATGAGCGTTCAAATATGTTTCCGCGTCGCCGATCAGCTTGGATATTTCAGCCTTGTTTTTTGCCTCAACCGCTTTTGCCTTTTTCAGTTCCGCGGTTTTCTTGGCTGAAAGCTGTTTTTTCTCCTCTTGACTGTAGATGCGGTCTCGCCTCAGGCTGTCTAATTCGCCTTGAAGCCGGATGACCTTGTCGGTGCCGTCTGCCCGCAGCTCGTCAATTTGCGCTTGAATGCTTCCAATATATTCATCGATAGACCGGCGGAGTTCTGTCTCCCGCTCGGTCGTAAGAATACCAGTCTTAGCCGATGCCATTGCAATTCCTCCCGTTTATAGATATTTCGCACTGAGTCTTAAAAGCTCTTCCTGATTGGTTTCCTTGGTGTTTACGATACCAGAGAGGTATCCGTTGGACATCACGCCGATGCGGTTGGTAATACCGAGAATTTCAGGCATTTCGGAGGAAACCACTAGGATGGTCTTGCCCTGCTTGGCCATCTTGATGATCAGTTCGTAGATCTCATATTTCGCGCCTACATCAATGCCTCTGGTGGGTTCGTCCATCATAAAGATCTGCGGATCTCGTTCCAGCCACTTGCCGAAGATCACCTTTTGCTGGTTGCCGCCGGACAAGCTGGAAATCATGTCATCCGGCCCCATGCATTTCGTGTGCATCACCTTGATCTCTTTGGTGGTGGCCTTCACCATTTTGGGGGTTGACAGGGCAATGCCGGACTTGTATTGGCTCAAGTTGGCAATGGTGGTATTGAAGGTGAGGTCGCACTTTAAAAACAGACCATTGGCTTTGCGTTCTTCTGTAATCATGGCAAAACCGTGGTTGATGGCTTCCTTGGGGGTATTGAAATTCATCAGCTTGCCCCGGAAGTATACACGGCCCGCAGCACGGGTGCGTACTCCAAAAATGGTTTCCAGCAATTCCGTACGGCCGGCACCCACCAGGCCGTACAGGCCGAAGATCTCGCCCTCCTTCACATCGAAGGAGATATCCTGCAAGTGGGGGGCGTACTTGGTGGAGAGGTGCTGCACCGACAAGATCGTGTCACCAGGGACATTGTCCACAGGGGGGAAGCGGCTTTCCAGGGAACGTCCCACCATGGCGCTGATCAGCTCATTCATGTTGGTGTCCTGGGTGCTCTTGGTCATCACCAGCTTGCCGTCCCGGAGGACAGAGATCTCATCGCAGATCTCAAAAATCTCATCCATTTTGTGGGAGATGTAAATGAGGGCGATCCCTTGCTCTTTGAGCATCCGCATCATTTCGAAAAGCTTGTCCACTTCCTGGACCGTCAGGGAGGAGGTGGGCTCGTCCAGCACGATTACCTGGGAGTTGTAAGAAATTGCTTTGGCAATTTCACACATCTGCCGCTGAGATACAGACATATTCCGCATGGGCTGGGTCAAGTTGACCGTGATGCCCAGTTTCCGGAAAAGCTCCGAGGCCTTCTTTTTCATGTTTCCCTCGTCCACAACCCCCATGGAATTGAGAGGGTAGCGGCCAAGGAACAGGTTGTCAATAACATTGCGTTCCAAACATTGGTTCAATTCTTGATGAACCATGGCAATCCCGTTTTCCAAAGCGTCTTTGGGCCCGGAAAAGCTGATCTCCTTGTTGTTAAGATAGATCCGTCCTTCGTCTTTTTGGTAGGTGCCGAAGAGACACTTCATCATTGTAGACTTGCCGGCGCCGTTTTCGCCCATCAGGCCCATCACGGTGCCGCGCTTCACGTCTAAGTTGATGTGGTCAAGCACACGGTTCCGACCAAAAGACTTGCTCATACCGCGAATTGACAGGACAATATCGTCTTTTGTATCTACCATGTTCGTTTCTCCTGTATAATACCGTTTGGCAGGGTCAATGGGTTTCTGAGACTGCCAGGGGGTTTCTCAAAATAAGATAGGGAGAATTCCTTCTGCCGAACAGGAAGCGTTTCTCCTGACCGGAGAATTCCTTCTCCCTAACAAACTTACTGATTAGTGAACGGGAATTTTATGAAGCGTAAGCCACACCTTACTGGCTCAGCAGGCCGGTGTAAGAAGCGGAGTTGTCGGTCTTTACCATATTGATGGCGAATGCGTCGTACTGGCTGGGGTTGCTCAGACGGTTGGTGATGTTGGCTTCGGTCTGGCCGTCGCCGCCGATGTATTCAACTTCCAGGTTCAGCAGGTCGTCGTACTTCTGGAGCAGGGGCTGATAGGTGGCACTGAGGAAGTTATCAGCAGAGTTGTAGATGTTCAGCCAAACTTTCTTGGTAGCGTGGGAAGCAGAATCCAGCTGGTTGGAAACGGGCTCGAACACCTTGGTGGAATCGGTGAATTCCTCATAGTTTTCAGCGGTAACTGCCACGTTCAAAGCGTAGTAGGAACGCTGCTCAGCGTCATAGTAGTACACTTCGTCGCTGAGGACGTTGCCGGCGTCATCTTCGGTGCCGATACCGGTGTCAATGTCCACGCCGTCCAGGGAGTTGCGCAGTACACGGAGGGTCAGGTAAGCTTGGACGTCAGCGTGCTGGCTGATGGTACCGCCGTAACCTTCCGCGATAGCGGCAACGGCGTCAGCGTTAGCGTCGTAACCAAAGGTGGGGACGCCGTTGGCTTTGGACCAGGAGTTGAACATGGACATTCCCATGCCGTCATTGTTGGAGGCAACCACGTCGATCTGGTCGCCAAAGGAAGAAGCCCAGGTGCCAATGGCGTTGCCGGCAGTAGCAGCGTCCCAAGTGGCGCCGGCCGCGTTCTTCATTTCCTGAGAAGCCAGCTCCCGGATAACGTAAGTCTTGCCGTCAACTTCCAGGGTGCCGTCTTTCACAGCGGTGGCCTTGCCGTCAGCGTTGGTGCCGACCGGATCACTGTTGATGGTGCCATCTTTTTCCACGTTGGTGCCCAAGGCTTTCCGGACGCCGCGGGTACGGGCGATGGAATCGTTGTGGCCGATATCGCCGATGGCCAGTACATAGCCGATCACGCCGTCACCGTTGCGGTCGATCTCATCGATGTGCGCTTTGATATAATCCAAGACCATGGTGCCCTGCAGTTCGGCGCCCTGGTTGGCATCGAAACCCACGTAATAGGTGTTGTCGTTAAAGCTGAGGGCGTTCATGTCCAGCTCGCCAGTGGAGCTGTTGGAGGGCTGCCGGTTGAACCAAACCAAGGGCTTATCCTTGTTGGCCACAGTGCCGGTATCCGCGGTGGAAGAGTCGTCTTTTTCTTCCGAAGTAGTGGAAACGGTGGAACTGCTAGATGATGATTTGTCGCCTGTGCTTCCGGTGGAGCTTTGAGAATCGGAAACGCTGCAAGCGGCCATTCCCAATGCCAAAGAGGCGGCCAGAACGATAGCAAGCACTTTTTTCATGGTGATCTCTCCTTATCTTTTGTCCGTTGTGCGGGGACTTTTTTGTCCCTTGTTCTACTCACATAGTACAGGAAGAATGCCCTGGAAACAAGGTGAAAAATCACCGTGAACAGGGTAAAAACCCATGGCAACTGAATAATATGCCAAAATAATGGAGAAAAAACCTGTGCAATATGCCCTAACGAGTTCTATTCGAAGGCGAAAAGAGCCTTTTGGCTGTCAATGGAAAAAAGGTTTTCCCGGTCTACGATCTGTGTGGAGGTGTCCACAATCTTTTCCAATTCGTTGCCTTTGCCATTGAGCAGCTTGTAAGCGCTCTCCACGCCTAAATAACCCATGGCATAGGGGTTTTGTACAACCAGGGCGTCTACGGAACCGTCTTGCAGACCATCCACAGAAGCCACGTTCGAGTCGAACCCAACCAAAAAGATGGAATCCTCACAGGCCAGTTCCTGAATGGCCATGGCCGCACCTACGCTGGTGGGTTCGTTAAAGGCCAGCAGGACATTGATCTCCGGGTATTGCTCCAACAGGGAGAGGGTGTCGTCTTTTGCCTGTTGGGCCTCTGCCAACGTGTTGATTACCGCAACTACCCGGGCCCTGCCGCTGCTGTTCAACAGATCCACTGCGCCTTGTTCCCGCTCTTGCCCGTTGGCGCTGCTGATGTCATAGTTGACAATGCCAATATTCAGCTGGCCGTCCACACGTTCCAAAGCCGCTTGGGCAGCCATTTGTCCCGCCGCATAGTTGTCAGTACCAATGTAAGTGCTTACCGCGTCAGAAGCCACGTTGCTGTCAATGGCCACGATTTCTACCCCGCTTTGGGAAGCGGCGTCAATGGCAGTCGCATTTTTATCGTAGTGGATGGCGGAAAAGATCAGCGCCTCTGTGCCGCCTTCTACGGTGTCTGCCACCATTTGGTTTTGGGTTTCGTAGTCCTCTTCTGTTTTGGGACCCACGATTTTTAAGTTCATATTGTATTCTGCCGCGGCAGCTTCCGCCCCGGCAAACACCGAGAGCCAAAACTCAGTTTCGGTAGATTTCGCAATAAGGGTCACAGTATGGGTAGAAGGGGCATTGGCGGTGGAAGAGCACCCAAACAAAAAAGAGAGCAGTAGAGTCCCCAAGAGAAAGACGTATTTATTTCGTTTCATAGTTTCCCTCCTTTACCTTGGGCATCCGGATCTCCACGCAGGTACCCATGTCCAGCTGGCTGCTGATCTTCACGCCATACTCCTTGCCAAAGTAGATCTGTAACCGGTCGTTGACATTCCGGATGCCAATGCCGCCATGTTCCTTAGGGCCTTGGGCCATGATCGCGTCGATTTGCTCTTGGCTCATGCCAACACCGTTGTCCTCCACATGGAAGAGGATGTCATCACCCCCTTGGAAAACCGACACATCAATACGGCCTTCGTCCACCATCAGATCCAGGCCATGATTGATGGCATTTTCCAAGAAGGGCTGGATGGTGATTTTGTTGCAAAGGTATTCCAGGCAGCTGGAATCCACATGGAAATGGTAGGTGAAGCGGTTTTTGTACCGGTATTTTTGGATCTGCAAGTAGCTTTCCGCGTGTTCGATCTCTTTGGCAATGGGGATCAGCTCATGGCCTTTGCTGATGCTGATGCGGAACAGCTTCGCCAAAGCGTGTACCATATTGACGGCATCGGCGTTGCGGCCCTGTTCGCACATCCAGGCGATAGAGTCCAGGGTGTTATAGAGGAAATGAGGGTTGATCTGCGCCTGCAGCGCTTTCAGCTCAGTTTTGCGAAGGTTTACCTCTTCTTCCCGGACGGTGTTCATCAACTGCTGGATCCGCATGACCATGTGCCCAAAGGAACAGGAAAGCTCCTGCACTTCCCGGGTCCCTCCCACAGGATGGTAGGTAAAGTGGTCAGCGCTGGCTTCAAAGTGCTCCATGGCAGAAGCCAGCCTGCGCAAGGGGCGGTCCAGCAGCTGGGAAAGGAGCCAACTGGTGAATAGGGCGGTAATCAGAGTGATTATGGCCAGCAGGAGCAAAAGCTGGATCATTTCCCGCACGCTCTGGTTTACTAGATCGTCCATATAGCTGACCCCCACCACGCGCCAGTCGCTCCCAGCCACACTGGTGAGCGAGTAAATAGCGGTGTCATCCGTATAGGCACCATCGGCGTATGCTGCCAGCTTGGCGGTATTTTCAGATTTCAAGCCAGAGTATAACAGCCGTTGTTGTGGATGGTAAACGATGTTGCCGTCCTTGTCCATGAGGAAACAATAGCCGTGCTGGCCAATGCTCACATTATTGATATGGCTGGCAATGCTGGAAAAGCTCAAGTCAAGCGACACCCAGGCGATCTCACCCCTTTGGGGGAGGGGGGCGGTCAAGGTAACCACCCAGGGATAATACCCTATGAAAATGCTTTCCACGTGAGGGAGGGATAAAAACGAGCCCTCCGTGGAACGTGCTTTTTCCAGGTTAAAGGAGAGATTTTGGCTGAAATCTTCCCGCAGCTGCTGGCCAGGGGACCAGCAGTGCAGCAAAGTGCCGTCGGAGTCGTAGCTGGTCACGGCTACTACGTCGGGCCGGAAAGACAAGAAAGCTTCCAGAAGCTCATTCCTGGCGAAGTCATTTTCTGTCATGGATTCCTCTACTAGGTCCATAGCAATGTTCATATCTGAGAGGTAGTTCGCAACAGTACTGGAAACCTGGGAAACTGCCTGGATACTGGTGGTGCGTGCGCCTTGCAGTACGGAGTCCCTGTACCGGTTCATAAACAGCACAGTAAGGCAACACAAGATGATGGCGACGATCCCCACCACCATAGACACCAAAATAGTGGTGACGCGCAGCCCTGTGTGGGGCGCTTTCTCCTGATTCATTTGACGCTCTCCTTTTCCGATTCCAGCCTGCGGCGCATGGCGTTGGGAGACTCCCCGCAGTACTTTTTAAAGCAGTAGCTAAAATAATGCTGGTCGGTGTAGCCGCATTTTTTTGCGATGTTTTGGATTTTCATGGTGGAATTCACAAGCAGTTCCCGGGCAGCTTCCATGCGCTTCCCAATGAGGATGTTGATAAAGGTTTCCCCGGCATATTTTTTGATGCAGGCGCTGAGGTGGTTAGGGCTTACATCCAACATCCCACTGAGGGATACCAGGGAGAGGTCTTCTTCCATGTAGCGCTGGTCTAGGGCTTCCAGCGCCCGTTTGCACAGCAGGTGCCCGCCTTTGGCAGCAGGTGCCAAGTCGTTGATAAACTGCACATAACTTTCCGAAGGGTCGCCTTGCCGAAGAGCTTCCATGGCCTCTTTGTAGGCGGTGTGAAGGGCGGTGAGGGAGTTGGTCATGCGGCTGATCCCAATGCGGCAGCGCATCCCTAGGATGCGGACAGCCATCTGAGAAATCTCGTCCGCTAAAATATGGAGGTATTCTTCAAAATCCGAGGGGTTCCCCATCAAAACAGAGATGACTTTCCCGCCAGCAAAAAAGTTCACTCCTCGCAAATACTTGGACGACAGTGAATTAACCGGCGCCACAAAAGAGGGCGTGGTACGGTTTGCCCCCGCCTTGTCCAACAAGGTGGACACCATTACCGTGTAACAAGGTTTGTCCAACTCGTCCCGAAGGAGCCCGCATTCCCTACCATAGGCTTCGGCCTGTAAATCGTCCCATGCTTCTGCGTAGTCGTCCAGCACCAGGGGCATCAGCATAGGGGTGAGCTTGTCTTGGGCGGCCTCTTGGGCCTCTGCCTGGCGGAATAAGGCAAACTGGGCATCGATTTTTTTGCGGATAATGCGCAGCTCCGCGATCAAACCGTCCAGAGTTAAAGGTTTGAGCATATAACTGATGATGTTGTATTGAATGGCCTGTTTGGCGTACTCGAAGTCGTCATAGCCACTGAGAAAGGCGATGTTGGTGGCGGGGCGAACCTCCCGGACGTGGCGGGCAAGCTCTATGCCGGAGATAAAGGGCATCCGGATATCGGTCAGCAGCAGGTCGGGTTCGTACTGTTCTACCATTTGGAGAGCGTCCAGTCCGTTGCTGGCACTGCCCAGCAGTTTGAAGCCGTATTCCTGCCAGGGGACCATAGTACAAACCGCTTCGCGCAGTTCATCCTCATCATCAGCGACGATCAGTGTATAGAGTGTTTTTGTGGCCATGGAATGCCCATCCTTTCTGAAACCAAAACCAGTTGAGAACTGTAGAATGGAATCTCTCATAATATACGAAATTCTTCTTGTATTCGACTTGATTATAGCATATTCGTCGCTAACGCTCAAATACTTCTTTAAAATTTTGTGCCCTTTTTTGGCTACCCGCGCCCAGACCGTCAGCATCATTAGGAACTCCAATGAAAACTTTGTAGAATCAATCCAAGCATTGCGCGAAGGCTGGAAACGGTTCCAGCCTGTTGCTGTAAAAAAATAAATGTCCCCCGGCGAAATGACCGGGGAACATTTATTTTTGTTGAAAGAAACAACAGAGGCAGCGCCAGTTTGACCTGATCCTGCCCCTGCTTTTTCTCAAAAGGCATATCGCTCTTGCCATATCTTGGGCCTTGCGTTTTTCGAAATTATGTTCTATAATCAAAACGCAGTGATCGAACTAATTTTCGATATTGTAAGAAAGCGTGCAGCCATCTGCGCAGAAAAGGCACGGTGCCCGCAACAACCTCAAGCCTTATTACGTCAGCATGGAGGGTACAACAGGGGCGCTGTTCCTACACCATCAACTTGGAGGTTGCTGAAAACTGTCCTGACGGCACGATTTGCCTTGCGGTGAGCCCACTCATCACGGTTTTCGATTTTGTGCCGGACAAACTGATGGGAAAGCCGCGGCGGCCAGTGAGATGGGGTGGGCAGACAGTGTAGAGCCGCTCTTGATATTGAAAGAGGCTGCTGTTCCATTTGGGAATATTTACGCGATAACAGAGTTGGGAACGGAAGGAGATGCTCCCGCATGAAAGATTTTGTCCGCCGCAAACAGTATGTAGAGGTGATTGCTACCCACTACATTGATGGCAGCGTGCGGCCCCAGAAAATCGTTCTGGCTACTGGGCCGGTGTATGAGATCGAGGACAGCCGGGAAACGGCTCTCGGCAAGGCACACACCACCGGGGAACTGGCCCGGCGCTATGTGGTGAAAATCAAGGGGAAGGAAACCTACCTTTACGAAACCAGCGGACGGTGGTTTGTGGAGATGAAGGTATAGCCGGGTTTTCCCAGACAACCAAAGGCTTCCCCGGGATCGTTCGCATAATGGTTAAGTTTCGGAACTGCGTGGGCCCAGCTTTTCTATCTGGCTGGAAATTCCACCCACACCGTCAGTGTGCCGTTTTGAAAGTTCGACCCTATGCTGCCGTCCATGCGCTGAGCCAGCTCTTTGGCAATAGAGAGCCCCAGCCCTGTGGATTGCCGGGAACTTTCCACAGTATAAAATCGGTCGAACAGCCGCCCGGCGGAGATCGGGTCCAATCCCGGGGCCAGATTGGAGAAAATCATTTGGCCGCGTTGGGTGACCGTGACCGCCAAATCCCCTCCGCTGTACTTCAGGGCGTTTGCCAGGATATTCCCCAGCACGCGGGAGAGGGCGCCCCGGTCCACTTGCCGCACCACCGGGCTTTCAGGGAGGAATATCTGGGGGACGGCGCCCTTTTGCTGGAAGGCCCCGTAAAAGGACAGCAAACTTTCCTCCACCGCAGCCCGCAGGTCTACGGGCTCTAGGGTGAGGACAGTTTCATCCGCCGCCAGAGAGTATCGGAACAACTCCTCGGTCATGGCTTTCATAGCCTTCGTCCGGCCTTCTATTTGTCTCAGGTACCGGGAGGCGTCCGGGGGAAGGGCCTCACCTTTTAACAGTTCCACATAGCCGGTAAGAGCTGTCAATGGCGTGCGCAGGTCGTGAGAGACGTTCACCACCGCCTCCTTCACATCCCGGTCGCCCTGCTGGTAGCGCAGGCGCTCCTCCCGCAGCAGCCGCAGCTCCTGGTTGAGGGCTGCCGCCAGCCGCCGCAGCTCCCTGTCCCGGCATGGCAGGGATAGTAGGGTATTGGTGTCCCTGTCCAGTTTTTGGGCCAAATCCAGCCGAAGCGCCTTTACGCCCCGGTGCAGCAGCCAGATCTTTACCCCCAGTGTTGCCACAATCACCGCCAGTACCGACGCTGCCAACCAGCCCATAGAATCCGCTCCTTACTTGATGTCTTTCTTCCGGAATAGGATAATCCCCACCGCCGTGGTCAGGGCAGTGAACAGGACGGACAGCCCTGCCAGCTCCCAGGGTTTTTCTGCTGTTAGATTGACAAACTGGAAGTATTGGCTGGTGGGAAGAAAATACGCCAGAACCTGCAAAACCACCCGGACGGGTCCGTCCACGTATTGGGGATTGGGTACCTCCGGGGCATTGTAGTCGGGCTGGTACATGGTGATGTTTCCCATCTGTACTTCTTCCACGGGCGGTACGGTAGGGGGCTCGCTGACCAGGGCGAAAACATAGTTCCCTACAAACAGTAAGGTCACAAATACCAGCAGGCTGGTCACAACAGCTGCCGACCGGTTGGAGATAGCCATGGCCAGCAGCGCGGCCAGAGAGCCTCCGGCCAACACTGTTCCCAAAGTTCCCAAAAAATACCCGGCCAGCTTCCAGCCTTCCATCTGGAAAGGCCCCCAGAAGATCAGCCCGTAAACGGTTCCCACAATCTCAGCGGTAAGGCCAAGACACAGGGCGATAAACAGGGCCGTAACCCAGCTTGCCAAGTAGATCTGGGAACGGCTTCTGCCGCAGATTATCTGGTTGCGGAAGGTGCCGCTGCTATACCCGCTTCCCAGAAACAGCCCGCACAAAACGGACACCATGAGAAAGCTCCAGGTAGGATAGGCGAACATATCTGAGTCTGGACCGGCATTCGTCAGGCCCAGATCCACTTGGCTTGACTTTATCAACAGTATCTCGAAAGCTGCTTGTGCCAAAAGCATGAAGTAAAATAGTTTACAGCGTACCAGCCGGTACAGGTTTGCCGAAATCAAATTACGCATCCCGCTCGCCTCCCACCAAATTGATAAAGTAGCTTTCCAAGCTCTCGTCCCGCTCTTTGAGGGAGATGAGTTGGCATCCTTCTCCTTTCAGAGCATCCACCAGCTGGGTGACGTTTACCTGCTGGTAAATATCCACCTGGTTCTCCCCGGCTACAGCGTAGGGTAGCCCCATTTTGTCCAGCACAAAGCACAAAGCGGGGGCGTTGGTGACAGTGGCTCGCAAACACTTGCGGCAAGCGGCCTCCACCTCCTGGGCGGTGACCTGCCGCACCAGCCGTCCCTTGTCCAAAAAGCCGTAGTGGGTGGCAAGCTTCGACAGCTCGTCCAAAATGTGGGAGGAGATCAGTACGGTGATTTGCCGCTCCCGGTTGAGCTTTAAGATCAGCTCCCGCATCTCCACAATGCCCTGGGGGTCCAGGCCGTTGGTGGGCTCGTCCAGCACCAGAAAATCCGGGTCGCCGCACAGGGCCACGGCAATTCCAAGCCGCTGCTTCATCCCTAACGAGAAGTGACCGGCTTTTTTCTTCCCAGCGCGGGAAAGGCCCGCCAACTCTAACAGCTCTGGGATCCCCTTCTCATCGGGCAAGCCCAGAACACGGTATTGGAGTTTCAGATTCTGCTCAGCGGTCATGTCTGGGTAGAGGGAAGGGGTTTCCACCACGGCGCCCATCCGCCGCCGGGCTCTGTGAAGGGCCTTTTCCCCAGATCGTGCTCCATACAGGGCGTAGTCCCCGGCGGTGGGTTCTTGCAGGCCGCAGATCACCCGGATGAGGGTGGTCTTGCCCGCGCCATTTTTACCAACTAGGCCGTAAATGGCTCCTTTGGGCACGTTAATGTTCACATTCTCCAGAGCAGTGAAGCGCCGGTAACGCTTGCAAAGCTCATAGGTCTGCAACACAGCTTCCATGTTTGATACCTCCTTGCGGTTTGGTGCCATCTTACCATGAAATGATCAAGAAACCGGCAAAGAAAAGGGTCAAGATTTTGTCAAGATTTTGGTGCCCCCAACAGGAATCCAATGCCCCACACTGACTGGATGCAGTCTCCAGCCCCGGCGTCCCGCAATTTTTTTCGCAGGTTGCTCATGTGCTGCTTGAGGGAGCTCTCTGTACAGTCTGGGGTGTCTTGGCTGATAGAGTCCAAAATAACCGACTTTGCCACAGCCTTCCCCGGGTTCATCAGCAGGAGTTTTAACAGTGCGTATTCCGTCCTGGTGACGTGGATAGGATCCCCCGCCACTGTTACCCCGCAGCTCTTTTGATCCAATATAATGTTTTGCCATTTGAGCACCGGGGAGCGGGGCGCTTCCTGGGCCCGAAGCTGTACCTGGATGCGGGCCAGCAGCTCGGGGATTTCGAAGGGCTTTGTTAAATAGTCTGCCGCCCCGTCCAACAGCAGTGTTACCTTGTCCTCCAACCCGGCCCTGGCGCTGAGAACGATCACTGGAATACCCTGCAAATGGGGCAGCACCTCCTCCCCGGGAAGGCCAGGAAGCATTAGATCCAGCAGTGCTAAATCCGGCGTCTCCCGTTCTAAGAGATACAGTGCCTCCGTACCGGAATAGGCCCGGCGTACAGCGTAACCCTGCTGTTCCAGCACTTCCTCCAATAGATTCCCGATGGGCAGGTCGTCCTCAATGACGGCGATAGTAGTCATACTGTTCCCTCCTTGTTTCTACCAGGGTAGCGGAGTTTGGGCTGGTTGTCAAGGGAAGATGGGGAAAATGCACCAATGGGGCTGAGTGTTGTTGGGGAGATATGCTGAGAAACAGGTAGAAGGGAAAGCAGCCTGGGAAGGGCTGAAAAGGCAACACATAGAAGCACGAGATAAGAGGGAGAGATGATGTGCGTCCGACAGAACCGGCTACGACGGGCCCTATTTCTTAGAAAACCTAAGAAAAAAGGAAGCCCTTGAAAGCCACCGCCTAACGGTGGAAGCCCCCCCAAAAAAGGCAGGGTCTTTTTTCGGTTTAAAACTAGGGGTTAGGCATAGGTTTCTCTTGGGAAGCTCCGATTTGATACAACGATCTGGAGGGAGGAACCCGCCATACCAAGAGGCGTGCCAACAACTAACGGCAGCGTTTTTGCCTTATCGATGATTTCGGCCACAGTTGTGTCCCTAGCGGCTGCGCTTGTACAGAAAAACACCCGCACGCTTCCTGCGTGCGGGTGAAATTGATGGGAAGGGTAAAATAAAGGTTATGCTACCACGAAGATACCGCTGTCAACGTGCGCATATTCATTCAAAGCAATAAAAAGAGTCCGAACGCAAATTGCGCCCGGACTCACTATGGTGCCGCTGACCGGATTTGAACCGGTACGGTATTGCTACCGAGGGATTTTAAGTCCCTTGTGTCTGCCGATTTCACCACAGCGGCAAATAGCCATTACCAGATAGCTTTTTTATGTTACCACAGAGCCGCAGGAAAATCAAGGGGAGGCTCCTGTAAAAAATACTGGAAAATTCAAAAGAAATGCATTTACATTTAGTACCTCATTATAGTATACTTGAAATTACATAGGGGAGGACCCGAATTTTTTCTAAAGGAGCAATTGCTATGTACTATCTTGGAATTGACCTTGGCGGCACCAACATTGCCGTCGGTATCGTGGACGATAACAATCAGATCATTGCCCGCGCTACGTCGAAAACGAAGCTCGATAACGCCGAGCAAGTGGCTGATGCCATGGCGGAAACAGTTTACGCCGCGTTGAAAAACGCTAACATCACCTTGGATGATGTTCCGTGGGTAGGCCTGGGCTCTCCCGGGACCATCAACAAAGCCACTGGCATTATCGAATATGCCAACAACCTGCCCTTTAAAAATACACCCATGGAGAAGATGCTCTCGGAACGTTTGGAAGGCAAAAAAGTCCTCATGGAAAACGACGCCAACGCTGCCGCTTTCGGTGAGTATATGGCCGGGGCGCTCAAGGGCGCGGACAACGCTGTGGCCATCACCTTGGGTACCGGTGTAGGCGGTGGCATCATCATCGACCACAAGATCTATTCCGGCAGCAACTTTGCCGGCGCTGAACTGGGACACTCCGTCATCGTGGTGGATGGACGTCCCTGCACCTGCGGCCGCCATGGCTGCTGGGAAACCTATGCCTCTGCCACTGGTTTGATTAAGACAACCAAAGAGCATATGAAGGAAGCCCCCAAGGACTCCCCCCTGTGGACGCTGGTGGACGGCGATATCGAAAAGGTCAGTGGCCGTACCGCGTTCGATGCCATGCGTCAGGGTGACCCTGTTGGTAAAAAGATTGTGGATGAGTATGTGAAGTATCTTGGTGTAGGCCTGGTAGATATGATCAATATTTTCCAGCCGGATATCCTTTGTATTGGCGGCGGCATCTCCAATGAGCGGGAAACTTTAATGGCGCCTGTTCGGGAGTTTGTGGAGCGTGAACAGTATGCCCGCAATTCCGCTAAAAAGACTGTGATTTGCAGGGCGGAACTGGGCAACGACGCCGGTATCATCGGCGCGGCATTGTTGGGCAAGGAGGCCTGATTCCATGTCTGTGGAAAAAACGGTTTTTGGGAGGCTTCCCGATGGCCGGGAGGTCCCGGTATACACATTGAAAAACGCTGGCGGGATGACGTTGGTCACCACCCCATACGGTTGCCGGATTGTGCAGTTGTGGGTTCCTGACCGAAATGGAGTCCTCGGGGATGTAGTGTTGGGCCATCGCACTTTGGAAGAGTACTTTGGCTCTAATTTTCAAGGCGCCTTTGTGGGCCGCTATGCCAACCGTATCGGCGGCGCAGCGTTTACCTTACAGGGCAAGACTTATACCCTTTCGAAAAATGACGGGAACAATACGTTGCACGGCGGCCCGGGTGGGTACCACCAGGTACTGTGGCAGGCCCAGGTACAAGATGGGGAAGAGCCTTCTGTCACGTATACCTATCTGAGTCCGGACGGTGACGAAGGATACCCCGGAAACTTGGAGATGAAGGTCATCTATACGGTGAAAGCGGATAATACCCTGTCTTTGGAATATGAGGGTACCTGTGACCAAGCTACGCCATTTAATCCTACCAATCACGCCTTTTTCAACTTGACCGGCGATCCTTCTCGGGAAGTGGGCGGCACCTACCTGACCCTGAACGCCAAAGAAACCACCACCGTATCGGACGATTTAATCCCCGACGGTAGGCTGGCTTCCGTGTTGGGCGGGCCGTTGGATTTCACCAGCCCCAAGAAGCTGGGGGACGATCTGTTTGCCCAGGATCACATGATCCAGCTCAACGGTGGGTTTGACCACAATTTCTGTGTAGATGGAGAGGGCTTCCGCAAGTTTGGCGAAGCCTTTGAGCCAGAGAGCGGCCGTGTGATGGAAGTGTGGTCCGATCTGCCAGGGGTGCAGCTTTACACCTTCAATTCTGTGGAAGGTTTAGTGGGGAAAGACGGCAACGCCATGAAGCCTCACACTGCGTTCTGCTTGGAAACACAGTTCTATCCGGACTCGGTGCATCATGAGAACTTCCCCTTTCAGTATCTGGAGCCGGGGAAGGTTTTTGCCACCAAAACGGAATATCGCTTTTCTGTAAAATAATGGATTACAGGGGCTGCCTGGGCGAAACCCGGGACAGGCCCCTTTTCCAATGGATCTCATGGAAAAAAGGAGGTTTTTGCTTTGAAAAAAGAAAAATCCTGCGGAGCCGTGGTGTACCGGGATGGTGATGCCGGAATGGAAGTGCTGCTGATCAAGCACAAAAACGGAGGGCATTGGGCATTCCCCAAAGGCCACGTGGAAAAAAAGGAAACAGAGGCGGAAACAGCCTTGCGGGAGATCAAGGAGGAAACCGGCTTGAAGGTGGAGTTGGACACCTCTTTCCGGGAGATAGTTGCCTATTCACCAAAGCCTGGTGTGATGAAAGATGTCATCTATTTTGCCGCTAAGGCCAAAAAAGACCATGCCCGGCCCCAGCCGGAAGAGGTGTTGGAAATCTGCTGGAAATCCCCTCAAGAGGCGTTGGGATTGGTCACCTATGCCACAGACCGCCAAGTGCTCCAGGCATTTGTAGCATATGAGGAATTAAAAGAGAACGCAAGCCTTTAAACATCAGAAAACTCCCCCGCTGCCAGCGGGGGAGTTTTGTTTTGCCCTGCTGGGTTCTATTTCCATGGCCCTGTCCATAGATATGAACAACTCATGGACAAAGGAGGAGCGATCTATGGAACCTTCTGGGTTTGATTACGTGGCCCGGCAAATCAGCCTATATCGGGACTTGCTGCTGGCAGTCCCTCACTGGGTAAAGACCCAGGCCTTTGACATCCATATCAGCCGGGGAATGCCCCTGTCGATTTGCGGCAGAGAGGGCACATTGTTCCCCACAAAATCCGGGGAGGTATCCCGGGCTTCGGAGCAGGGTGTGGTGGCAGGGGATGCCCAGCTGCGGGAACTTTTTTTGCAAGCCTGCGGGCATTCGGTTTTCCGCCACGAAGAAGAGCTCCGGCAGGGGTTCATATGGATGGGCGCGAACTGCCGGGTGGGGGTTTGCGGCAGCGCTGTGACAGAGAAGGGGGCTGTCCAAACCATCCGGGAGATTACCTCCTTGGTGTACCGCATCCCCAGGGATCTTCCTGGATGTGGGGACAGGCTGTTTTTGGAAGACGTGGGTTGGGAGGGAGGCGTCCTGGTGGCAGGGCCGCCTTCCAGTGGGAAAACCACCTTTTTGCGGGACGTGGCCCGTTCCCTTTCCTGGGGGCGGTTTGGCCCTAGCCATCGTGTGGCGGTAGTGGACGAGCGTGGGGAGCTGGGAGGCTTTGACCTGGGCCCTAACGCTGACTTGCTGCAAGGTTACCCGAAAGGCGCGGGGATGGAAATGGCCCTGCGTTCCCTTTCCCCAGAAGTGATCGTCTGCGATGAGCTGGGCCAGCACGACCTGGAAGCTGTTCAAAGGGTGGTGGCCTCTGGGGTGGCATTGATTGCCTCCGTCCACGGGCAAGCCGAAACGCTTTACAGCCGTCCGCTGTGCCGCGCTCTCCTGGAAACAGGAGCCTTTCAAACAGCGGTGTGCCTTGTGGGACGCCAAGCGCCTGGAGAGATCTCCGCATTCATCCCCACGGCAGGGAAGTACAAAGGGGGTGGGAAATGCTGTGGAACTGATAGGAGCAGGGCTGGTTTTGTTCAGCGGGTTGCTGGCAGGGATCTTGGCTGCGGCAAGACTGCAGCGCAGGGCACGGTTGTTGCTTGACTGGATGACGTTGCTTCAAAACTTCCAAACAGGGATCCGCTATTCCGCAGGCAGTCTGCGGGAGTTGATCTTAGAGCGGCAGGAGTCTCGGTTTTGCCGCTTGGCGGAACGGGATGGGGAATTCCTCATAGACCCGGTGGGGGCTCTGTCCCGGGCGGGGGAGGAGCTCCTCTGGGACAGGGGTGACCGGGAGATGTATTTGGGGTTTGTAAAAGAGCTGGGCGCCACCGATGTCCAAGGGCAGTTGGAACATATCGCCATGTACCAGGGGCTTTTAGCACCGCGGCTGGAACAGGCGCAAATAGAGGCCCGGCAAAAGTCTAAAATCTCCGTGGCGCTGGGTTTGTTTGCCGGAGTGGCAATGAGCTTGCTGCTGCTCTAAACAAGGACTGGAAAGGGAGGGACGCCCTCATGGAAGTGGATCTCATTTTTCAAATTGCCGCCGTTGGGATCATCGTTGCTGTGCTCAACCAGCTGCTTATGCGCTCCGGACGGGAGGAACAGGCCATGATGACCACCCTGGCAGGATTGATCGTGGTGTTGATGATGATTTTGCGGCAGATCGACACCTTGTTCCAAACGGTCAAGTCTATTTTCTCCCTGTAGCCATGGAGTTTTTAGGCATTGGGATTGTGGCTTTGTGCGGGGTGTTCTTTGCCGCCTTGGTACAAAAAAGCAATAAAGAATTTGCCCTGCTGATCAGTTTGGCAGGAGCGGTCCTTTTGCTGCTTACCGTGTTGGGCAGGGCAGAGCCGCTTCTCCGCCAAATCGAGGGCCTAGCGGAACTTGGGGCCCTGGAGGGGGATGCGGTAAAGCTAGTGCTTCGGGCAGTGGGCATCACCGTGGTAGGGCAAGTGGTGGCGCGGCTGTGCAAAGACGCGGGGGAGTCCGCCCTTTCCTACACGGTAGAGCTGGCAGCCCGTACGGCTGTTTTGGCAGCGGCATTGCCTGCCATCACGAAAATACTGGATTACTTGGGGGAGATCGCCGCCCTGTAAGGATGTGGGACTGTGTGAAAAAACGGATATTTCTGCTGTGCCTGTTGTCGGTGTGCTTGGTGTGGTGGATCCCCTGTTTTGCATCAGCAGACGAGGTTTCCAGTATTGCTGAAAAGAGCGGCGCCGGGGAGCTTTACGGTTCTTTGGACAAAGAAACCCAAGAGTTACTCTCCCAAATGGGGGTGGAAGAGGGGCAATGGTCTGCCGGGGACGGGGAGGGGCTGTTGGAAACTGGTTCCAAGCTGCTGCGGGAAAAGCTGGCAGCCCCCCTCAAGGGGTTGGCTTCTTTGATCGGCGTGGTGGTGCTCTGCCGTCTGGCTGGAAATTTTGAAGAGGGCAGCGGCGTTTCCTTGCTGGCTGGCACGGTGGCCTGTGCCGGCGTGCTCACCGCCCCGCTCCTGGGGCTGATCCGGGCTGCGGACCAAGTGGTGCAAAGCACCTGTGTGTTCTTGGGAGCCAGTGTGCCGGTGTACTCCGCATTGCTGGTTGCTTCGGGGAATCAAGCAGTGGGGGGCGGGTATAGCTTTTTAACATTGGCTGCTGGCAGCGCCATCCCGGTGCTCTCTTCGGCTCTTCTTGTGCCGCTGCTGCATGGTTTTCTCATGCTGGCACTTGCCTCATCCCTCTGTGGGGGAAAATTCGACGCCCTGCTTTCCAGTTTATACAGTTTCGGGAAATGGGCGCTGGTGCTGGCAGTCACCCTGTTTTCAGGCATTCTGTCGGTGCAGACCGCGCTCAATGCCCAAGTGGATGCGGCCACGGGAAAGACTGTGAAGCTGTTGGCTTCCTCGGCCATCCCCATTGTGGGAGGTGCATTTGGGGACGCCGTGACGGCCATTCAAAACAGTGTGCGGATCGTCAAATCCGGAGTGGGCGCCTTTGGCATTTTGGCCGCAATCTGCATCTTTGCCCCCGCTGCATTGGAGGCTGCCCTGTGGCTGGGGGTGTGCCAGCTGGGAGAAGTGGCTGCCAACCTGTTTGATATGTCCCGGCTTTCCAGTCTTTTTAAGGCTTGTGGGTCGGTGGCAAAAATGATCCTTGCAGTGCTTGCCAGCGTTTGCGTGGTGGCGGTGGTCAGTGCGGCACTGGTGGTCTTTATGAAAGGAAGCTTATGAACGCTGTGATGGAAAGCATCTTGACGGTGTGCCTGGTGCTCATTGTCACGGAATTGCTGCAAAAATTCTGCCCAGAGGATCAAATGACCCGCTTCGTGGGAAGTTTGGCTGTTTTAGCAGTGATCCTTTCTGCGGTGGGTTCCCTTCTTTCTTTGGATGTGGAACTGCCCATTTCTCAAGGGCCGTCCCTTCGGCAGCAGGAAGAGCTTGCCTCCTATGTGGAAGAGCAGGTGGAACAGGCAGCTGTGGAGGATTTGGAGGCATATGTGCAGGGGCTTTTGGGAACTGTGGGGCTTCAGGCAAAAGAAATCCAGGTTTTCACAGATAGAAAGGAGGATGGCAGCATAGTATTGACCGAGGTGGCTGCGGCGTTTCAATATCCCAGCCAGGAAGAGCAGGCGCGTGCGCTGCTTCAAAATGTCCTGGGGGAAGATGTGGCCGTTTCAGTCACTGTGGAAGGGTGAGAGTCCGGAAAGGAGAACTATGGAAGCAGAAAACTGGAAACAGGCCCTGCGTAAGCGGTTCCAGCGGGAAAAGCCCTTAAAGCTGGTGGTGATCCTGGGCATCTGCGGCATTGCCCTCATCGGCCTCTCCTCCTTTTGGGAGCCGGAAAGCACCGCCGATCCCCAGGAATCCCGGGAGGCCCCTGTGGAAACTTCCAGTGATCAATTGGAGCAGGAAATTTCCCGCCTGGTCACCGCCATCACCGGGGAGGAAGACCCCACGGTAGTGGTAACCTTGGAGGACAATGGCCGCAACCTTTACGCTTCGGATCAGCGGGAGAGTTCTGAGCAGGAGGACGGAAGGGCATCTTTGGAGCAGGAGAACACCCATGTCCTGTTGGAAGACAGCCAGGGCAGCCAATATGCCTTGACCGTGACAAAGACCCAGCCGAAAGTAAAGGGTGTGGTAGTGGTCAGCCGTATGGCAGGGGACCCCGCGGTGCAGGAAAAACTCCTGACAGCAGTGTGTACTGCGCTGGATGTTTCTACCGCGAAAGTGTGTGTCGTTGGAAGCGCGTAGCTTGACCAATAGAACAGTTCATTCTTTGGAGGGATTACCTATGAAATTTGGAAAAAAACAGCTTGTGTTGGCATCTTTGGTGTTGGCTTTGGGAGCAGCGGTGTACCTCAATTGGCAATTTGCAGGCACTAATACCCTGCCGGTAGAGGATACTTCCTCAGAAACAAGCCAATTGGGTGCGGCGCAGCTGGTGAACAACGCCTATGTGGAAACTGTCACGGATGATTTGCAGTCTTCCACAGAAACCGCTGCCCAAGAAGACGCCCTGGCCCAAGCCCGTGTGGACCGGCAAAGTTCACGGGACGAGGCATTGGAACTGTTGGACAATGTGCTGGAAAGCGTGGACTCTGACAGCGCCGCCAAGCAGCAAGCAGTGGAGGAGGCCTCTGCCATTGCCCAGAATATCCTGGAGGAGTCCAACGTGGAAAGCTTGCTGCAAGCCAAAGGATACTCCCAGTGTGTTGCGTATATCACGGAAGAGGAGTGCAGCGTGGTAATGGCAGGTTCTGTGGAAGAAGCAGACACGTTGATCGTTCAGGAGATCGTGATGGAGCAAACTGGCTTGAGTGCGGATAAAATCAAAATAATCGGAACAAATTAACTTGGTATTGCGTCAAGAGTGTGATATAATAGCTTCACAAACCGTCCCAATGTGCGGTTTCCCGGTGAAGCTTGAAAATGCAATCTATGTACGAAGGATCTGCTGCAAAGGCCCACCGTGGAAACGGTGGGCTTTTTATTTATTTTGGAGGTTGGCTTTATGACGAGAAGGGAAGCCAGGGAACAGGCGTTTATTTTAGTGTTTGAGCAGGCAGTGCGGGAGGAACCCATGGACAGCATCCTCCACGACGCAGTGGAGGCCCGGGATCTCATCCCCAGCAGCTTTGCCGAACGGGAGGCTTTGGGTGTGGAAGAACACCGGGAAGAGGTGGATCAGGCTATTGAGAAGCACATCCGGGGGTGGAGCTTGCGCCGGCTGTCAAAGGTGACGCTGGCGCTGCTGCGTCTGGCTATCTACGAAATGCTGTGGGAGGAAAGCATTCCCGCCAGTGTGACCATTAACGAAGCAGTGGAGTTGGCAAAAATTTACGGCGGCAAGGACGACGCTCCCTACATCAACGGGGTACTGGCCTCTGTTGCCAAGTCCTCGCCCGAGAAAGCAAAGGACAAGCCCCATGAGTGAACTGTTCCTGGGGATTGATACCAGCAATTACACCACTTCTTCCGCACTGTTTGACGGGGAGCGGGTGTTGGAAAACCGGAAGATGCTGCTGCCAGTGAAGCAGGGGGAAAAGGGCCTTCGCCAAAGTGATGCGGTCTTTCATCATGTGCGGCAGCTGCCCCAGGTGCTGGGCCCTATTTTGGATGGGTTGGAAGACCGCCCCAAAGCCATTGGTGTATCCCTGGCTCCCACAACGGAAGAGGGCTCCTATATGCCATGCTTCTTGGTGGGGAAAAACACCGCTGGGCTTTTGGGGCAGGCATGGAAAGTCCCCGTGGAGGGATTCTCCCACCAGCAGGGCCACATTGCGGCAGCACTGTATTCCGCTGGGAAGCTGGAGCTTTTGGAAAAACGGTTTCTGGCCTTTCACGTTTCCGGCGGTACCACAGAGGCGCTCTTGGTCACTCCGGGGGAGAAGGGGGTGCCCCAGGTAAACCGGGTGGCCCATTCTTTGGATTTGAAAGCTGGCCAGGCAGTGGACCGTGTGGGCGTCATGTTGGGGCTTGGGTTCCCCTGCGGCCCAGAGTTGGAACGGCTGGCCTTGAAGTGGGACGAGAAGATCCAATACCGCCCGGTGCTGAAAGGCAACGATTGTTCTCTCTCTGGCATTGAGAACCAATGCAAAGCCCTGCTGGAGCGGGGAGAGCCGGTGGAAAAAATCGCGCGTCACTGTATCGAGGCCATCGCTGCTGTGTTGGACAAGATGTGCGGTGGCTTGCTGGAAGAGCTGGGGGACTTGCCGGTGGTATTTTCCGGCGGGGTGTGCTCCAACTCCTTGCTGCGGCACCGGTTGGGAGAGCGCTATCACGGGTACTTTGCGGCCCCGGAATTCTCCTCTGACAACGCTGCCGGTGCGGCTGTGTTGGCTTGGAAGAAGGGGTGTTTTTCATGAGCCAAACCGTGCTGACGGTTTCCCAAGTGAACTTTTTTATCAAATCACTTTTGGAAGGGGATGGCAGGCTGCAGAACGTCCTCATTTCCGGGGAAATCTCCAACTTCACAGATCACTACCGTTCCGGGCACCTGTACTTCTCCTTAAAGGATGACAAGTCAGTGCTGAAGGCGGTGATGTTTGCCTCGGCGGCACGGCGTCTGAAATTCCGCCCGAAAGACGGCATGAAGGTGCTCATCCGGGGGAGGGTTTCCGTGTACGAGCCTTCCGGGCAATACCAGCTTTACGCGGAGGATATGCAGCCCGAGGGCATAGGCGCTTTGAGCCTTGCCTTCCAGCAGTTGAAAGACCGCCTGAGCCAAGAGGGGCTGTTTGATGCAGACCATAAACGGGAGATCCCTGCTTTTCCTCAGCGAATTGGTATGATCACTTCCCCCACAGGGGCGGCGGTGCAGGATATTTTGCAGATCACGGGACGGCGCTGGCCCTTGGCGGAAATTATCCTGGCGCCGGTGCTGGTGCAAGGGGAACAAGCTCCTGGACAAATCGTGGAAGCATTGCAGGAAATGGACCGGCGGCGGGCTTGTGATGTGATCATTCTGGGCCGGGGCGGCGGTTCTCTGGAGGACCTGTGGGCCTTTAACGAGGAGGCTGTGGCCCGGGCGGTATACGCTTGCACGATCCCGGTGGTGTCCGCTGTGGGCCACGAAACCGATTTTACTATCTGCGATTTTGCGGCGGATTTGAGGGCCCCCACGCCCAGTGCGGCGGCGGAGCTGTGCACCCCAGACTGGCGGGAGGAACTTGCCCAGGTACTTTCCTACAACCGGTATTTCCGGGAAGAATCGGCCAAGCTGGTGGAGTACCTCCGGCAAAGCGTGGACCTCTTGGTGGAAACGCCTCTGTTGAAGCATCCGGGAGAGATTTTGGCGCAGCACCGTGAAATGGTGGAAGGGCTGTTTCGACAGATGGGCGAACGTATGCAGCATTGTTTGACCCGGGAGCAGGGACGGCTTTCTGCCCTTTCGGGCACGCTGGATGCCCTCAGCCCATTAAAAGTACTCTCTCGGGGGTATGCTATTGTAAGGAAAGACGGGCAAGTGATCAAACGAGAGTCAGATGTTTCCCCGGGGGACCGGGTTGCCATCCGTTTTGCGGAGGGTGCCCTCTCTGCGGAAATATTGGGAAAGGGAGAATAACCCATGGCGGCGAAGAAGTTAAAATTTGAAGAGGCCATGCGGCGGCTTCAGGAGATCGTTGGAAAGCTGGAGAGCGGCGAGGTTTCTTTGGAAGAATCCATGAAGCTTTTTGAGGAAGGGGCGAAGCTTTCTTCCCAGTGTTACCAGCTGCTGGACAAAGCGGAACAGCAGGTGACCCAGTTGGCGAAGATTCCCCTGGAAGAGGAGGTGCAGGATGAAGGAGACATTTGACCGGTATCTTTCCCTGGTGGAAAGGGCTCTGGAACAAAGCCTTCCTGCTCCTTCGGAAGGGGCGCTCACCGCCCCGGTGATGGATTCCATGCGGTACAGTGTGTTTGTGGGGGGCAAACGGATCCGCCCAGTGATGGCACTGGCTTTTTGCCGGCTGTGCGGGGGAAAACCTGAAGAAGCCCTTCCCTTTGCCTGCGCTGTGGAAATGGTCCACACCTACTCCTTGATCCACGACGATCTGCCCTGTATGGATGATGACGACCTCCGCCGGGGCAGGCCTACCAACCACAAAGTGTTTGGGGAGGCCATGGCCCTGTTGGCCGGGGACGGCTTGTTGACAAAGGCTTTTGAAACAGCGCTGTCCTTTTCCGGCCCCAGCGAGGATACCCTGCGGGGTGCTAGGATCCTGGCCCAGTGCGCGGGAGCGCAAGGGATGGTAGGGGGGCAGTGCATCGATTTGGATTCGGAAGGAAAAACGGTGGATTTGGACCTGCTGCGGGAAATGGATTTGGGAAAAACCGTGGCGCTGATTTCCGCTGCCTGCCAAATGGGCTGTGTGGCGGCCGGGGCGGGGGAGGATGTTCTGGAAAACGCCCGCCGCTATGCCGAGGGAGTTGGAATGGCTTTCCAGATCCGGGATGACATTCTGGATGTGCTGGGGGATGCTGCATCCTTGGGGAAAAACGTGGGGATGGACGCTGCCCGGGACAAACGGAACTACGTGTCCTTGCTGGGGGTGGAGAAAGCCCAGAGCCTGGTGGATTCCTTCACCGCTCAAGCGGAACAAGCCTTGGATGCGTTCCCCGGGGATACCGGGTTCCTGCGTGAGTTGGCTCGCTCCCTGGCCGCCCGAGAGAAGTGAGCCGCATTCTCCAGTTCAAAGTCCCGCCGGAGTGGGAAGGACGCACGGTCAAGGACTTTGCCCGGCAGTATTTGGGGCTTTCCTCCCGAAGCTTTGTAAAGCAAAAACACTTGTCAAACGGCCTTCTCAGAAATGGGATTCCCTGCCGCAGTATTGATGTGTTGTCCAGAGAGGACGTGCTGACGCTGAACCTTCCGGAGGAGAATCCGGCTTACCCGCCTGTAGCAGGCCCCCTGGACATTCTTTGGGAGGACGAGGACTACCTGGTGGTAGCAAAGCCTCCCGGTATGCCGGTACATCCCTCACCAGGCCATGATCGGGACAGCCTTTTGAACCGTGTGGCCTATTACTGCCAGGAAAAAGGCCAGCAGTATGCTTTCCGCCCCCTGTACCGCCTGGACCGGGACACCAGCGGCATCGTTGTGGTAGGAAAGCACCGAACGGCGGTGTCTTCCGCACAGGTGAAAAAAGTTTATTACGGCATTGTCCAAGGAGAGCTTGACCGCCAGGGCACAGTGGATGCGCCCATTGCCTTGGAACCAGGGAGCAAGATCCGCCGCTGCTGTGGGAAAGGCGGTCAGGCGGCGGTGACCCATTGGGAAGCTTTAGCTTCCGCAGAGGGTCATACCTTGCTCCGTTTTCAGCTGGAAACGGGTCGTACCCATCAGATCCGGGTGCATATGGCCTATGCGGGCCATCCCTTGGCCGGGGACGACCTGTACGGTGGTTCCCGGCAGATGTTGGGACGGCAGGGGCTGCACTGCGGGCGGCTGTCCCTCTCCTGCAAGGCCCTGGAGGCTTCCCTGGGGCTGGGATGCCCCTTCCCTCGGGATCTGGTGGCCGCGTTTCCCTGGATCGAACCTTTCTCGCCGAAGGACCCTTGTGGATAAGGAGGTAACAGTATGCCAGCTTGTTTGGCCCATTACTATTTTGCTCAAAATGTCCGGGAAAGCTTAGAAGAAAAAGCTTCTCTCCACCTCTGCGCTTATGCCTGGGGCGCCCAGGGCCCGGACTTTTTCTTTTGTCATCGCTTTCTACCCTTTTGGAAAGGGCGCTCCCTGAAAGATTACGGGGACAGGCTCCATCGGGAATTGCCCTCTAAGGTGCTGGGGGCCATTCGGGATTTTTTGAGGGAGCATCCCGACCCAGTGTACCGTTCGTATGCGTGGGGGTTCGTGTGCCATTATTCTTTGGACTGTACAGCTCATCCGTACATCAACTGGTTGGCGGTTGAATTGGCAAAGCAACGCCCTTGGGAAACACCTTCCACCATGCACGGTGAGATCGAATCCGCCCTGGATGCGATTATCCTCCGCTTCGAAACAGGGAAATTGCCCTCTGAGGTTCCCTTGAAGCAGATGTTCCCCAAAAACGAGCCGGTCCAGCGGAAAATTGCTCATCTGTATCACCACATCCTTCTGTTGCTCTACGGGGAAGATGTGCCTGAAATGCTATTGGTTCAGGCTATGAGCGACGCCCATATGGTCTATTCCCTGGCAACGGACAGAACTGGCCTAAAACGTAGTGCAATCCAGAGGATGGAAAAGGGAAAGCCCAGCTCTATTTCCAGCCATTTGATCCCCTTAACGGAGAGTGACCAAGTGGATTATGCCAATTTGCAAAACGTCCCTTGGGGGGATGGGGACTCCCATCAAAACTTTTTTGAGCTTTATGGCGAGGCACAAGGTGTGGCTGGAAAAATACTAAGTAACTTTATGGAGGGGGATCTTTCCCAATTGACTGGGGAAAAGCCTTTTGGCTAATCTCATCAATTCAATTATTTGCAGAAAAAGGAAAAAGGCAGAGAAAAAGGGCCATCCAACTGGATGACCCCTTATTTCTCAGCCTTTGAAATGCTCTTGGGACAATTGCTTAGACAGCTCGGGTCACTTTGCCGGAACGCAAGCAACGGGTGCAGGCGTTCACGCGCTTGGGAGTGCCGTTGATAACCGCCTTCACCCGTTTGATGTTGGGCTTCCAGGTACGGTTAGAGCGACGGTGAGAGTGAGAAACCTTAATGCCAAAGGCAACGTCCTTGCCGCAGAAATCACATTTTGCCATATCTGCACCTCCTTAAAGACGAGATAACTCCAAATTTGCAACGATAGAAATTATAGCAGATGTCCTTGGGAAATGCAAGTTTTTTTTCAAAGGAATTGAGTTTTTTCCGGAAATAGGGTATAATCCACTCATAAAACTTTGAAAATTACTTTGGAAAAGGAGTTACCCCATGCTATTTGATGTAATCCGAAGCCTGGCCTACGGTTACCATGTGGATGTGTGGCAGATCGCGGCGCAGGTGGTATCTATTGTGTTTGTCATCCTGTGCATCTTACCGCTGCACGAGTTCGCCCACGGGTGGGTCGCCAATAAGCTGGGAGACCCCACTGCTAAATTAGAGGGGCGTCTCACATTGAACCCATTGGCCAGTGTGGACCCGATGGGTACAGTGGCGCTGATCCTCTTTGGGTTCGGGTGGGCAAAGCCTGTCCCAGTGGACAGCCGCTACTTTAAAAAGCCCCGGCGGGATATGGCGCTCACTGCTCTGGCAGGGCCTGTATCCAACTTGTTGGCGGCGCTGGTGGGGGCGGTTTTCGTCACCCTGCTCATCGCTTTTGCCCCGGCCAACGGAGTGACTCAGTTTCTGCTGAATATGCTCTATTACTATGTGGTGGTGAATATCTCTCTGGCGGTGTTCAATCTGATCCCCCTTCCGCCTTTGGATGGTTCCCGGATTGTGGGGGCATTTCTCAGCAGCCGGGCACTGTATACCTATTACCGGTACCAAAATATCTTTGTAATGGTGATGTTTGTCCTGCTGCTTTCCGGCGCCATGGCCGGGCCGTTGTCCACGGTCCAAAACTTTTTTGCCCGGATAATCTTCGCTTTGGCGGAAGCGCCCTTCCGTCTGTTTGGCGCGCTGTGAATATGGAAAGATTGGAGTATCATTTGGAGGGGTTCGATGGCCCTCTGGATTTGCTGCTTACGTTGATTGCCAAAAACAAATTGGATATCTACGACATTCCTATCGCCCAGCTGCTTGACCAATATACGGAGCAAATCGCCTTGATGCGGGAGGCGGATTTGGACGTAGCCAGCGAATTTTTGGAGATGGCGGCCAGGCTGGTGCAGATCAAAAGCGCTTCCCTGCTTCCCCGACAGGAGGAAGAGGAAGATCCGCGGGCAGAACTCACTGGCCAGCTATTGGAATATGAACAGTGTAAGAAAGCCGCCGCCAGGCTGGGGCAGCAATGCTCTTTTGACCGGATCACACGGGGGCCGGAACCGTTGCCCGCGGACTATACCTATAAGCGTATCCACGATCCCGGGGAGATCGCCCAAGCGCTGGTTTCCGCCTGGGGGAAAGGGAAAAGTATGCTGCCGCCAAAACCGGAGAGCTTTTCTGCGTTGGTGTCCAGAAAGGTGGTTTCGGTGGCTTCACAAGCCATTGCAATCCTGCGGAAATTGTGGAAAAGACGCTCTGTCCCTTATAAAGCACTGTTTGCCGGCAAACTGGACCGTTCCCAAAGGGTGGCTGCTTTTTTGGCTGTGTTGGAACTGGTAAAAAATAAGCGCCTCCGGGTGGAGGGCGATGGGGAAGACGCGGAAGTGAAATTGTTAGACTGGGGTGAGAAACACTGAATCAGGAAGAACTCATGGGGAAAACAGAGGCGATCCTCTTTGCTGGCGGCGAACCGGTGTCCTTAGAGAGGATTGCTCAAGTGTTGGGGGTGCGTACCCCAGTGATCGAAAATGCTGTTTCGGCCCTACAGGAAAAATACAATTTCCCTCACAGCGGCGTGCACTTATTGCGGTTAGGGGGAAGCGCCCAGTTTTGCACTAACCCGGCCTATGCGCAGCCAGTGCGGGATGTTCTGGATTTAAAACGCAATACGCCCTTGTCCCAGGCAGCCATGGAAGTGCTGGCGGTAGTAGCTTATAACCAGCCTGTCACCAAGGCGTTTGTGGAGCAGGTCCGGGGTGTGGACTGCTCTGGCGTCATCAGCAGCCTGATGCAAAAAGACTTATTGGAAGAACGGGGCCGGTTGGAACTGCCGGGGCGGCCCTTGCTTTATGGGACCACAGAAACGTTTTTGCGTTGTTTTCAACTTGCTTCCATCCAAGACCTTCCAGCGCCTCCCCAGCGGGATGAGGAAGAGCCTCCCAACCAGGATGGACAGCTCACCTTGTAGAAAGGCGGTGAGAATATGATCCCACTGCTGATACTGGGCGGGGTGCTTGTGGTGGCGGCGGTGTTTTTGCTAGCGCCGGTGCGCTTGGAGGTAACCTTCCGGGAGGAGTTCACTCTTTCTGTGCGCTATCTTTTTTTCCGCTTCCCTTTGTTTCCCGGAGAAGGCCAGGAGGAACAGGAAGCTCCTGTTCACGAGGAAACTGCTTCTCAAGAAGGGAAACCTTCCAAGCCAAGTCTTGGCCAGAAACTGCGGGTGATCCTCCGTCGGGAAGGGCTGCAAGGGTTCCTTCAAACGCTGAAAGAACTTTCCCAGGAGGTGGGAAACGCCTCGAGAAAGCTGCTCAAACAGGTGCGGCTTAAACGGTTCGATTTGTACATCTGCCTGGGAGGGGAAGAGGATGCCGCCGCAGCTGCTGTGGAGTACGGACAGGTGTGTGGCATAGCTTACACAGCTTGCGGGATTGTTTTTGGGCTGCTTCCCTGCCGGAAAAAATCGGTTTTAGTGGATTTGGATTACAGCAGCCGGGAGGACCGCGTGGATTTTTCTGGCGCAGTTTCCATACGGGTGTTGTTTTTGTTGCTCCAAGGGCTTATACTACTGTACAGGGCGCTTCCGTTTTTCAGAAAACTCCAGGCAGCTGAAGACCACATAGAAAGGATTTCGCGGATGCGAAAGCAGGGTGAAACAAAATGAGCGACAATCAAGTGAACAATCTGTTGGGCGTTACCATGGATAAGATCAAGCAGATGGTGGATGTGAACACGGTCATCGGCAGCCCTGTTACTACGCCCGATGGCACCACCGTCATCCCCGTTTCCCGAGTAAGCTATGGGTTTGCCTCGGGAGGTTCCGATCTGCCCTCGAAGGCGCAGCCCGCTTCTGGACTTTTCGCCGGAGGGAGCGGCGCTGGGATCACCATCAGTCCGATTGCCTTTTTGACCATCCACGAAGGCCACGTCCGTGTGTTACAGATTGAACCCTATCAGAGTTCGGTGGACCGTGCGCTGGAAAAAGTGCCGGACGTGGTGGACAAGATCACCGAACTGTTCCAAAAAGAGGAACCCGAAAAGGACTCCGCCTTGTCGGATGTTCCAGCCCAAACGGCGGAAACACCCGCGGAAACTCACTGACGCATAGCGTTTCGCCCGCCCGCATAGGTTTTTGCGAGGCGGGTGATTTGTGTTGAAACAGAAATTTCTTCGGTGCGCGGCGTTAAGTTTTGTGTTGATTGCGGGGGCGTTCTTCCTAAGGATTCCTGCCCGTGGTGCGGCTTTGGAAGTTTCGGCCCAAAGCGCTGTGGTTATAACGGCCGACACGGGGACCGTGCTTTTTGAAAAAGATGCCCACACCCAACGGCCTATGGCAAGCACCACAAAGATTATGACTGCACTGCTAGCATTGGAAGAAGCACAAAGGCTGGGTGACCCTGTGGTGGAAATCACCGAGGAGATGGTTGCGGTGGAGGGCTCTTCCATGGGGCTGCTGCCCGGTGACCGGATCACCTTGTCCAATTTGGCGGCGGGGATGCTGCTGGCCTCTGGGAATGACGCAGCCAACGCCGTAGCCCTGTATTTGAAAGGGTCGCTGGAGGCGTTTGCAGATGAGATGAACTCCCGTGCTCGGGAGTTGGGGATGGAAAACACCCATTTCGTCACGCCCTCTGGGTTGGACGCCACAAGCGCTGATAGCCAAAAGCATCATTCCACGGCCTACGATATGGCATTGTTGGCGAAGGAGGCACTCCAAAACCAGCAGTTTCGGGAGATCTGTTCCAGCACGCAGCGCAAAGTAGCCTTTGAAGAGCCTGCAAAGCAGGTGAGCTTTACAAACCACAACAAGCTTTTAAGCCTATATCCCGATTGCATCGGGGTAAAAACAGGGTATACCGAATCGGCGGGGCGCTGTTTGGTTTCCGCCGCAGAGCGGGACGGTACCCTGCTCATTGCCGTTACCCTGGATGCCCCGGACGATTGGAACGACCACGCCACGCTGCTGGACTACGGTTTTTCTCAAGTGGAGTCTATACCACTGGAGGGAGAAGATGTAAAAGTGACCCTCCCTGTAGTTGGCTCCCAGACCCCATGGGTATATGCCCGGGGCAGCAATGGTGGGAATGTTTCCCTGCCCTGCGGGGCGTCCAGCCAGCTGGAGCGCCGGGTGCTGGTTCCAAAATTTCTTTATGCACCGGTAAAAGCGGGAGAGCAAATCGGGGAAATTCGTTGGTATTACCAGGGTGTCTTGGTGGGAACGGCCCCCATCACCGCAGAAGAAACTGCCCTTGTAGAGGAAAGAGCCCCCAGCTTTTGGGAACGGCTCTTCGGAAAGGGGACATCAAAAAAGGAGTGAGAAACTTGCCAGAAAAAAGCAGGCTTCAAAAAATTTTAGCCGCCAGCGGTATTGCTTCCCGCAGGAAGGCGGAGGAGCTTATTGCAGCAGGGCGGGTGACGGTCAACGGCCGGGTGGCCCATTTGGGCGACAGCGCTTTGCCGGGGAAGGACAAAATCGCCTTGGACGGCCAGCTGTTGGGCGGTGGTGAAAAAAAGATTTACTTGGCACTGCATAAACCACGAGGGTTTGTCACAACCCTTCATGATGAGCGGGGACGCAAGTGTGTGGCCCAGCTGGTGGCGGATGTGGGGGAACGAGTCTACCCAGTGGGAAGGCTGGATAAGGATTCCGAGGGGCTTCTTTTGCTCACCAACGACGGGGACTTTGCCAACCGGGTGTCCCACCCGAAGCGCCATGTGGCGAAAACATACCGTGTTACCGTGCGGCCTTCTGTTACGGAAGACCAGTTGAACCAGATTAGCACCGGCATTGTCATCGATGGCCGCCGCACCGCTCCGGCAAAGGTGCGGGTGTTGCAAGAGGAGCCGGGCCGGGTGGTACTGGAGATCGTCCTCTATGAAGGGCGCAACCGGGAAATCCGCAAAATGTGCGAGGCCCTGGGCCTGGAAGTGGCCCGCCTCAAACGGATTGCCGTGGGGCCGGTGCGGCTGGGAATGCTGCCTCAAGGAAAATACCGGGAATTGACAAAAGAAGAGCTGCGCGCCTTAAACGCGGAGATCAAGAAGGGAGAGGGAAACGATGATCCAAGTAAAAGCGATGGAAAATCGGGAAGAAGAACGGGAACTGTTGGCAGACGCCGGCGTTAAAGGCCGGGTACTTTTGATGAAGGACGGCGGCCAGCCGGTGGGCTATGTGATTGTAGACCTGGAGGAGCGGACATTGCACCTGCGGAAGCTGTCTGTACAGGGGTATGGCTTTACAGCTCCGCCGCAAGGGGAAAGCGTCTTTATCCTGGATACCCTGATGCGTTCCGCTGCCTCTTATGGAGAGGATCATGGTGCGGATGAGATTGTCACAGACTTCCCGGATTTCTTCCAGTTTTTCAAACAGCGTGGATTTGATGCGGACGAAAGCCATGCATTTACGCCGATGAGTACCATTGTCCATTATGAACGAGGCGGGATGTAAAAGCCTGCGAAAATCAGCCATGTTTCTTAAGAATCTGTGAAATCGGCCGAAACAGGTTGCAAAGCTTTTGGGGGAATGGTAAAATAATTCGATAGGGAAACCTTGCAGTTTCCATGGCTTTGTGTAGAATAGGAGGATAAGAAATGCTCCGAAGTATGACAGGCTACGGCCGGGGCGAGGCAACGATCAACGGCCGGCGCATTCTATTTGAAATCAAGTCCGTCAACCATAAATTCTTTGAATTCAACTCCCGGATCACCCGTGGATACCTGTTTTTAGAGGACAAGCTGAAAGCTTATGTCCAGGATAAAATTTCCCGTGGCAAGGTAGACGTGTTCCTGCAGATTGAAACATTGGAGGAAACCGATGTCCAGGTGGTGGTGAACCACTCTCTCGCTTCCGCTTATGTGGATGCCTTGCGGGAACTGAAAGACCGCTATCAGCTGCCGGACGATGTCACACTGGCCCTGCTTTCCAAGTATTCCGATGTTTTTTCCGTCCACAAGGCACCTGAAGACGAGGACGCTGTGTGGGAGGCTGTGCGGCAAGTGGCAGACATGGCCATTGATTCCTTCTTGAAGATGCGGGAAGCAGAAGGCGCCCGGCTGAAAGAGGACATCTTGGAAAAGGCCGGTGAGATCATTGGCCTGGTAGACCAGGTGGAACAGGTCACCCCCGAAACGGTGGAAGCCTATCGGGAACGGCTGCGCACCAAGATTGAAGAGTTGCTGCAGGATAACCGTTTTGATGAACAGCGTGTGCTCACCGAGGTGGCCATCTTTGCGGATAAGGTTGCGGTGGACGAGGAAACCGTCCGATTGCGCAGCCATTTCCAGCAGCTGCAAAAGTTGCTGGATTCCGAGGGCCCTGTAGGCAGGAAGATCGACTTCCTGGTGCAGGAGATGAACCGGGAATCCAACACCATTGGTTCCAAATCGGTCAACTCCAAAATCGCTTACTTGGTCGTGGATATCAAGGCCCTGATCGAAAAGATCCGGGAGCAAGTCCAGAATGTGGAATAAGGGGGCTGCTGGATGAAATTGGTGAACATTGGCTTTGGCAACCTGGTTTCGGCGGACAAAGTTGTGGCGGTGGTCAGCCCGGAGTCTGCCCCCATCAAACGGATTGTCCAGGAAGCCAAAGAAAAAGGTGTGCTTATCGATGCCACCTTTGGGCGCCGCACCAAGGCGGTGATCATCATGGACAGCGACAATGTGGTGCTTTCGGCGATTCTGCCGGAAACCGTGGCCGGGCGTTTCAATGGGAAAGAGGAGCCTGCGCCGGAAGAGGAGGAAAAACATGGATAAGGGGTTATTACTGGTGATCTCCGCACCCTCTGGAGGCGGGAAGGGCACCATTTTGAAGGAACTGTTCGCTCAGGATGAAAACCTGCGGCTTTCCGTTTCCGCCACCACCCGGAGCCCCCGGCCCGGTGAGGAACATGGAAAGCAGTATTACTTCCTTTCCCGTAAGGAATTTGAAGAGCTCATCCATGAGGGCAAGATGCTGGAGCACGCGGAGTATGTGGGCAATTACTACGGTACCCCTCGGGAACCGGTGGAGGCCTGGATGGAAAAAGGCCACGATGTGGTGCTGGAGATCGAAGTTAAAGGCGGCGCTCAGGTAAAAAAACTGATGCCGGAGTGCGTGTCTATCTTTATCCTTCCCCCGTCTATGAAGGTGCTGGAAAAGCGCCTGCGCGGGCGGGGTACCGAGGACGAGGAAACCATTCAAAAGCGCCTGGCTAAGGCCAGGGAGGAAATCCCTCACGCCAAGGAGTACGATTACATTGTTTACAACGACGCCCTGGAGGACGCGATAAGTGACCTGCAGGCCATCGTTCGTGCGGAAAAGCGGAAGTTTTCCCGCAATACAAATTCTATTGAAAGGGTGCTAGAAGATGCTGAAACCGTCTGAAAACATTATCACTGTACCTCACAAGAGTACCTATTCTCTGGTGATTGCCGTGGCCAAGCGTGCCCGGCAGATCGCTCAAAAGGCGGAGGATGAGGGATTGATTCTCACGGACAAGCCGGTGGACATGGCTGTGCAGGATTTCGTCCAGGGAAAATATTTTCTTATCGAGCCCGATTATGTGCCAGAAGAAGTGAATGAATGAGGCGCTTTTTGCCCAAATAGCCGTGGAGAACACAGTCTATCATTTTGACAAGCTTTTCACCTACAGGGTGCCCCAAGGCCTGCAAGGGCAGGTGGCCCCCGGTGTGCGGGTTAGTGTGCCTTTTGGGGCAGGCAACCGCCGGCGGGTAGGTATGGTGTTTTCCCTCACCAACCAGGGCGGGGAACGGGTCAAAGACGTGGAAAGCGTGCTGGACCGGGAAGCCGCCCTTTCACCGGAGATGCTGGAATTGGCCCGGTGGATGAAGGACCGGTATTACTGCACCTTGTTCGAGGCTGTAAAGCTGATGATCCCCACCGGGATCCATCTGCGGCTGCGGGAGGGTTACCTTCTCAGCCAGGAGGCTGCCCCGACGGACAGGGAATCCTATACAGACAGCCAGTGGCGTGCGGTGTGCTTGTTGCGGCAGGCAGGCAAGTCTGTCCCGGCTGAGCAGTTTCTGGAGGGAACAGGCTTTACAGAGCAAAGCCCGGAACTGGCAGACCTGTTGGAACGAGGTGTCGTTCAAAAGGTAAATACTGCCATGAGCCGTGTAAAAGACGCCACTTCCAAAATGGTCCGCTGCATTCCGGGCTATGAGGGAAAGCTCACTCCCCGGCAAAGGGATGTCTACCAGACCTTACTGGATGTAGGGGAAGCTTCTGAAAAGGAGCTGTGTTATTTCACCGGTGCTTCAGCTTCGGTGGTGCGTGCCTTGGTGGAAAAAGGGGCGGCGGAAGCCTTTGAATACGAGGTGTACCGCCGCCCAGATTTTTTTCCTGAAGAAGAGGAAGATCCAGATCATTTGGTGCTTTCTCCCGCGCAGCAGCAAGTGCTGGAGGAACTGACGGGGGAGTACCGCAACCCGGAAGGGTGCCGCAGCGCCCTGCTCTATGGGATCACCGGCAGCGGGAAAACCTCTGTGTTCCTCAAGCTGATCCAAAGGGTCCGGGACGAGGGGAAAAGCGTTATCGTCATGGTGCCGGAAATCTCCTTGACCTCTCAGACGATCCGGCAGTTCCGCCGGTGGTTTGGGGATGGCATTGCCCTGCTGCACAGCGGGCTTTCCCTGGGGGAGCGCCTGGACGAGTGGAAGCGTGTCCGTCGCGGCGAGGCTTCCATTGTGGTGGGAACCCGCTCTGCAGTGTTTGCCCCGGTAAACAATTTAGGGCTTGTGGTCATCGACGAGGAACAAGAGCACACCTATCAGTCCGAATCCAGCCCCCGGTACGATGCCCGGGAAGTGGCTCGTTACCGCTGCTGGAAGCAGGGAGCGTTTTGCCTGCTTTCTTCCGCCACTCCCTCTGTGGAAACCACGCGGATGGCCCAGGAGAAAAAGTTTGGCTTTCACAAGCTCAGCGACCGCTTTGGCCAGGCGGTGTTGCCCCAGGTGGAACTGGTGGACATGAACCAGGACGCCCCTTCCGGGGACGCCTCCTTTGGAAAGACGCTGGCCCGCGCCTTGAAGGAAAACTTCCAAGAGGGCAGGCAGTCCATTTTGCTGCTCAATCGCCGGGGGTATCACACTTTTGCCACTTGCCAGACCTGCCATGAAGTGGTCAGCTGCCCTCACTGCAGCATTTCCCTGACCTACCACAGTGCCAACGGCCGGCTGATGTGCCACTACTGCGGCTATTCTGTGCCCTATTCCCGCCATTGCCCCTCCTGTGGCAGCGACACCGTAACCTTCCGGGGAGCCGGTACCCAAAAGGCGGAGGAACAGCTTCAAGCGCTTTTGCCGGAAGCCCGCGTCTTGCGGGTGGATACAGACTCTGTGGCAGCCAAGTACTCCTTGGAGAAAAAGTTGGATCAATTCGCCAAAGGAGAGTACGACGTGATGGTGGGTACCCAAATGGTGGCCAAAGGGCTTGATTTTGAAAACGTCACCCTGGTGGGGGTGCTTTCAGCGGATCAATCTCTGTACAGCGATGATTTCCGCAGCAATGAACGCACCTTTGACCTGCTCACCCAGGTGGTGGGACGCGCCGGACGGGGGAAATATCCGGGACGGGCCATCATCCAGACGTACGCGCCGGAGAACCCAGTGCTTCACTTGGCGGCCCAGCAGGATTACTTTGGCTTTTACCGCCAGGAGATCCTCTTCCGCCAGGCGATGCTCTACCCACCCTTTGTGGATATTTTGGTGATTGGCTTTGTGGGGGAGAAAGAGTCCCTGGTAAAACAGGGGGCCAATGCCTTTTTGCGGGACCTGGGACAGCTGGCCCGGGAAGAATACAGCGATTTGCCTTTGCGGGTATTGCAGCCCTCCCCGGCTGCCGTAGCAAAGGTGAGCAACAAGTACCGGTACAAGCTTTTGGTCAAGTGCCGGAATACCCCCCGGCTGCGGGAAATGATATCCCGGCTTCTGGTACAGTTTGCTTCCCAGCGGGAATTCCAGCAGGTCACTGCCTATGCGGACCCTAACCCTTACCGGATCTTATAGTGAAAGGATTTGAAAACTATGGCAATTAGGAAGATCGTTAAATTTGGCGACAGTGTTTTGGAGAAGGAATGCCGCCTGGTAGAAAAATTTGATAAGAAGTTGCATCAGCTGTTGGACGATATGAAGGAAACCTTGGCCGATGCCAATGGCGTCGGATTGGCTGCCCCCCAGGTGGGCATCCTGCGTTCGGTGTGCGTGGTGGATGTGGGTGATGGACCCATTGAGCTGGTTAATCCGGTGATCACTGCCACCGAAGGTGAACAGAACGGTGCGGAAGGCTGCCTCTCTTACCCCGGGGAATTCGGCTTGGTCAAGCGGCCTATGAAAGTTACCGTCCGAGCCCAGGACCGGGATGGCAACTGGTTTGAGAAAACCGGCGAAGGCCTGTGCGCCCGGGCTTTCTGCCATGAGATCGACCACCTCCACGGCGTCTTGTTCACCGCCCATGTCAGCCGGATGCTCACCCCGGAAGAATTAGAATCCGGCACTGCTGAAGAAGAGGAATGATCCCATGCGCGTAGTGTTTATGGGCACGCCGGATTTTGCCGTGCCCTCTTTGCAGAAATTGTTGGACGCCGGCTTTGAGGTATGCGCCGTCTACACCCAGCCGGACAAGCCCAAGGGCCGGGGCCACAAGCTGCAGGCACCTCCTGTAAAGGAGCTTGCTTTGCGGCATGAGATCCCTGTGTTCCAGCCTGCCTCTTTGCGGAAGGAAGAGGTCCAGCAAGAGCTCCAAAGCTTTCAGCCCGATGTGATCGTGGTGGTGGCCTACGGGAAGATCCTGCCCAAGGCGGTTCTGGATTTGCCCAGGCTTGGATGTATCAATGTCCATGGGTCGCTGCTGCCTAAATACCGGGGTGCTGCACCCATCCAGTGGACGGTGATCAACGGCGATGGAACCGGTGGGGTCACCACCATGTTTATGGGAGAGGGGCTGGATACCGGGGATATGCTTCTTAAGGCGGAAACACCCGTTGGGGCAGAAGAAACTGCCGGCCAGCTGTTTGACCGGCTGAAAGACTTGGGTGCGGACCTGCTTTTGGAAACGTTGGAGAAGCTGGAGCGTGGGAAGCTGACGCCGGTTCCCCAAAACGAAGAGGATGCCACCCATGCCCCCATGCTTTCCAAGGAACTGTCGGTGATCGATTGGTCTAAGCCGGCCCGGGAACTCCACGATCTGATCCGTGGCCTGAATCCCTGGCCTTCTGCGTATTCTTATTTGGACGGCAAAAAACTGAAAATCCACGCTTCCCGCGTGGCAGAAGGCAGCGGGGAAGCGGGAAAGGCATTTTCCAAAGACGGGAACTTGTTGGTCTATTGCGGCAAAGATGCTTTGGAACTGACAGAGATCCAAACGGAAAACGGGAAACGGATGGATGGGAAGAGCTATCTTTTGGGCCATCCTTTGAATAAGGATTCCCGGTTTGGCTGCTAAAACTTTTGAAACAGGTAGGAAGTGCTATGAAAACCACCGCTAGGCACACAGCACTGCAAGCGCTGCTGCAAATGGAAGAAAACGAGGGCTACTCCAATATTGTCATCGATAAGGCGCTGCGGGGTGCCGGGTTGGACTCCCGGGACGCCGGGCTTGCTTCTGCCATTTTCTACG
Organism: uncultured Oscillospiraceae bacterium; assembly: GCA_900548545.1. Lineage (GTDB taxonomy): Bacteria > Bacillota > Clostridia > Oscillospirales > Acutalibacteraceae > Acutalibacter. The sequence goes on from URKX01000005.1 coordinate 45,982, forward strand.
GTGTCTTGGAACGCCGGCTGCCTTTGGATCACTTCCTTCGCGCCTGCTTGAAAGACCCGAACAAGAAATTGGATCCCCACTTGTGGATGATCCTTCGCTGTGCCGCCTATCAGATCCTCTATTTGGACCGTGTGCCCGACTCCGCAGCGGTCAATGAGGCGGTGGAGGAAGCGAAAGCTTTCCAGCAAGGTGCCTACACTGGATTAGTCAACGGGGTGCTGCGCAATCTCAGCCGGAAGAAAGGTTCTCTTTCTTTGCCGGGAGGGAATAGCTTGCAGGCGTTGAGCTTGCGGTATTCCCTCCCTCAGGAGCTGATCGGCTTGTGGCAGCGGTCCTACGGAACAGAGCTTACTGCCCAGCTGTTGGAGGCTTTTGGGCAGCGGCCTTCCCTGTATATTCGAGTCAACACCCCGCGGATTTCGCCAGATTCCCTGTCGGTTTTTCTAAAGGGGGAGGGGGTGGACCTGACGCCCTTGGCGTTTCCTCCTGGGGCAGCTGTTCTGGAAGGGGAAGGCTCTCCAGCAGCTCTGCCAGAATTCCAAGAGGGGTTGTTCCATGTGCAGGATCTTTCGGCCCAAGTGGCTTGCCAGCTGTTGGAAGTACAGCCGGGGCAAAGTGTCTGTGACTGCTGTGCCGCCCCTGGGGGGAAAACCTTCACCTTGGCAGAACAAATGGAAAGTACCGGCCTGGTCTACTCCTTTGATTTGTACAAAGGACGTGTGGGGCTGATCCAGCAGGGAGCTGACCGGCTGCGGCTGAGCAATATCCAGGCCCAGCGCCGTGACGCCTCCCGTCCCTATGAAGGGCTCCCGCCCATGGACGCTGTTCTCTGCGATGTGCCTTGCTCTGGATATGGTGTCATCCGCCGCAAGCCGGAAATCCGCTATAAGCCGTTGGCCTCAGTCCGAGAACTTCCCAAGCTCCAATTGACGATTTTGGAAAACGGGGCAGCCTTGGTAAAACCCGGCGGGCTGTTGCTCTATGCCACTTGCACCTTGAATCCCCGAGAAAACGGGGAAGTGGCCCTGCGCTTTTTAGACGGACATCCGGGGTTTGAACCGGCGCCGTTTTCATTGCCGGGGATCGATCGTCTGGTGGAAGAACCCTCCCACACCTTGACGATGCTTCCCATGGGGGGCGGGTCCGACGGCTTTTTCGCCGCCAGGTTCCGCCGAAAAGGAGATTTATGAACACAGAGTTTTGGAACCCAAAAGATATCAAATCAAAGACACTTTCTGAAATGCAGGAGGAGTTAGGGGCGCTGGGCCTTCCCAAATACCGGGCTCTTCAAGTGTACCGGTGGCTTCATCGGGGGGTGACGGACTTTTCCCAGATGTCCGACCTCTCCAAAGCCTTGCGGGAAGAGCTGTCTCAGCGGTACTTGATTGCTTGGGCTGAGGTAGAACAAAAACAGGTTTCCAAAGATGGTACGGTAAAATATCTGTTCCGTCTGCCCGACGGGGAACACGTGGAATCCGTGTTGATGCACTACCACCATGGAACTTCTATTTGCATTTCTACCCAGGTTGGGTGTAAAATGAACTGTAGCTTTTGCGCCACTGGGCAAAGCGGCTTTGCCAGGAACCTGGCCGCTTCGGAGATCCTCTCCCAGGTGCAGGCAGCTTCCCTGGACACGGGGGAGCGAATCTCCCACATTGTACTAATGGGTATGGGAGAGCCGTTGGACAATTACCAAAATGTTCTCCGCTTTTTAGAACTGGTCGCCTCGCGGGAAGGATTGAACGTGAGTATGCGGCACATTTCCCTTTCCACCTGTGGGCTAGTTGACAAGATCTATGATTTGGCGGACAAGCGCTTGCAGCTGACATTGTCGGTATCGCTCCATGCGCCCAATGATGAGATCCGTTCCCGGACAATGCCCGTGAACAAGCGTTGGAACATGGAGGAGCTGTTGAAGGCCTGTAAATATTACAGCGATAAAACAGGCAGGCGGATCTCCTTTGAGTATGCCATGATCAGCGGCGTCAATGACATGGACTGGTGCGCCAAAGAACTGGCCTCCAGGCTGCAGGGGATCTTGGCCCATGTGAACCTGATCCCTGTGAACGACGTGACAGGCACTGGCTATAAAAAGAGCGGGCTGGACCGGCAGCGGCGTTTTGTTTCCCTGCTGGAAGAACGGGGCATCACAGCTACCGTCCGCCGGACTTTGGGTTCTGACATTGATGCGTCTTGCGGCCAGCTCCGGCGAAAAGTGGAAGGGAGGGACCGGACATGAGGGTGGATTTTGAAACAGATGTAGGCATTGTGCGCAGCTCGAACCAAGACAGCTGCGACTGCGGCCTGTTCTCTCCCAATAGTGCCTGGGCCATCGTCTGTGATGGGATGGGCGGCGCCAACGGCGGCAATGTGGCCAGTGCTCTTGCGGTGGAGACTATCCGGGAGGAACTACTCTCCGGGTTTGACGAAAATATGAGCAAGCCAAACTTGAAAAACCTGATGGTCAATGCCATCAGCCGTGCCAATGAGAAGGTTCATAACACAGCGTTGAACCAACCGGAACTCCATGGGATGGGTACCACAGTGGTGCTGCTGGTTGCCACAAAGGGAACACTCCATGTGGCGCATATCGGTGACAGCCGGGCTTATCTGCGGCACAACAAGGTGCTTACCCAGATTACCATGGATCATTCCTATGTGCAGGATCTTGTCAATTTCGGGCAGATCACCCAGGAAGAGGCCAGAGTCCACCCCCAGCGGAATATCATCACCCGGGTGTTGGGTGTCCATGAGGCAGTGCGCTGCGATTACGCAGCCTGGGATTTCTCTCCGGGGGATTTGGCCCTGGCCTGCTCCGATGGGCTTTCCAACTACATGGAGGAAGAACTGCTGGAAGAATATATGGAACGATACGGGAAAGAGGACCACGCCCTTCCCAAAGAGCTGATCCAATACGCAGTGGAATGCGGCGGCTCGGACAACATCACAGCGGCTGTCATTTACAACGGCTGATTTCTGCGGCATTTTACAGAAAGGTTGGTAACTGTTTATGGATAGATTTATTGGAAAGCGCCTGGATGGCCGATACGAGATCCACGAGCTTATCGGCGTGGGGGGCATGGCCTATGTGTACAAGGCCTATGACCGGATGGAAGACCGTTGGGTAGCTATTAAAATCCTCAAGGAAGAGTTCTCCAACAACAGCGATTTCCTGCGCCGTTTCCGCAACGAGTCCAAGGCGATCGCGGTACTGAACCATCCCAATATTGTCAAGGTCTACGACGTGAGTTTTGGCGACCAAATCCAATATATTGTTATGGAGTTTATCGATGGCATCACCCTGAAACAATATATTGAGCAGGAGGGGGCCATCCGCTGGCAGGAAGTGCTCCACTTCACCAGCCAGATCCTGATGGCTTTAGAGTGCGCCCATGAAAAGGGGATCATCCACCGTGATATCAAGCCCCAGAACATTATGCTGCTGCAGGACGGCACCATTAAGGTGGCCGATTTTGGTATCGCGCGTTTCCTGCAAAGCGAAACGCAAACCATGACAGACAAAGCTATTGGTTCAGTACATTACATTGCGCCGGAACAAGCCCGGGGCGATTATATCACCGATAAGGCCGATATCTACTCCATGGGCGTCATGCTCTATGAGATGCTTACCGGCAAGCTTCCTTTTGTTGCGGATAACGCTGTATCGGTGGCCTTGATGCAACTCCAGGCAAAACCTGTGATGCCCAGGGAACTAAACCCTTCTATCCCCAGGGGCTTGGAACAGATCACCATGAAGGCGATGGAGAAAAACCCTGTGGACCGTTTCCAATCTGCCGGGGAGATGTTGGACGACTTGGACCGATTCCGCCGGGATCCCAACATCTTGTTCCACTACGATTTGCAGACAGAGAACGGCCGGTATGATGCGTCCCGCAGTATGGCTGCCTACGATTCCGCACAGCAGCGTCCCACCTATAACGACGACTATGAGTACGAGGAAGAACTGGTACGCTCCCGGCGCAGCGCAAAAGGGGCCATGGTTGTCAAAGGGGTACTGCTGGCTGCCGTCATTGTGGGATTGGCTGTAGCAGCTATCTATTTTTTGAATTTTTGGAATAATCGTCCCGAGGAGGGCAACGATTTGATTAAAATGCCCTATTTGGTGGGACAGTTGTATGATGATGTAGCTTCCAATCAGGAGTATGCTGATTTTCAATTTAAAATAACAGAAGGGAACGACCCGGATAAACAGCCCGGTGAAATCATGAAACAAGATCCTGCCGCGGACATTATGGTAAAGAAGAACGCCGAGGTAGAGCTGCTGGTAAATGGCGGTGTGGGCCAGGTGCAGGTCCCGGATGTGGTTTCAAGCCATATGTCTTTGGAAGAGGCACAAAAAGCAATGTCTGATGCGGGCTTGCACACCCAGGTGGAAAATATAGCCAGCGATGACGTGGAAGAGGGTAAGGTGGTTTCCACCAATCCCGCAGCGGGAACATCTGTGGACAAGGGCAGCGTGGTCGTTTTGCAGGTGAGCAACGGGCCTAAAGAGGAAAAAGTCTCCATCCCCACGGGATTGGAAGGCAACACCTTGACCAATGTTACCGCTCAGTTGGAAGACTTGGGCTTGAAATTTGAGATCACCCGAGATGACAGCAGCACCTTAACGGTGGATACGGTTATCAGTGTTTCTCCGGCTGAGGGGACGGAAGTTTCCAAGGGCAGCGTGGTGGACATCACCGTGAGCTCCGGAAAGGGTGCTCCAAAAACACTGACCTATGCCATTTCCTTGCCTGGCGGGATCAATGAAGATCTAACCCTGAAAGTCTACCGCAGTGGAACCCAGGTTGCCACGGAAACGGTCAACCCAGCCTACGGCGGCAGCTATAATTTAAACTTTACCGGTACTTCTGGCACTGAGAGCGTGGTAGTTACCTTAAATGACGAACCCTATATGGAATTGGAATTCAATTTTGATGAACCCAGTGTCCAGGTGACCCGCACCTATGATTTCACCCTTCCCAGCACCCCCGGCAATGACGGGGAGAACAGCAGCCAAAACGAGGAGAGCAGCTCCAATGAGGAGTCTTCTTCAGAGCAATGGAACACCTTTTTCGAAGCGATGGAAAATCTTCTTCGGAACGATAGGGAATTTCCTTCGGGGGAAGGCTGGTAATGGAAAAAGAATGTTTGGATGGCCTTGTGCGTAAAGGCGTTGGCGGATTCTATACGGTGGAAACGTCCCAGGGGGATTTCGTCTGTACCGCCCGCGGGAAGTTCCGTAAGAAACGGATCTCCCCTTACGCAGGGGACCGTGTGCGGATCACGGCCGAAGGGGACGGCACCGGCGCATTGGAGGAAATCCTGCCCCGCAAGAATTTTTTGGCCCGGCCGCCCATCGCCAACATCGACCAACTATTCATTGTGTCTTCCCTTAGGGATCCTTACCCGGAGCCGCTGATTATTGACAAAACTATCGCGGTGGCGGAAATGATGGATATTCGCCCGGTTTTGGTGCTGACCAAAACCGATTTGGACGATCCTTCGGAACTGAAAGCCATTTACGACCTGGCGGGGGTGCCTTGTCTTGTGGTTTCCTCCAAAACAGGGGATGGGGTAAATCAGGTGCGCCAACTGCTGAGGGGAAAGATTTCCGCGTTTACTGGGAATTCCGGCGTAGGGAAATCCACGTTGCTGAATGCGGTATTCCCGCACTTTGACTTAAAGACAGGGGAAGTCAGCCAGAAGCTGGGCCGTGGCCGCCATACCACTCGGGAAGTGGAGCTCTATAAGCTCCAGGACGGCGGTTATGTAGCCGACACCCCAGGCTTTTCCACCTTTGATATTGAGCGTTATCGATTGACGGATAAGGGAAAACTTGCCTTGGGATTCCGGGAGTTCGCCCCCTATTTGGGGGAGTGCCAATTTTCCTCCTGTTCCCACACTTGCGAAAAGGGATGCGCGATCCTCCAGGCTGTGGAAAAAGGGAAGATTCCTCGCTCCCGTTTTGAAAGCTATTGTGCGATGTATGAAGAAATAAAGGACGTGAAGCAATGGCAGCAAAAAAGCAGGAATGCATGATTATTGGAGCAGCCCCTATTGAAAGCGAAGCGGTCTTCCAAGAGTTCCCTCCGGAAAAATATTATGTGATTTGCGCGGATGCCGGGTATGAAACCGCGGTCAAGTATGGGATTACGCCTGACCTGATCGTTGGAGATTTCGACTCAGCGAAGACCTTGCCTCCTAAAAGCCGCAAGGTCTTGTCCCTGCCGGTGGAGAAGGATGTCACCGATACTATGTACGCAGTGATGAAAGGCTTTGCCAAGGGACTCCGTGGGTTTGTGCTGTTGGGGTGTTTGGGCGGCCCCCGGTTTGACCACTCTTTGGCCAACTTGGAGGTACTTCAGTATATTCGCCAACACAGTGGCCATGCGGTCATTGCCGATGAACATACCAAGTTGTTCTTGATTTCCGACAGCCGTTTGCGTTTGACCCAGATGAAGGGTGCTACAGTTTCCGTATTTCCCTATGGGTGCGCATCGTGTAATCTTTCTTACCAAGGGATGTTCTACCCCCTCAGCCAAGAAACGCTTGCCACAGGCGGGACATTGATGGGCGTGAGCAACAGCATTGTAGAGGACACTGCTGAGATCCGCGTCCACTCTGGAACGGCGTTGATTGCAGTCTATCAGGAGTAACACTTTTTTTCCAGCCGGATATACTGGTTAATGAACGAGAAAACCGGCAATGGGAAAGGGAGATGCTGCTGTGCCACGGTGTGATATTTCTTGCTTGAAAAATTACCAGACGAAGTGCTTGTGCGCCATCAGCTTTGGTTTGGGGATGTCCCTTTCCTGTTTTTGTCCGCTGGGTTTCACCATGTTCCTTTGCGCGGTGATCCTGGTAGCTTTAGGGTTTTCGTTACTACGTCACGGAAACGGGAGGTAAGAGCCATGAAAATCGTTATTATTGATAAACGCAAAGGCTTTGTCGGGATGGTCTTGCGCAGGATCTATGGGGTTCGGAAGATCGAAGAGGTATAAAACAGAACATACACAAGAAGGCGCCTGCGGTGAGATCCCTGCGGGCGCCTTTTTCGCATATTTGTATTCCTGCCGCATAGATATGGGGTAAGAACAGCAAAGGAGAGGACCATTATGCAGGCGAAACAGAAAACAAAGCCCTATGACTATTTCGACCCCGTATTCGACGGTTCTTACGAGGTGCCCATAGATACCGAGTATGACCTTCCGGACTATTGTCCCGACATTCAAAAGATACTTAAGTGTAAAGTGATGCCGGGGATATCCTCCTATGGAGTCAGCGACGGGACCCTGCGGTGCCAAGGCGTGTGCGACATCCGGGTGCTGTATGTGGACGCCAAGGGGGACAGCCTGAGGTGCTGCGAATTCACCAAGGAGTTTTCCGCTTCCATCAAGGTGAAAAGTGGTGATGAGCAAGCGGTGGCTTTCATCCGGGCAAGTGTGGAACACATGACCTGCCGGGCTGTGAACGCCCGGCGCGTTGACCTTCATATGGCTGTGACATTAAAGGCCTTGGCTGTGGTTCAGCGGCAGGAGCAAATCACCTGTGATCTGGAGGGGGAGGGCATCCAACGGCTGGGAGAGCACAAAACAGCTTCCCAAGCGGTTAACGCTATCCACCATGCTTTTACCGTAGAGGACAGGATCCCATTGAAAAACGGGAAACCGCCCATTGAATCCATCCTTCGGAAAGAGATCAGCTGCCGTGCAACCGACCACAAGCTGGCCCAGGGGCAGTTGTCCGTCAGTGGCCGTGCAGATGTGTCCTTCCTGTATCTCTCTTCCGTAGACAGCACGCTGGAAAAGATGACTGCTTCTTTGGAGTTCAACCAGGTGATGGAGTGCGCCGGCGCAGGGGAAGATTGCCTGTGCGACCTCCGTTTAGTAGCGGGGGAAAGCAGCCTCCAGCCCCGGGAAGACGACGTGGGGGAATACACCAGCGTGGACGCGTCTGTCAAGATTTTCCTCACGGCGTTTTTGTACCAACCTTGCCAGGTGGACATGGTCAAGGATGCCTATTCCGTGAAGGGGCCTTTGGAGCTGCGGTATGCCCAAAGTGCCCTGACCACTGTGGGAGAGGTTTATACCCAGACGCTCAAGAAAAAACATTCCCTTTCCATTGCGGAGGAAGAGGTCCAAAAGGTGGTGGACCTTTGGTGCGAGCAGGAGAGCGCTCAATCCACCTGTGGGGAGGGCAAAATCACCTACCGAGTGAGGTATACGATCTGCCTGCTGTACCGGGGAAGTTCCGGAAGGCTGCTCTATTGGGAAAAAGCTTTTGACCAGGAATTTGTCACGGAATTGGAAGGCTCCCATGCAAAGCGCAGTGATACCGTGTCCCTGACAGACCTGTGGGAGTACCGGATCGCGGATAAGAATACTGTGGAGGCTTCTGTGGAAACTTGGGTGTCCACCTTGCTGTATGACCGGGAACCTGCCTCTTATGTGGCGGCTGCTGGTATGGAGGACACCGCGGTACCCTATCCCCATCAGCCCCAGCTGTTGGTGTATTACGCTTCTCAAGGGGAAAAACTTTGGAACATTGCCAAAAGCCACCGGGCCCTGCTGTCGGATATCCAAGAGCAAAACGATTTGTTTGACGACACTTTGCCAGAGTCCCGGCCTTTGATCATTTGCAACCGATGAACAAGAAACACTGCGGTAGAGAGGTACAATATGGAAGGTTTTAATGTTTACAAAGACATACAAGACCGCACCGGCGGGGAAATATACATCGGTGTAGTGGGCCCGGTTCGTACCGGGAAATCCACCTTTATCAAGAAGTTCATGGACACTGTGGTGATCCCCCACATCCCCGATGGGATGCAGCGGGAACGGGCCATTGACGAGCTCCCCCAATCCTCAGCGGGACGCACCATTATGACCACCGAGCCCAAGTTCATCCCGGAACAGGCTGTGGATGTCCAAATCGACGAGGACGCCTCTTTCCGTGTGCGGATGATTGACTGCGTCGGGTACATCGTGCCCAGCGCCATTGGGTATATTGAAGAGGACCAACCCCGGATGGTCCGTACCCCCTGGTATGAGGAACCCATCCCCTTTAATATGGCGGCGGAAATCGGCACAAAAAAGGTGATCACCGAACACTCCACCATTGGGCTTGTCATCACCACAGATGGCAGCATCAGTGACATTCCACGGGAGGAGTATGAAGAGGCAGAAGAGCGGGTGATCAATGAGCTGAACCAGACGGGAAGGCCCTATGTGATGCTGCTCAACTGCGTGGACCCCACTACACAGGAGTCCCGTGAGTTATCCGCCCGGCTGGGAAGCAAGTATGGCGTCCCGGTGCTCCCGGTAAACTGCATCGATATGACCGAGCAGGATATCCGTGATATCATTGCCAGCCTGTTGTACCAGTTCCCTGTACGGGAAGTGGCGTTGGATCTGCCCGGCTGGGTCACGTCCCTGGAGTCGGATCATTGGCTGCTTTCCAGTGTGCTTGCAACCCTGCGCAGCGCTTGCGGGATCCACAAAATGTGCCAGGTAAAAGGGATGGTGGAAAGCCTGAAAGCCTGCGATTCCATCAAAGAAGTGCATATCCAGCGGATCGATTTAGGCAGCGGGCAAAGCCGGGGAGAACTTATATTTGACCAAGGGCTGTTTTACAAGATCCTCAGCGAAAAGACCGGGTTGGAAATTCAAGATGACTCGGAGTTGATGAGCCAGCTGGTGGAGATGACCGCCATCAAACGGCAGTATCAAAAGCTCAGCCAAGCGTATGAGGATGTGCAGCAGACAGGGTATGGCATTGTCATGCCGGATGTGGAGGAGCTGACCCTGGAAGAGCCGAAGATCCTAAAGCAAAATGGCAAGTATGGTATCCGGCTGAAGGCCACAGCACCTTCCATCCATATGATGAAGACCCAGATCCACACGGAAATCACCCCCATTGTAGGTTCGGAGCAGCAGTCGGAAGAACTGGTGATGTACCTGCTGAAAGAGTTCGAAGAAGACCCCGTAAAGATCTGGGAATCCAATATCTTCGGCAAGTCGCTGCACTCCCTTGTCAATGAAGGGATGCATAACAAGCTGTATCGTATGCCGGCCGACGCCCGGGAAAAAGTGCGGGAAACCATCGAACGGATCATCAACGATGGCTGCAGCGGGCTTCTGTGCATCATTTTGTAAGCCATGCAGGATTTAGAGAAGTTGCGGGAGATCGAGGAGTGGGGCCAGGAGGAAGAACAGCCCCTCTCCGAGGAGCCGCCCGAATCTGCTGGCAACCCACTGCCGTTGATACAGGCAGCTGTGTGTCTGCTGATTTTAGCAGGGCTGCTTTTACTGCGGGCAACAGGTCAGCCCATCTATCACTCCTTTGCCCAATGGTATCAGCAGGAAGCCTCCCAAGAGATCCAGCTGCCTGCCTGGGAAGGGGAAGCAGCCCCCACGCCATCCCCCTCTCCATCGCCGTCACCTTCCCCCGCGCCAGAAGCCAGTGCCAACCCCTGGGGTGAAGAAACTTCTTTGCAGCGGGTATGAGTATTTGTTTCCGGCTTGGCGGCTGCCCGGTGGAGGCGCGGTTCTCGTTCTTCGCTTTGCTGGCATTTTGCTGCCTGTTTTTGGGGGCAGGGAACAGCGTATTTTTCCTAGCTGCTGCTGCCTGCCATGAGAGCGCTCATGTGGCTGCTTTGTTTTACTGGAAAGCCCCTCCTGCAAAATTGCTGCTCTCCGGTTTGGGGTGCCGTTTGACCCTTGACCCTCAACGACCATTGTCCTATGGCAAGATGGCATGGGTATCCTTGGCAGGGCCAGGGGCAAACCTTCTGATCGCCCTGGGGTTGCTGCTCCTGGGCCAGGGAGAAACGCCTTTTTTCGCAGCTAATTTCGCGTTGGGAGTTTTTCACTGCCTGCCAGTAGAACCTTTGGATGGCGGTATGGCCCTCCGTGCGTGCCTTAGCAGCTTGCTTGTCAGCGATACCGCAGCAAAAATATCATTTGCGGTGGGGCTGGTGTTTTTAATCCCTTTGGCTGTGTTGGGGTTTGTCATACTTTTGCGCACTCGGTACAATTATTCATTGCTTGCAATCAGCCTGTATCTGATGCTGTATCTGGTCTTAAAACACGACTTGTTCACTGGATAGGGAGCCTGCCAAAGGGTAGGCTCCCTTTTTCGCTGGCTATGGCTGCCAGCTTGTGTTATAATGAAGTCCTGAGAAAATCAGGGAAAGGAGGGAAAGCCCTATGCACGTGATCGTCTGCCTGGACGATAAGGAGGGGATGCTCTTTCACGGGCGCCGCCAAAGCCGGGACCGGGAAGTGGTGGGGGAGATCCTCAAAAGAACCAAGGGACGGCGTTTGTGGATATCGCCCTATTCCCAGCCGCTGTTCCAAGGACTGATGGATGGGCTCCTGGTGGATGAAGGTTTTTTAGGCAAAGCGGCTCCCGGGGATTTTTGCTTTGTAGAGGGGGCTCCTTTGGCCCCTTGGAAGGACAAGCTGGAATCCATCACACTTTACCGTTGGAACCGCCATTACCCAGGGGATGTATTTTTCGATATAGACCTAAAAAGCGGGTGGACGCTTTCCAGTCGAAGGGAATTTCCTGGCCATTCCCATGAGAAGGTCACAGAGGAGGTGTATCTGCCGTGAAGAAACGTTGGCTTATCCTGCTGCCATTCTTGTTGTCCTTCGTTGTACTGTTGTCTGGCTGTGAGGCCCAGCTGACAGCAGCGCCTACCCCTTCTCCCACGCCTGTGGCGCTGGAAGAGGTACCGGCCTATTCCGGCTCCCCTTATGTGGAAGTGGAAGGGAACCAGCCCGCCTTTCTTCAGGAGGAGCTCACAACCACGTCTTTCGAATCTTACAGCCCGTTGGATTCTTTGGGACGGTGTGGTGTGGCGTTTGCCTGCGTGGGAAAGGACCTGATGCCCACCCAGGACCGAGAGGACATCAGTGGTGTCCACCCCACAGGATGGGTTCAAAACCAGTATGATTTTGTGGATGGCGGCTCCCTGTATAACCGCTGCCATTTGATCGGGTTTCAGCTGACAGGGGAAAATGCCAACGAGGAAAACTTGATCACCGGAACCCGGTATATGAATGTGGAAGGGATGCTGCCCTTTGAGAATATGGTGGCTGATTACATCAAAGAAACAGAAAACCATGTGCTCTATCGGGTGACGCCAATTTTCCAAGGGGAGGACCTGGTAGCCCAGGGATTGGTGATGGAAGCCTATTCTGTGGAAGACCAGGGGGACGGCATTTGTTTTCACGTATATGTGTACAATGTCCAACCTGGGGTGGAAATCGAGTATGCCACCGGGGAAAACTGGGCCACAGGACAGGAGGAAAGCCCTTCCCAAAACGCAGGATCGGCAAGCTCTGCCAACAGTAGCTCCCAAGAACAGGACTACATTTTGAACACCAGCTCCCACAAATTTCATTTGCCCACTTGCACTTCCGTAGAAGATATGAGCGAAAAAAATAAACAGTCCTATCACGGTACCCGGGACAATCTCCTGGCACAAGGCTATACCCCTTGCGGGAATTGCAACCCGTAACAAAATGCACACATAGGGAGGTGCCATTTGATGAAACGTACATGGATGTTGCTGTTGGCAGGATTTTTGGTGCTGTTTTTGACTGCCTGTGGCAGCACGGACACAGTATCAAAGAAAGAAAGCCAAACAGTTACACAAGGAGCCTCTAACTCCGCTTCCCAGTTGGAAGTACAAGAGAGCCCGCAAGTTGCCACCCCTAGTCCAGATGTTCCCACACCGTCGCCTCAGGCATCCCAGGTTGAAACGGGGAAGACGGTGCTGCGGATCACTGTGGGTGGCCAAACTTTTACAGCGGATCTGGAAGATACAGCCGCAGCCCAGGCTTTAACGGAAATGCTGCCCATGGCCCTGGTGATGGACGACTGGCAAGGCGTTGCTAAACGGTTTGACTTGCCCAGTACGTTCCCAGAATCTGCCCAGGAGGCGACCAGCTTAAATTCTGGGCAGCTGGTCTTGGAAGGCACTGGTACGCTGTGTCTGTTCTATCAGCCGGATGCCCAGGGGGGAAGCTATACGCCCCTTGCCTCTGTGCGAGAAGCGGATGCTTTGGAACAGGCCATGGAGGGGGAAGCTGTGGAGGTCTCATTTGACTTGGGCACAGAGTAAAATGTAATTTTCCCTCTTGACTTACAGTGAACTTTAAGCAATATAATGAAGATATAGAAACTTCTAAAGGAGCGTGGGAACATGATTTACCGCGATTTTCAAGATGTAAAGCTTTCCGCTTTGGGTATGGGGGCCATGCGCCTGCCTGTCATCGATGGGGATGATTCCAAAATTGACGAAGCTGCTGCATTTGCTATGGTGGATGAGGCCATGAGCAGTGGCGTCAATTACTACGACACTGCCTGGGGCTATCACAATGGCAATTCGGAGCTGGTGATGGGCAAGGCCCTTGCCCGCTACCCTCGTGACAAATTTTACCTTGCCTCAAAATTCCCTGGGTATGACCTTTCCAACATGGACAAAGTCCAGGAGATCTTTGAGCGCCAGCTGGAGAAGTGCCAGGTGGGCTACTTTGATTTCTACCTTTTCCACAATGTGTGCGCCCTGAACATAGACGCCTACCTGGACCCGAAATACGGCGTCTATGACTATCTGATGGAGCAGAAGAAAAACGGCCGCATCCGTCATTTAGGCTTTTCAGTTCACGGTGATTACACTGTGACAAAGCGGTTTTTGGACGCATATGGGAAAGATATGGAGTTCTGCCAGATCCAGCTGAATTACCTGGACTGGGAATTCCAGGATGCAAAAGCCAAGGTGGAACTCCTAAAAGAATGGGGGATCCCGGTGTGGGTCATGGAACCCCTGCGCGGTGGCAAGTTGGCTTCCCTCGCCGCAGAGGACGAGGCCAAACTCAAGGCACTGCGTCCCGATGAAACCATTCCCGCTTGGGCATTCCGGTATCTCCAAAGCATCCCCAGCGTAGTGGTCACGTTGTCCGGGATGTCCAATATGGAACAGATGAAAGCCAATATCAGGACCTTTGGGGAAGACAAGCCCCTGAATGCCCAAGAGTTGGAAACGCTGTATTCCATTGCGGACGGAATGGTAAAAAAGATCGTTCTGCCCTGCACCGCTTGCCGCTATTGCACCAGCCATTGCCCTCAGGGGTTGGACATCCCCAATTTGCTGGCATTGTACAATGAGCACTGTTTTACCCAGGGCGGCTTTATTGCGTCCATGGCCCTTCAGGCAATTCCTGCGGACAAACAGCCCAGCGCTTGCATTGGCTGCCGCAGCTGTGAAGCCGTATGTCCCCAGAACATCAAAATTTCCGAAGCGATGGCGGATTTTACCGCCAAACTGGGTTAAGGGAATTCCCCGGTTGCAAATTTCCATACTGGAACCGAAAAAGGGCAGCTGTTTAGCTGTCCTTTTTTTGGCCGTAAATAGGGTGCGGGGGTATTTAACCCCCCAAAAAAAGTGTCTAAAGCGAGCGGTTAGGAATAGCAAACTTTTTTGCGTCAACCTCTTGACAAATACCCCGCATGGGTATATCCTTATTTCAAAAGGATACCTACAGGGGGTATTTAAGGAGGGTCTTATGGCCGAATTAACTAGCAACCAGCAAAAAAAGCTTTGCTCCGGCAAATGCGGTCCCCACCACAAGGCCACGCCGCGCAGCGAAAAAGAGCTCCGCCAGCTGCAAAACCGTTTGAAGCGCATGATAGGGCAATTAAACGGGATCAGCAAAATGTTGGATGACAACCGTTACTGTGGGGACATCCTCATCCAGGTGGCGGCTGTAGAGAGCGCACTGCAATCCTTTGGTTATTTGGTGCTTCAAGACCATTTAGAAACCTGCGTGGTAGAAGAGATCCAAAAGGGAAATACTAAGATCTTAGATGAGGCGGTGGAGCTGATTAAAAAGCTGAAGTGAGGAGGGGTAGGCGTGAAAACTGAAAAATACAATGTCACAGGGATGACCTGTGCCGCATGCCAGGCGAATGTGACCCGCTGCGTATCCAAGCTGGAGGGAGTGGAAGATGTAAACGTCAGCCTTTTGGCCAATCAAATGACGGTTTCCTACGATGAAACAAAACTGCAGCCCGATACCATTGTTCAAGCGGTGGAGAAGGTCGGCTATGGGGCATCCTCTTTGGAACAGCAACCGGCAGCTTTGGAAAAAGGCGGCTTCCGCAGCGAGTGGATGGCCCGCCAGGACCAGGCTATCGCTCATCAAAAGGAGATGAAACAGCGGCTGATTTTTTCCATTGTCCTGCTTGTGCCTTTGATGTATATTGCCATGGGTCCTATGATGGGGCTGCCGGCACCCTGGTTCTTTGTGGGGGAAGAGAATTCCTTGATCTCCGCTTTGGCACAGCTGCTTTTGACCATCCCCGTGCTGTTCATCAACCGTCATTTTTTCCAAACAGGGTTCAGGGCCCTGCTGCATAGGGCGCCCAATATGGATTCCCTGGTGGCCATTGGCTCCGGAGCTTCCCTGGTTTATGGGCTTTTTGCCATGTTCCGGCTGGCTTTTGGGTTTGGCCATGGGGATATGGAGGTAATCCATCAATATGCCCACGCCCTGTATTTTGAATCCTCCGCTATGATCTTGACATTGGTAACCGTAGGCAAGTATCTGGAAGCAAAATCCAAGTCCAAAACGGGAGATGCCTTGGGGAGGCTGGTGGACCTTGCCCCGAAAACAGCAGTGGTCCTGCGCGGGGATACCGAGCAAACAATCCCAGCAGAACAGGTAGTCGCTGGAGATATTGTGGTGATCCGCCCTGGAGAGGGTATCCCGGTGGACGGTGTTGTGACCCAAGGCCACGGTTATGTGGATCAGGCTGCTATTACCGGAGAGAGCATCCCTGTGGAGAAAAATCCGGGTGATACCGTGATTTCCGCTACCATCAACAAAAATGGCGCCTTCCAGTTCCGCGCCTCCAAAGTGGGAGAGGACACCACCCTTTCCCAGATCATCCGTTTGGTGGATGAGGCCAGCAATTCCAAGGCGCCGATCGCCCGTCTGGCGGATAAAGTCAGCGGTGTGTTTGTGCCGGTGGTGATCGGTATCGCCTTGGTTACAGCGATCGTGTGGCTGGTGGCTGGGATGGGGGTTGAATTTGCCCTCTCCAATGCCATTTCTGTGCTGGTTATTTCCTGCCCTTGCGCTTTGGGGCTGGCCACCCCGGTGGCCATTATGGTGGGGACCGGGAAGGCGGCAGAAATGGGGATCCTCATTAAATCTGCCGAAAGTTTGGAAAACCTTCACAATGTGGACACGATCGTTCTGGATAAGACGGGAACCATCACCAGTGGACATCCTGCCGTGACAGATATTTTGGTATTGGATCATACTTTAACAGATAGGGAATTTCTGGCGGAGGCTGCCGGGGTGGAACGGGGCAGCGAACACCCCTTGGCCCAGGCTGTGGTCGAGGCCGCCAAGGATGCTGGCCTGGCCTTGCCGGCTGTGGATTCCTTTGAAGCCGTGGCGGGACGCGGCGTCCGGGCGAAGGTTCATGGCCGGGTCTACTTGGCAGGAAACCTGGCCTTTCTCAAGGAAAACCTTTTGCCTGCTACCCCGGAGGAACAGCGCATTGCAGAGGGTGCAGTGGAACGGTTTGCGCAGCAGGGGAAAACCCCGCTGCTCTTCGCCCGGGAGGGTGCCTTGTTGGGCGTGGTCGCTGTAGCGGATACTGTCCGGGAAACCAGCCGGGCGGCAATCCGGCGGTTTAACCAAATGGGCCTCCATGTGGTGATGCTCACCGGCGACAACCAAGTGACTGCGGAAGCCATCCGGAAAGAACTGGGGATCGAGAAGGCGGTTTCCGACGTGCTGCCTACGGAAAAAGAGGCACACATCCGCCAATTGCAGGAGCAAGGCCACAAAGTTGCCATGGTGGGTGATGGTATCAACGACGCGCCGGCACTTACCAGGGCAGATATCGGAATAGCCATCGGCGCGGGAACGGACATTGCCATTGAATCTGCCGATGTGGTGCTCATGAAAGATTCTTTGGATGACGTTGCCACTGCTATCGATTTGAGCCGTGCGGTGGTGCGCAATATCCACATGAACTTGTTCTGGGCGTTCTTTTACAATGTCCTGGGGATCCCCCTGGCGGCAGGGGCGCTGTTCCCGGCGTTCCAGCTGCGGCTGAGCCCCATGATTGGTTCTGCTGCCATGAGCTTGAGCTCCGTGTGCGTGGTAACCAATGCTCTGCGGCTTCGCTTCTTTCGCAGAAAGGGGCCAGCCCTTGCGACGGAAAGCACCCCTGCGGGGGAGGCTTCTTATAAGGACCAAATAAATCCAGCGGAACCAGTGGAGGAGGATCCCCTGGTTTCGGAAATGCAGAAAGGAAGTTGTACCATGAAAAAAGTGTTGATCGTAGAAGGCATGATGTGTGCCCATTGCCAGGCCCATGTGCAGAAAGCCCTGGCCGGTGTGGAAGGCGTCATCGAAGCGGCGGTGGACCTAGACAGCAAACAGGCAACCGTTACCCTGGAAAAAGATGTGGCAGACCAAACACTGATGGATGCAGTCACAGAAGCGGGCTACACCCCTGTCAGCTGCACGACTGCCTGAAGCCTTGACGGGAGTGCCAAAACAAGCTATAATATCACAGTGAGCGGAATGCCTGCCGCAAATGCGGTGCTGAGGGAGCCTCAGCACCGCATTTTTTTGAGGCTTTCTGATTTGAACTCAAAGGAGCATTTCCCATGTATCAACTGATAAAGCAAGAGGGCGCTGCTAGACGCGGGGAGTTCGTTACAGTCCACGGTACTGTCCAGACCCCAGCGTTTATGAACGTGGCCACAGCCGGCGCCATTAAGGGTGCTGTGTCGGCGTACGATTTGAAGGATCTCCACTGTCAAGTACAGCTGTGCAACACCTATCATCTGCACCTGCGCCCAGGAGATGAAACCGTGAAAAAACTGGGCGGCATCCGGAAGTTCACCGGATGGGACGGCCCGGTCCTCACAGACAGCGGAGGGTTCCAAGTGTTCTCCTTGGCGAAGTTGCGGAACATTAAGGAAGAGGGCGTCACCTTTGCTTCCCATGTAGACGGCCACAAGATTTTTATGGGCCCCGAGGAGAGTATGCGCATCCAGTCTAACTTGGGTTCCACCATTGCCATGGCCTTTGACGAGTGTGTGGAGAATCCTGCCACTTACGAATACGCCAAGGCTTCTTGTGAGCGCACTGCCCGTTGGTTGGAACGATGCAAGAAGGAGATGGCCCGGCTCAACAGCCTGGAGGATACCATCAATCCCCACCAGCTGTTGTTCGGCATCAATCAGGGGTGCACGTTTGAGGACCTGCGGGTAGAACACATGAAGCGCATCGCACAGCTGGATTGTGACGGCTATGCCATCGGTGGCCTGGCAGTAGGGGAGCCCACCGAAGAGATGTACCGCATCATCGAGGCGGTGGAGCCCCATATGCCTCGGGATAAAATCCGCTACCTGATGGGCGTGGGGACGCCTGCCAACATCCTGGAAGCAGTCCGCCGGGGCGTTGACTTGTTTGACTGCGTCATGCCCAGCCGCAATGCCCGCCACGGTCACGCTTTTACTTGGGAGGGCTGCCGAAACTTGCTCAATGCAAAATACGAACTGGATGAGGCCCCGCTGGATGAAAAGTGCCAATGCCCTGTTTGCCAAAAGTTTAGCCGCGCGTACATCCATCACCTCTTTAAGGCAGGGGAGATGCTGGCTATGCGGCTGACGGTGATGCATAACCTGTATTTCTACAACCGCCTAATGGAATGCATCCGCGAGGCACTGGACGCCGGCTGTTATGAGCAGTTCTATCGGGAACATATAGAAGCGCTGGGAAAACGGATTTAAAAGAGAAAACTTTCCATGATTTGCTTGCAAGTTTCGTTGGTTCTTGTTATAATCTAAACATCAATTCGGAGGTGCATTGACAAAATGAATCATGTAATGGCTCTTGACACAACAGCTGCTGCCGCGGGCGGCGGTGTGCAGATGGTAATTATGCTTCTGGTATACGCTGTCTTCATTGTGGCCCTGTACTTTATCTTTTTCCGCCCCCAGAGCAAGAAAAAGAAGAAAGAACAGGAAATGCGCAAGAACGCTCAGGTGGGTGACGAAATCACCACAATTGGCGGCATCTGCGGCCGTATCGTGGCTGTGAAAGATGAAACCGACTCCATCGTCATTGAAACCGGCAGCGACAAATCTAAGCTTCGGATCAAGCGTTGGGGTATTGCCAGTGTAGATACTGTCCATGAGGATGACCAGGGCTAAGAGAAAACGTATACGTAATTTTCGAGAAGAGGTTTTGAAACACCTCTTCTTTTTTTGTGCTAATTTCATTCTCCCCTTCATATGTTGAAACAAAAAGGTGTAGGGGAGAGGTGCTCTTTGCGAAAAGTAAAAGGTTTCCTGTTGTCCATAGGGGTGGCCATTGTCGCTGGGATGATTTTGTTGGCCATTGCAGCGTTGGTGATTGGAAAAACTGGGAATTTGCCCCAAGGTGTAGCGGTCCCCGTATTGGTTACAGTGCTTTTGTGTGTTGCTGTATTCCTAGGAGGTTTGGCAGCTTCTTTGTTGACAGGGGAGAAGGGGCTTTTACTGGGAGGCGCTTGCGGGCTGTTTATTTCCTGCTGCATTTTAGCGGGTGGACTGCTGCATTCCCAAGGTGCGATTGCCCTGGGAGGAGCAGGGCGTTTGGCAGCGATTTTTTTCAGTGGTTGTATCGGCGGGATTTTGGGCGTGAATCGGAAAAGAAAGGTGAAATTTTAAACGTAAAACAAGTAAAAATACACACGGTGTACCCGTGTGTATTTTTATGCACACCATATTTTGTGCGAATAACATAAGCTTCTTGTTCAAATATTCATTGGTTTACATAATATAAAGTACATAAAATTGTTCGGTTGAAATAAAACCGAAAAAATATTCGCCGATTTGCTTGCAAAATTCCCGAAGATGTATTATAGTATATATCCACAGGATAAAAAAGCAGGGCTGGTCAACACATTCGTTGAAAAACCAGCGGAAAAGGTAAAAAGTACGATCCCGCTCAAAGGGCATAAAAACTGGATTTTTTCGATTGAAATCCAATATGTCCCGTTGGTTTCTGGAAATGGATGGAATATATTGTGGTTCCCTGCAGTAGGTAAGAAACTTAAATTCCAAACGTGCTAGTTTTCCACCGCCTGTAATTCTCAAAAATGTATACACTCTTTTGAGAATATGATGGTTTCCCAAAAACAAAAACCAAAGTTTCCTGTAATTTTAAATCTGTATTCATTTTTTGTAAGAGGAGAATAGCCGCGCCCTTCTTTTCATATCCATAGAACAAGGTTTTGGAGTTTTTAAAAGGAAGGTGCAAGGTTTTGAAAAAGGATGTTCGGCTTTCTCAAAAGGGACAAGAGGAGTCCCTTCTTTGGGAGCGTTTTTTCCATCGGAAAGCAGGGGCTCTTTTACTATTCGCGCTGCTTTTCGGTGTGGTTTGCGGCTGCGGCTGCGCCACAATGCTAGCCCTGTTCCAGGACCGGTGGGTACTTCCTTTGCAGTTTTCTGGAATACCTGTCAATGGTTCGGGGGTTGTTTCCTGTTTTTCTACCCTTTTGCTCAATGCGCTGACTGGACTGATCCCGTTATTTCTTTTGGGGATTACCGCATTTGGGGTATTTGCGGTTCCCCTGTTCCTTGTTTTCCGAGGGATAACAGTGGGGATTGGCGTTTCCTATTTTTTGTGGAAGGACGAGCTTTTTGGCCTCCTCCAGTGTGCGTTGATTTATACACCGGCCGCCGCAGCCACAGGAGTATTGCTCTTGTTGTTTGCTGTGCGCTCTTTCCAATTTTCTGGCCATCTGGCGAAAGCCAGTTTTTCTTCCCAACAAGGTGGGCTGGATCTGAAATTGTATTTCTACGATTTTCTTTTGTTTTGCAGTTTTTCCGTAGGGATCTCTTTATTGGGCAGCCTGTTGGCGTCGGTGTATTTCCTATTTGTTTGAGAAAAGAGGGTGGCAACGAACCATGGGCAGTACGAGCGATTATTACGCCTTGTTCAGCGACTATTTGATGAATCAAAAGGCGAATTCTGCCAACACGCAGGAGTCTTATTTGCGGGATACTTTATATTACCTGGAATATCTGTCTCAGATTGGTGTGGATCCCCTTGCAGCAGATGAACATGCTGTTCAAGGCTATGTGGATCACCTGCATGAATTGAAGCGTTCTCCCACCACGATTTCCCGGAACCTGGCCTCTGTGCGTTGCTTCTATAAATTCCTTATTTTCCGGGGCATGACTGACTGCAACCCGGCAAAAGGGATCAAGTTGGAAAAAACTGCCAAGAAGCTTCCTCAAGTGCTTTCTGGGGAGGAGATCGAGCTTTTGCTGACTCAGCCGGATATCACCGAGCCTAAGGGCTGCCGGGACAAGGCTATGTTGGAATTGCTGTATGCCACTGGGATTCGCGCTTCTGAGCTAATCAACTTGAATATTCAAGATTTAAACCTGCGTTCCGGGGTTTTGTATTGCCGGGGGACAAAGGGGATCCGCTCGATCCCGGTGTATCCTTCCGCGGTTGTTGCGGTTTCGGATTATATCTACCGGATGCGGGGACTAATCACCGGCCCGGAAAGCGGGAACGCGCTGTTTGTCAATTTGAACGGCGGCAGGCTTACCCGCCAGGGCTTTTGGAAAATTGTCAAAGGGTACGCTGCGGAAGCGGGGATCACAAAGGAGATTACCCCTCACACGCTGCGCCATTCTTTTGCTTTGCATTTGTTAGAGAACGGCGCTTCTGTGAAGGATATCCAGACCATGATGGGGCATGCGGACATATCTTCTACACAAGTGTATGTCCAACTGCTGGACAGCCATGTAAAACAGGTGTATAATAATTGCCATCCCAAGGCAAAATTGGGCTAAACTATATTATCAAGTTCGTGTGGAAATGGAGTTGGTTTTTTGGCATTCCTCGGTATTTTCGGAAATTATGATAAGCCTGGTCCAGGCGTCAGTAAGGACGAGCCTCCGAAATCGGCGCCTGTCCGTTTTTTTGAAATTCTAGGCCGGAAATTTGGCAAACTGGTACAGTTGAACTTAATTTTCCTGATCCCATTTATTGTGGCGGTGGCATTGATGGTGGTAATTTCCTTTTCGCCCATCCACTTTGTCCTGCAACTTCCTGTGGGGGAAGGGGCGATCCAGCTAGACGTGTGGTTTTTATATGTGGTGCCGCTGCCCGTTATCTTGTTGTCGCCGTTTACCGCGGGACTCACTTATGTGACCCGGAATTTTGCCAGGGAAGAGCATGCTTTTGTGTGGTCTGACTTTTGGGAAAACGTCAAAGGCAACTGGAAATATTTTCTGATGAACGGCGCCCTTGTATATCTGGTATATGTGGTTCTCAGCTTTTCCATTTTGTATTACTATAACGCCACTTCCCGCGGCTGGTTTTACTACATTCCATTTTGGGTCTGTTTAGTTCTTGGAGTCTTTTTCCTGTTTGCACAGTACTACTTGCCAGTGATGTTTGTCACATTTGACCTCAAATTCGGCCAAGCCTATCGGAACGCATTTATCTTCTCTTTAGCTGGCCTTGGCCGGAACATTTTGATTACGGCCGTGTTGGGCGCTCTGCTGTACCTGGTGGTATATGTGATTCCTTTGAACGGCCTTGTAATTATGATCTTGTTATTGCTCACCCTGTTCCTTTTGTTCTCTCTAATCAGTTATTTTATCAATTTCACTGTCTACCCAGTGGTAGAACGATATCTGATTAAACCTTATGAGAAGAAGATGGAAGAGGAAAAGAATGGGGGAAAAACAGAGGCGGCTCTTCAGGAAGATCCCGAGGCTGTTCGGTTTTATGCCCAACCCGAAGAGGATGAGGATGAGGACGATGACGAGGACAAGATGGTTTATGTCAACGGCCGGTTAATTAAGAAATCAGAATTGAAAAGTAAGAATTTGGACGAATAACCCTAAAAAAAAGGAAAGCGCCATTATCTGGCGCTTTCCTTTTTTTTAGGCTCATCTTTTTGTTTTTTTCGTTCCGTGACCTTGGCCAAAGGGTTGGCATGGATCGCCTGTTCCATTTGCGTACTGGATGTATGGGTGTAAATCTCGGTAGTCCCCAAGTTCGCATGGCCCAATATATCCTGCAAAACGCGGATATCCACATTGCCATACCGATACATCAGTGTTGCCGCAGTATGGCGCAGCTTATGAACGGAGTACCCCGGCCCGCCCAGGCCGATTTTTTCCAAGTATTTTTTAACCATAACTTCTACAGTGATCGGTTTGATGCGCGTACCACGATTGCTTAGAAACAGGGCGTTGCGGTCAATAACCCCTTCCTTGGGGCGAACCGCCAAATAGTTGGAAATAGACTCCTGGCAGGCTTGATTGAGATAGACAATGCGCTCTTTGTTGCCCTTTCCTATGATGCGCAGCGTATTGTTGTTGTGGATGACATCCGTCAAATTGATGCCCACCAACTCGGAAAGACGCATTCCGCAGTTTAAAAACAGGGTTAGAATACAACGATCCCGCGGGGCATTCGGTCCCTCTACAGCGTTCAGCAATTCAATACTTTGTTCGAGAGACAAAAAATGGGGAAGAGATTTTGCCTTTTTAGGCGCCACCAGGTTTTCTGTAGGATTTTGTTCCAGCAGCTTTTCATGGGCCGTCAAATAGTTGAAAAAGGAACGCAGTGTTGTGGACTTCCGCTGGCGGGTAGATGCCATATTGTTCCGCTCATCCGCCACAAAGTTCATAAAGGCATACACCTCGTAAGTGGAAATGGAACGGATAAATTCCAGGTCGGCGTCATCTACCGAAATTTCATCAAAAGGTGTTTCTGAATCTACCAAGCCACGGTCCTGCTTGATGAATCTAAAAAATGTGCGGAGATCTTTGCAGTATTCCCGGACGGTTTTGGCAGATAATCCCCGCACATTTCGCAAATACATGGCATACTGTTGTGCCACCTGTGATAGTTCTTCTTGAATGGAATCCATAGTTAATAGGCCTCCCCTAAATTATAGAAAATATTCATTTTCTATAATTTTGTATTTCCTTTTTCCGAACCCTTTTTCTCTAATTGGAAGGGCCTTATTTTTTATTAGTTTTTTGCTTGCGTTGGCGGATCATCAAAATTCTGCCAGCGGGATAATCCCCCCTACGTCAATCAATGGGCCCTGGCAAAGTTCCAATGGTGTCACGCCGTGTTCCCGTAAAAAAATTTGAATCCGTGTTCCAGATGGATGGTTTTTCAGTGACCCGGTAAACGCCATCTTGTCCGGCGACAGTTTCCCGCAGCAGCCACCGATAAACCCTGTATCGTATCCCGGCAGCTGAATAGACCCTGCTTCTATGAGAAGCACATCAAATCCCGCCTGTGCGAGTACCCTTTCCAGACCTGGGTCTGCCGTGATACAGCTCTGGTGGTCTACCAAGGCTACCGAGCAGGCGCAATAGCCTTGCCGCACTGAAAGGATCTCACACCCCAATTGTTGGGCAGCTTGTCGGATCGATGGATCCATCCCTTTGAGGTTGCCAATCAGCCAGGATCCCCATGCCAGCCCTCCACATAATACATCCTTGGGATAAAGGTTTCCCGGAATTTGGTTGGTTTCCTGAAGATGAAGCCCCGTTCCTTGTAGGCGGCCCAACAGCCCGTTCCCCTTCAAAACGAACATTTGTTTTTTAGGAAGAGGGCATACTTGTAAGTCAGGATGAAATTTCACTGGCTGGGGTAACCGGATATCCTGGTCGGTTTGGATGCTTTGCACCCCTTCCCTGCAAAGGGCGTGATGCAGCCAGGAGAATTCCCCAGAGGCCAGCACCAGGGAAACTGGCCCTTCCGGAAGCCTGGGAAAGCGCAGGGCCCTGCTCACGTGGCTGCCTCAAAGGCTTCCCGGATGTTTTTAGCCCCAATAATCTCCATCTGCGGGGTGCGGCTAGGGCTCAAGCTTTTCAATCCGTGGTAGGGTAACACACAGCGGGTGAAGCCCAGCCGAGCCGCTTCCGCGATGCGAAGATCGGCATGACTAACGCTTCGCAGTTCCCCGGCCAAACCCACCTCGCCAAACACCACCGTATCCTCCCGGATAGGGATGTCTTTCAGACTGGAAACCAGGGACATTGCCACAGCAAGATCTACCGAAGGCTCGTCCAGCCGCAGCCCGCCTACCACGTTAACGTAAGCGTCCAAATTGGAGAAATAGTACCCGGCCCGCTTTTCCAAAACGGCCAAAATCAACGCCATACGGTTGTAATCGAAGCCGGTGGCCATGCGCCGGGGATTGCCATATCCAGAGGTGGTGGCCAGACCCTGGATCTCCGCCAGGATTGGCCGCGTCCCTTCCATCACCGCCGTGACACAGGTGCCGGAAACGTCTTTGGGGCGGCCAGACAGCATGGCTTGGGAGGGGTTTTCCACCTGTTGCAGACCATTCTCCCCCATGTCGAACACACCAATCTCATTGGTGGAGCCATACCGGTTTTTAACAGCCCGCAGGATGCGGTAGGTCATTTGACGGTCACCTTCAAAATACAGTACTGCGTCCACAATGTGTTCCAGGACTTTGGGGCCGGCGATAGCCCCATCCTTGTTGACGTGCCCCACAACAATAATGGGGATGTCTAAGGACTTAGCGCAGCGCATCATAGCGTTGGTGCACTCCCGCACCTGGGTGACGCTCCCAGGAGAGGAGTTCAGCTCCGTATAGTTCATGGTCTGGATGGAGTCGATCATCACTAAGTCGGGCTGAGTGCTGCGGATTTCCTCCATGATATACTGCACGTCGGTTTCCGTCAGGATTTCCAAATGGGGGCTCTGCACCCCCAGCCGGGAAGCGCGCAGCTTGATTTGCCGGCTGGATTCCTCACCGGATACATACAGGATCCGCAGGGTTTGCCCCAGGTGCTCACAGATCTGAAGCAGCATGGTTGACTTGCCAATCCCCGGATCGCCGCTGATCAGGACAAGCGACCCTTTGACAATGCCGCCTCCCAATACCCGATCCAGCTCGGAAAGGCCCGTGTGATAGCGTGCTTCTTCTTCGGTGCTGATCTCGTTGATGGGTGTGGGCCTAGAAAGCCTTCCCCCATTCCCTGCTAGTTTCTTTTGGGGAGTAACCGGCTCCTTGATGGTTTCTTCTAAGGTGTTCCACTCCCCGCAGCCGGGGCACTTTCCCATCCATTTGGCGGATTCAAACCCGCACTCCCTGCACAGGTAGATCAACTTATTTTTTGCGGCCATTTGTTTTCCACGTCCTTATACTCTCACACCATTGTTTTTGGTGGTAATAAAGCGATTTTCTAACGAACCTGGATGGTCCCTTATTTCCGTTTTAAAAGTATTATAGCATAAAACCGTCCTGAGAAAAACCCTTTACTCCATTTGGGAGGAGTTCTCTTCCTGGCGCTGGTCTAAGAAGGCGATGATCCCATTGTAGATAGACGCCGCCATTTGCTGTTGATATTCTTCTTGCCCCAGTAACTCCGCTTCCCCTGGGTTGGAAAGGAAGCCGCATTCCACCAAAACAGCCGGAACCTGGCAGTGGGTCAGCAGGTAGATCTCCTCCCCCGCCTCTTTGTTCTGCCGGGTGTTTTCCGGCTGTAAAGAGGTGACAACACTTTGCCGGATTGCTTCTGCCAGTTGGGCGCTTTCAGGGTTATTGGGGGAATAGAACATTTGAGCTCCACTGTATTGGCTTTGGGAGAATTTATTTTGATGGATGCTGACCAAAATGCATTCCCCTACCGATTCCACCAGAGCCACCCGGTTTTTGGTATCGGACCGTTTCCGCTCCGCTACGGTGGGCAGGCCTTGATCCCCTACAGAGTAATCCCCCTCCCGCACCAAGATCACTGTGAAATGATTGGCTTTTAAGTCCTCGGCAAGGGACAGGGCAATGGACAGGTTCACATCTTTTTCCACCAGTCCGTTAATGCCCACTGCACCTCCGTCTTCCCCGCCATGGCCCGCATCGATCACAATGGTTGGCTTTTTCTCAAAAAATTCCGCATGGAATGCCACGATCCCAAAAGCCTCGATAGTTTGAAACCCGAACAACAGCAAGGAACCGCAAAACAACAGCCAAAACAGCAATTTTCGTTTCATAATCATCCCCCCAAAAACACAATACAGGGATATGCAAAAAGATTTTGGGCTATTCTCTTTTCAATTCTTCTCCCCCATGGTACAATAAAAAATACCCGAATGAAAGGACGTGACTCCCAATGAAAATAAAGGCCCTTTTGGAGAACAACTCCAAAAAAGTCACCTTTTCCTGCGAAATATTCCCGCCCAAAAAGGATACTGCTTTTAGCGGCATTTTCGAAACCGTGGATGCTATCCAGGCTTTGGGTGTGGATTTTATCAGCGTGACTTACGGTGCAGGCGGCAGCACTTCGAAAAAAACCGTGGAAGTGGCCTCCTATATCCAGGAACGCCACCACATCCCTGCCCTGGCCCACTTGACCTGCTGTGATTCTTCCAGGGAGGAAATTGCCGAGCGCTTGTCGGAAATGAAGGAGCGAGGGATTGAAAACATCCTTGCTTTGCGCGGCGACCGGCCCAAGGACTTTGTCCCCGGCCCCTATACCTATGCGGTAGATTTGATCCGGGACATCAAAGAGCAAGGGGATTTTTGCATAGGCGGCGCCTGCTATCCCGAGGGCCATGTGGAGTGCGAGCATAAAGAGGACGATATCGCCTACTTAAAAGAAAAGGTGGACGCTGGCTGTGATTTTCTCACCACACAAATGTTCTTTGACAACAATGTGTATTATAACTTCCTTTACCGGGTGCTGGCCGTGGGCATCAACGTCCCTGTGATCCCGGGCATCATGCCGGTGATCAATGCCAGGCAGATCAAACGCAGCTGCGAGCTTTCCGGCACCGTGCTGCCTCCCCGGTTCAAGGCCATCGCTGACAAGTTTTCCGACGACCCTCTTGCCATGGAGCAAGCCGGCATTGCCTATGCAACGGAACAGATCATCGACCTGATTGCCAACGGGGTAACATACATCCACCTGTACACCATGAACCGGCCTCAGACCGCAGCCAGGATCATGGAAAATCTCAGCCATATCCTGCGCTGAGGTGCCTGGATGGACCGGCAAGAGATCCTCCGCTATTTGGGCGGAGCAAAACCGACCCCCACATTAAATGCCATGATTGACCAGGCCGAACAAGCGGTTCTGCAGGCTTCCACCCCCCGGTTCCTTTCAGGGAAATTTTCCCTTTCCGTGAGCCAGGGGGATGTCATTTTGGGCGGGACCCGTGTGCCCAGCAAAACGTTGGCCGCCCACTTACAGGGCTGCCAGGAGGTTTTTCTCGTGGCTTTTACCTTAGGCCCCGGCGTAGACGCCCTCATCAAGCGGCAGGAATTGACGAATATGCCTATGGTGCCTGTTTTGCAAGCCTGTGCAGCCGCTTATACGGAGGAACAGGCGGACTTGGCCCAGGCTGATATTGAAGCTTACGCGGCCGCGCGGGGCTTATACCCGCGGCCCCGCTACAGCCCAGGCTATGGGGATTTCCCTTTAACCTGCCAGCGGTTCTTGTTTGAAGCGCTACAGGTTTCCAAAAAGATCGGCATCACTTTGACAGAGAATTGCTTCATGCTTCCCACAAAATCCATCACGGGGGTGGTGGGGCTTTCCCCCGACCCCTCCCTGTGCCACGTGGGAAAATGTATGACTTGTTCTGCGGGGGACTGCCCCTTCCGCAAAGCAAAAGATGAAAATGACCTTCACAGAGAGGATGACGCACATGGATAAGGTTTTAAGTCGATTGGGTGGGAGGATCTGTTTGTTTGACGGCGCCATGGGCACCACACTGCAAGCCATGGGCCTGCAGCCTGGAGAGTTGCCGGAATTGTGGAGCCTCACCCACCGGGAAGATCTGGTGGGCATTCATCGCTCCTATTTACAGGCAGGGGCAGATTTTCTCAAGACCAATACCTTTGGCGCTAACCGGGTCAAGCTGGAGGGTACCGGACACTCCGTTGAAGAAGTGGTTTTCGCCGGGGTGCGCAATGCCCAGCAAGCCGTAATAGAGTGTGGCCATGGACTGGTGTTTTTAGATATCGGCCCCACAGGGAAACTGCTGCGCCCCTTGGGAGAGCTGGACTTTGAAGACGCTGTTTCTGTTTTTGGGGAAATGGTGCACGCTGGGGTGATGGCTGGTGCGGATGCTATCCTCATCGAAACTATGAGCGACATCTATGAGGCGAAGGCTGCGTTGCTGGCAGCCAAGGAGTATTCCGACCTGCCGGTATTTGTCACCATGACCTTCGATCAGGATGGAAAGCTGCTCACTGGTGGAAGCATTGAAGTGGCTGTTGCAGTGCTGGAAGGCTTGGGGGCAGATGCCATTGGCTTCAACTGTGGGCTGGGGCCCAAGCAGATGGCTACCCTCCTCCCCAAACTCCGGGAAGCTACTGGACTGCCTATTGTAGTCAATCCCAACGCTGGGCTACCGGTAGAACGGGATGGCAAAACCTGCTATGACATCACCCCTGACGAATTTGCCAGTTGGATGGGTGAAATTGCCCGGGGCGGTGCCTGGGTGGTGGGTGGCTGCTGCGGTACCACTCCGGAACACATCCGTAAAACAGCAGCTACCTGTGCCGGCCTCAGCTGCCGAGAGCTGCCTGTCCCCTCTCGTACCGTGGTCACCTCGGGGATCCAGTGGGTGGAATTTGGGAAACAGCCAGTGATCATCGGTGAGCGGATCAATCCCACCGGCAAACCGAAATTTAAACAGGCCCTGCGGGACCACGATATCCCCTATGTGCTGCGGGAGGGCCTCGCCCAACAGGATGCGGGAGCCCATGTGTTGGATGTGAATGTGGGGCTGCCTGAGATCGACGAGCCTGCTTTGATGTGCCAGGTGGTGGAAGAACTCCAAGCTGTGTCTTCCCTGCCGCTGCAGATTGACACATCGGACCCTGTGACCATGGAACGGGCTATGCGGCGCTATAACGGCAAACCGCTGGTAAACTCAGTGACTGCAAAAGCTTCTTCTATGAAGGCCATTTTCCCTCTGGTGAAAAAATACGGCGGTGTAGTCATTGGCCTGACTATCACGGAAGAGGGGATCCCGGAAACCGCCGAAGGACGCTTTCTGGCTGCCCGGCGGATTGTGAAAACCGCTCTTTCTTACGGCATCTCCCGGAACGATATCATCATTGACCCTCTGACTATGGCAGTGAGCGCTGGTCAAGATGCCGCTCTTGTCACCCTGGAGGCCCTGGAACGCATCAAAAAGGAACTGGGGGTAAAAACATCCTTGGGGGTGTCCAACGTGTCTTTTGGGCTCCCTCAGAGGGAAAATATCACTGCAGCGTTTTTCCTCATGGCGTTGCAGCGGGGATTGGATGCAGCGATCATGAATCCCAAATCTGAGCAGATGATGCGCTCATACCGCTCGTACTGCGCTCTTGCAGGCTGGGATACCAACTGTATGGATTACATCGCCGCTTACGGTCAAGAGGCAGTGACAGCAACTCTTGCCCCCTCTAAAAGTGAGTACACCTTGCAGGAGGCCATTGAAAAGGGTTTAAAGGATGCCGCTCACCAAGCAGCGGAACAAGCCATCCAGGCTCGGTCGGGGTTAGACCTGATCGACCAAGAGATTGTCCCTGCCCTGGATGCTGTTGGGGAACGCTTTGAGAAAAAGACGCTTTTCCTTCCCCAGCTGCTTATGAGTGCGGAAGCGGCGAAAGCGGCCTTTGAGGTAATCAAGTCCCATTTACACGGGGAAGAAGATACTCAGCGCAGCCGGTTGACCATTGTGGTTGCCACTGTAAAGGGCGATGTGCACGATATTGGGAAGAATATCGTCAAGGTGCTTTTGGAGAACTATGGTTTCCGTGTCATTGACCTGGGCAAGGATGTGCCCCCGAAAACGGTGCTGGAAGCAGTGAAACGGGAAAACGCACAGTTAGTTGGCTTAAGCGCCCTGATGACCACCACCGTGGTGAACATGAGGGAAACCATCCAGCTGCTGCATCAAGAAGTCCCCCATGTCAAAGTGATGGTGGGCGGCGCTGTGCTCACCCAGGAGTACGCCGACAGCATTGGCGCAAACTTTTACGGTAAAGATGCCATGGCCTCCGTGCGGTACGCAACAAAACTGGCAGAAAACCTATAAAATGGAATCAAGAAGAAGGCTGTTTTTTTACCTGGTTGTCAGGATGAAAAACAGCCTTCTTTTTGCATAAAGAGATAGAACCCGGAAAAAATAAATCCGTATTCCAAAAGGAATACGGATCTTTGGAGGTGACACCCGGATTTGAACCGGGGAATCAGGGTTTTGCAGACCCATGCCTTACCGCTTGGCTATGTCACCATCTGTAAGAAAAGACGCTTACTTTTTGAAAGGAAAATAAGCGTCTTTTCAACAATTGGAGCGGAAGACGAGGCTCGAACTCGCTACCTCCACCTTGGCAAGGTGGCGC